>JAFZPG010000057.1 GCA_017550425.1 Lachnospiraceae bacterium | reverse complement strand
GTTTTCATCGGAAAACGGCCGAAGTCGAGCAGGGCCCCCTGAAATCCGGCGTTGAACCGAGCGATGGCTGCGGATTTAGGATAAATCTGCAGCCGGATTATCACAGCGCAGTGAACTTCCCGCCGGTGATTGCGTGCGACGGCCACCCCTCGGAAATGGGGACAAAAAAACCCGGGGGCGCCGTGTGGTACCTCCGGGTCAGGTTATGTGCGCGTTTACTCCGGCAGTTCGTCGAAGTCGTTGTCGTCGAGGATCTCGTCGATGCGGTCGAGGGCTTCTTCGTAGAGCTCTTCGTCATCGATCGGGTCGATGTCGAAGTTTCCGTTTTCGTACTCGGTGTAGAAGTACGGGATGATGCTGTCATCGTACTCACCGTCCTGCGGCGACAGAGCTACGATATCGTGGCCGCGAAGGGTGAAGTAGAAGCACACCTGACAGGGGATCGTAGTGCCTTCTTCGTCCTCAAGGTCGATGATGTAATCACCGTCCGGCTCGTAGTAGTCGTATTCTTCGTCGTCGAAATCATCGAGGATGCTGAATTCATCTTCGGGGATCTCGATATTGTTCTCGTCATTCTGTGAAAACAGTTCGTCATCTTTATCAAATGTGTTCATAGGTAACCTCCTTATACATTAAAGCGGAAGAGGATGACATCGCCGTCCTGTACGACGTAGTCTTTACCTTCCAGACGGACCAGGCCTTTTTCCTTTGCGGCATTGTAGGTCTTGCAGTCCAACAGGTCCTGGTAGTTTACGACCTCGGCACGGATGAAACCACGCTCGAAATCGGAGTGGATCTTGCCGGCCGCCTGCGGCGCCTTCGTTCCGCGGGTAATGGTCCATGCGCGGGTCTCGGTCGGACCTGCGGTCAGATAACTGATGAGACCGAGCAGATCGTAGCTGGCCGCGATCAGTTTCTCCAGGCCGGACTCGGACAGGCCGAGCTCCTCCAAAAACATCTTCTTTTCTTCGTCATCGAGCTCGGCGATCTCCTGTTCGATCTGCGCGCAGATGACAAATACACTGCTGCCGGTAGCCTTCGCGATCTCGCGGACCTTTGCTACGTACGGGTTGGAAGCACCGTCATCGGCCAGAGCGCTTTCATCGACATTGGCCGCGTAGATGACCTTCTTTCCGGTCAGCATGTTCAGGGAAGCGAAGAGGGCGGCTTCGTCCTCATCGGCGGGCTGCAGCGTGATCGCCATGTTTCCGCCTTCCAGATGATCTTTAAGTCTCTTCAGGCTCTCCAGTTCTTTCGCCAGGGATTTATTGCCCATGACGCTCTTACCGGTCTTGGAAATGCGGCGCTCCAGAACTTCCAGATCCGCAAAGATCAGCTCGAGGTTGATGGTCTCGATGTCACGGGCGGGATCGACGCTGCCCTCGACATGGATAACGTTCGTATCATCAAAGCAGCGGACTACGTGAACGATCGCATCGACCTCACGGATGTTCGCCAGGAACTGATTGCCCAGGCCTTCACCCTTCGAGGCGCCACGCACCAGGCCGGCGATATCAACGAATTCCACAACCGCGGGTGTGATCTTCGCAGAGTCGTAGAGGGCTGCAAGCTGGGCCAGACGGGGATCCGGGACCGGAACGATGCCGACGTTCGGATCGATCGTACAGAAAGGGTAGTTCGCGCTTTCTGCGCCTGCTTTTGTAAGTGAATTGAATAGTGTGCTCTTGCCGACATTCGGCAGACCGACGATTCCTAATTTCATGATTTGATAAACTCCTTTAGTCCGACGCTTTGGCGCGTCCGCCTTATTATAGCATAAAGAAAGAGAAATGTACAAGTAGAATTCATGGGGGCATTCAACCGTTAGCTTTGTGCTTATGAGAACAAAGCGACCGATGCCTACGGATTCTTCTTGAAGTATCGGATGAATTTTGATAAACTGATACGGGATGAACGGAAGAAGATGACCGTTTCCCTTAGATCAAGTATCAGATTCAGGAGCAGAATGACATGACGGACGTCAGTTTTCCCAATCTCGGGATCAATATAGAACATTTGCCGCAAGGCTTTAATATCTTCGGGGTCGAGATCCGCCTTTATGCGATCATGATCATGATCGGTCTGGCTGCGGGATTTTTCGTGGCGAAGCATTTGGGGACCATCGAGGGCGATGATCCGGAGGACTACTCTGATTACATCATCTACGGAGTTCTGTTCGGTATCCTCGGCGCGCGTCTCTATTATGTTATATTCGAGTTCGGATATTATAAGGATCACTTGGCGGAGATCCTGAACCTGCGTCAGGGCGGTCTGGCGATCTACGGTGGAGCGATCGCGGCCATCGTTACGATGTTCGTCTTCACGAAGATCAAAAAGCGCCGTTTTCTTCAAATGGTGGACATGGGCGTAATCGGCCTGATCCTGGGCCAGGCCATCGGCCGTTGGGGCAATTTCTTCAACTGCGAGGTGTTCGGCGGTGTGTCGGACGGCCTGTTCGCCATGCGGCTCAATAATAATCTGGTGAATTCAGAGTATGTTACGATGCTGGCGAAAGACATGCAGGAGCGCCTGCCGGAGCTGGCCGGGACCTATACCCAGGTCGCACCGACGTTCCTCTATGAATTCGCGTGGAACATGCTGGCATTTACTTTTATGGTGCTGTACCGCAAACACAGAAAGTTCAAAGGAGAGCTGTTCGGGTTCTACCTTCTGTTATACGGAGCAGGCCGCTTTTGGATCGAAGGTATCCGCAGCGACCAGCTGAAGATCGGCTCGACCGGCATTCCGGTGTCGCAGGCCCTGTCCGCGGTGCTCTTCGTCGCCGGACTGGCGTTCATCATTACGGGACACATTTTGGTTAAAAAGCAGAAAGCGTTTTTCATACCGCACGTGAACCTCACGGAGGAAGAACTGGCGAAGATCAAAAAAGAGCGCGCGGAGAAGCTCGAAAAAGAAAAGCAGGCTCTGAAGCAAAAGAAAGAAACGAAAGAGAAAGAAACGCCCAAAGATAAGCAGGAGTAGGAAATGATCACATCATCGGCCAATGCACAAATGAAATATATCTCGCTTCTGCAGCGAAAGGCTTCTGCGCGCGAAAAGAATCGAGCCTTCGTGGTGGAGGGCGTCCGCCTGTTTTCGGAGGTGCCGAAGAAACTACTGCTGAAGACCTATGTTTCGGAACAGTTTCAGAAAGAAGAGATCGGCAAATACGAAGCGTTGTTTGGCGGTGTGAGTTATGAAGTGGTCGCGGACCATGTGTTCGATGCGGCCTGCGATACGCAGACGCCGCAGGGCGTGCTCGCGATCGTGCGGATGCCGGAGACATTTCCCGGGAAAAACGAAAAGCCCGGCCTCTATCTGGTCCTGGACGGGATCGCAGATCCCGGAAATCTGGGAACGATCTTTCGTACGGCCGAGGCTGCCGGAGTGAGTGAGATCGTTATGTCGTCCGATACGGTCGATCTGTATAACCCGAAAGTGGTGCGTTCGACGATGGGCTCCGTGTTCCGGATGCCGCATCGCAGATGCAGCGATCTGGCAGGGGAGATCCGAAAGATGCAGGACAGCGGAATCCGATGTTTTGCGACTTCGCTAAGGCAAAGCGAGGATTATACGAAGGTATCGTATACAGAAGCTACGGCGATCGTGATCGGTAACGAGGCACACGGCGTGTCGGCGGCGGTCCTGGATGCCTGCAGGCAACATATCCGGATACCGATGGACGGCTCTATCGAATCCTTAAACGCAGCGATCGCGAGCGCGGTCGTGCTGTTTGAGGCGGCCAGACAGAGAAGATAGAAGAGCAGAGGTTTCTCTCGAAATAGAGCGGGGCCTCTGCATTATTTTACCCATAAAAGTGGCGGCTGAGAGACAAAATACCCGCAAAAAGGCAGAAAAAGTGGGGGGGGTGTTGACAAAGCGTCAAAGATGTGCTAAAATTGTTTCGTAACATATTTGTAACATTTGTTTTGCCCTTCTTTTTTGTACCCAAAAACAGGGAATGGTTCTTTTTGAGAAGGGTGATTCGGCTTCGGACAGCACAGATATGAAGAAAGTATTACAGAGCTGTCGAACCTACGGAGATGATTACGATGAAACACAAGAATTTCAATCATGCACATAAGACCGGTGGCGCGATGAAAACGGTTCGTTGGATCGCCACTCTTTTCGCATGCTTGTTTTTGGTTTCCTACTGTATTTCCGCATGTTCTTCCCCGAATGCAAAACTGAAAACGGATCCGGCCCCGACAGAGAGTATGGTCGTCGGAGCCGATAAAGATACGATCGAAACTACGGCCGCAGATATGACGGAAAAATATAATGCGGCGGCGACTGCCATGCATGAGAAGACGCTGCGTTTACTTAGCGTACAGACTGTAGACCATTCGCTTCCGAAGATCGCAAAGGCTGCAGATGCGCTTTTAGTGAGCCCGGTCCCCGCGATCACCCGCGACCTGTCTCCCTTGGATGATGTAGCGATCGCCAGTCTGTTTGTTACAGATGATTATTCTTACGTTCTTGCAGGTTTCGGTTCCGAGCATTTTTGGGAAACAGTTAAGGAAAGCAAAGCGGAAATCGATAAAGATGAACCTTCGGAAGAAGAGACATTGCCCGAGGAAACGGATCCTTCGAATGCGACCGATCCCGATATAAATATTCCTACGATCGAGGATAACCCGGAACTCGCCATCCCGACGGATATCGAGATCCCTTCGGAGATGGATGAGATCGAGGGAGAGGAATATACCGAGGAAGAAACGGCTCTTTCCGCAGAAGAGATCGAACGTCAGCGTCAGGCACTTTACAATGAGACGATCTACAGATTGCTGAATACGGTGTTCTATGTTAATCCCGATCGTGTAGATAACTATTTGAATGTTCGTTCCGAACCGGGCAGTGAGACAGTAGTGGGTCGCTTGTACCCGAATAACGGCGGCGTTTTAAAGAACCTTTCAGGTGGTTATGCATTTATCGAATCCGGCGATGTTACCGGCTGGGTCGATGCATCATATATCTATTATGGAGCACAGCTCCTCTCGCTTCCGTCGAACATGCGTTTGTTTGTTCGCGCGGAGAAACTGTTCCTTCGTACGGCACCGAGTGTGAATGCACGCGCTTTGTGTAAGATCTCTCTGGCCGATGTGCTTCCGGTTACGGGTATTCCCGAGTGCGGCGGCTGGGTCCAGACCGTATATGAAGGACAGACATGCTATGCGAGTGCGGATTTCGTTACGATCGATGTAGGCGAGGGCGTCGGAATCACGATCGAGGAGATCAATCGTATCGAAGCAGAACATTTGGCAGAAGAGGCACGTAAGGCCGAAGAAGCCAGAATCGCGGCAGAAAAAGCCAGCCGTGCGGCGGCAGAGGAAGCCAGCCGTGCAGCAGAAGAAGCTCGTCAGGCTGAATTGGCACGCCAGGCTGCCGAGGCGGCGCAGACCGTAGTCGCTATGACCGCCCGCTATATCGGTGGCACGAAATATGAGGGTGAGACTGTAACCGTTAAGGAGATCGAGGTCATCCTCACATATAAAGATGGACATACGTTGAAGAATCCGAACGGATGGGCATGCGAACTCGTAGGAGTTCCGCTCGTTACCGGCAATATACCCATGACGATCCGGTTTGGTGCGTTCACCAGCGTGATCACCGTTCCTGTTATCGTTCACCCGACGCAGCCGGTCGAGACGACACCGGCTCCGCCTGAAGAAACACAGCCTGTGGAAACTCCGCCTGCGGAAACGCAACCCGTAGAGACACCGCCGGCCGAAACGACACCGGTTCCGCCTGTGGAAACACAGCCCGTACAGCCTGCCCGCGACCCGGCCTATGATATGATCGACCTTTACGTTGCCGGCGGTACGCCGAATCGTACGACCGTATACCTTTCTTCGGAAGATATCAAACTCATGGCTTATGTGATCCGTCTGGAAGCCGGACACGAGCCTCAGGAAGGTAAACTGGCCGTGGCCAATGTCATCGTTAACCGTCTGATCTCCGGACACTGGGGACCGACACTCAGCGGTGTGATATATGCTCCGGGTCAGTTCAGCGTGGCGAAAACGGATGAAAACGGTATCTCGAAGCTGGCGATCTGGCTGGCTGAGAAAAATACTTCCAACGATCCTTTGCTTCAGTCCTGTTATGATGCAGCATATCAGGCGTGTGCCGGATACAACAATATCGGCGGGCTGATCTTCTTCTGCAGCAAGAAGAGCGCAGATGCAAACAATAAGTGGCCGAACTTCAAAGTGTCAGTCATTATCGGCAACCACGTTTTCTATTCGAAAAAGTGATTTTTCACTTGACAAGTGAAAGACAAATGAGATAAGATGAGATATACGTTTCTCTTGCATGAGCAGAAACGTATATTTTCATTTTTAAGAGATTGATTTTGAAATATAGGATAAGGAGGTACGCCCCATGAATTTACACGGACGCAGTTTTTTAACACTTAAAGATTTCACCGCGGAGGAGATCAGCTATCTGCTCGACCTGGCCGCGCATTTGAAAGAGAAGAAAAAAAAGGGCATTTTGGGCACCAGCCTGAAAGGTAAGAATATCGCATTGATGTTTGAGAAAACTTCGACGCGTACACGCTGCTCGTTTACCGTAGCGGCGATCGATGAGGGCGCACATCCCGAGTATCTCGGTAAGGACGAGATCCAGTTCGGCAAGAAGGAAAATGTCAAAGACACCGCGCGTGTTTTGGGACGTATGTTTGATGGCATCGAGTTCCGCGGCTACTCTCACGAGACCGTAGAGATGCTTGCAAAATATTCGGGAGTACCGGTGTGGAACGGCCTGACGGATGATTACCATCCGACGCAGATCCTGGCGGATTTTCTTACCATGCGTGAGGTGTTCGGCGACATCACCGGTAAGAAGTTCGTTTTTGTCGGCGACGGCAGAAACAATATGTCGAATTCCCTGATGATCGGCTGCACCAAGATGGGCCTGCACTGCGTGATCATTGCCCCGAAGGCACTCTGGCCGAAGGAGGATCTGGTGGAGCTCTGTCAGTCCTATGCGAAGGTTTCCGGCGGTTCTCTGACGATCACTGAGGACACGGCTACTGTAGCCGGCGCGGACGTGATCTACACGGACGTTTGGTGCTCCATGGGTGAGGAGGATAAAGCGGCTGAAAGAATGGCACTTCTGTCCCCGTATCAGGTAAATCAGAAATTGATGGATGCTACCGGTAAGAAGGAGACCATCTTTATGCACTGCCTGCCTGCAGTTCGCGGCAATGAAGTAACGGATGAAGTTATCGAAGGACCCGCATCGGTCGTATTCGACGAGGCGGAAAATCGTATGCATACCATTAAGGCCGTTATGGTCGCTACTCTCGGTAATCTGGACGAAGCATAAGTTCTGCCCGGTTTAGACACCGAAACGAAAGGAGTCGTATGGGCTACGGAACCATATCCTCGATCGGTAAACGCAGACGCCGTCATATGGATGTCACGCTGGAACTGGCGTGTATCGCGGTGATCGCCATGGCGATCCTGGTGGCGGTGGATACGGAGTTTTTCTTTTTCCTGTTCTGTCCGTTGTTTTTGATCTCAGGCTGGATCACTTTATACCGAAGCCTGTTTTCGGAGGCGACCGGGCGTGAGCGTCAACGGCAGCGTTTGCATCGACTGATCGGCGGCGTGATCTCGATCGTGCTGTTTTTGTTGGCAGTCGTAAGCGCGATCCTGACTTTGAAATGGAGAGGTTAGATATGCAGGAAGATCTTAATTTGGAAGATGTGGCCGGAAAGGGCAAAAATGACGAAGTCATCATGTGCGCGGCCAATTCTTACACCCAGAAATACTTTCTGGATCCCCGGTTTTCCCATATGCCGGATAATATCAAAGACGATATCAAGATCTTAAGTGTCGCATTTACCGAAGAGTGCGGAGGGATCTTCCTGATGTCATTTGACGAGGAGGGAAACCTGAACCTTTCTTCGTATTCCGATGCGAACGACTATCTGTACGATGAGATCAGCGCGGGCTTATATATCAACCGTTACCGCATGGAGAACCGGGAGCTTTTTGCCGCGCTGGAGACCTTTTATAAGATCGTTTTTCTGGATATGGGTCTGGATGAAGTGTAAGGAGACGAGCCATGAGCTTTTCCATCGGAAATATACAGATCAAAACGCCTGTGGCGCTGGGCCCTATGGCCGGTGTGACAGACCGCGCGTTTCGCGGCATTTGCCGTGAGATGGGCTGCGGCCTGACCTACACCGAGATGGTCAGCGCCAAGGCTCTTTTTTTTCGAAATGTGAATACAAAGCAGCTGCTCGATGTGGACCCGGACGAGCATCCGATCGCGGTGCAGATCTTCGGTTCGGAGCCGGAGGTCCTCGCAAGCGAGACCGCGAAACTGGCACAGAGCGGAGCGTTCGATATCATCGACCTGAACATGGGCTGTCCGGTGCCGAAGATCGTGAACAATCACGAGGGAAGTGCGTTGATGAAAGAACCGAAGCTGGTGCGGGAGATCCTGACGGCGATGGTGAAGGCCGCGGGCCCGGTGCCGGTCACCGTGAAGGTCCGCAAAGGTTTCGCAGGCGATGCTTCGGGCAGGGTGAGTGTCGGCGCGGACGCGGTCGAGATCGCAAAGATCGCGCAGGACTGCGGCGTCGCTGCGATCGCGGTCCATGGGCGCCTGCGCGAGCAGTATTACAGCGGTAAGGCCGATTGGGAATGCATAGCCCGTGTCCGGGAGGCTGTGTCGATCCCTGTCATCGCGAACGGCGACATTTTTTCGGCCCAGGATGCACTGGACTGCAGAAAACAGACCGGTTGCGAAGCGGTCATGCTGGCCCGCGGCGTGCAGGGCAATCCCTGGCTGTTCCGCGAGGTCTGCGCGGCGCTAAGCGGAGAGCCGGTCCCGCCGCGTCCTACGATCGACGAACTGTGTGATATGATGCTCTTGCATATGGAGCGGATCGCGCAGTTCAAAGACGAGTACATTGCCCCGATGGAGATGCGTAAGCATGTGGCCTGGTATACGACGGGGCTTCCGCACGCGACTTCGCTGCGCCGCAGGGTCAACGCGGCCGAAAGCAAAGAGGCGCTCACGCAGTTGATTGAGGCTTTTCGGCTCGAAGTCAAACAGGCACTTGAAAATGACTGAAAAAGCATCTTGACATTTGCCAAGCAGTTATCTATAATACTAAACATGTGTATAAAGCGCTATAAGTAGATACACAACAGGAGGATGTTTCCATGGCAGAGCAAAAAATCATTACCTACAGCGGCCTCAAACAGTATGAAGAGGAGCTTCACAACCTCAAGGTATATCGCAGAAAAGAGGTTGCACAGAAGATCAAAGAGGCGCGTGAGCAGGGCGATCTTTCCGAGAATGCTGAATACGATGCTGCTAAAGATGAGCAGCGCGATCTCGAATCCCGTATCGAGGAGCTCGAAAAACTCCTGAAGAACGTTACGGTCGTTGACGAAGAGGATATCGAGAAGGATAAAGTCAGCGTCGGATGTAAAGTCGTTTTGTATGATTTTGAATATGATGAAGAATTAGAGTTTTCCATCGTCGGTTCGACCGAGGCAAACAGCAGCATGATGATGATCAGCAACGAATCTCCGCTGGGTCATGCGCTGATGGGCCATAAGGTCGGCGACACCATTTCTTATGAGATCGACGACGGAGTAGCAGAATACAAGATCATGAATATCATGATCGGATAAGGAGTCACTATGGCGGAGCAGACAAAGGAAACCAATGTAGAAAATGTGGACATTAACCAGCTTCTCAAGGTAAGAAGAGAAAAACTGGCAGAGCTTCAGGCGAGCGGTAAGGATCCGTTTACGATCACCAAATATGATGTGACCGCGCATTCCGCAGATATCAAAGAAAACCTCGCGGAATATGAGGGGAAAACGGTTTCATTGGCCGGACGTATGATGTCCAAACGTATCATGGGTAAAGCTTCCTTTGCCAACATCAGTGATCTGAAGGGAAATATCCAGTTGTATGTTTCCAGAGATGCGCTGGGTGAGGATCCGTATAAGGAATTCAAGAAGCTGGATATCGGCGATATCATCGGCGTGACCGGCTATGTATTTGTAACGAAGACGGGCGAGACCTCCGTGCATGTGGAGACATTGACCCTGATTTCGAAGAGCCTGCAGATCCTTCCGGAGAAGTTCCACGGACTTACGAACACCGATATGCGGTATCGTCAGCGTTATGTGGACCTGATCATGAATGCGGAAGTGAAGGATACCTTCCTGAAGCGCTCGAAGATCATCAGCGCTATACGCCGCTATTTGGACGGTTTGGGCTTCATGGAGGTAGAGACCCCCATGCTGGTGCAAAACGCTGGTGGTGCGGCCGCCAGACCCTTTGAAACGCATTTTAATGCGTTGGATGAGGATGTAAAGCTTCGTATCTCTCTGGAGTTGTACCTGAAGCGACTGATCGTCGGCGGTCTGGAGCGTGTGTACGAGATCGGACGTGTTTTCCGCAACGAGGGTGTTGACACCCGTCACAATCCGGAATTCACCCTTATGGAGCTATACCAGGCATACACCGATTATCACGGCATGATGGATCTGACCGAAAACCTGTACCGCTATCTGGCCCAGGAAGTGCTCGGGACCACGACCATTACATATAACGGCATTGAGATGGATCTGGGTAAGCCGTTTACCCGCATCACCATGGTGGACGCGGTGAAGCAGTACGCAGGTGTCGATTTCAACGAGATCCATACTTTGGAAGAAGCGCGTGCCATCGCTAAGGAGAAGCACGTTGAGTTCGAGGAGCGCCATAAGAAGGGCGACATCCTGAACCTCTTCTTCGAGGAGTTCGTAGAAGAGCATTTGATCCAGCCGACGTTCGTCATGGATCATCCGATCGAGATCTCCCCTCTGACGAAGAAGAAGCCGGAAGATCCGAACTACGTAGAGCGTTTCGAGTTCTTCATGAACGGTTGGGAGATGGCGAACGCATACTCCGAACTGAACGACCCGATCGATCAGCGCGAGCGTTTTAAGGCGCAGGATGCTCTGGCAGATGCAGGCGATGAGGAAGCCAACCACACCGATGAAGATTTCCTCTACGCATTGGAACTCGGCATGCCGCCGACAGGTGGTATCGGCTTCGGCATCGACCGTATGGTTATGCTGCTGACCGACTCACCGGCCATCCGCGACGTATTATTCTTTCCGACCATGAGAAGCATAGAGTCATAATAAATTCGACATATTGTAGACCTCCGGGCGCTGCGGCCCCCGGAGGTCTATTGTATTCTTGGTCTCTGAAATGGGGCTGTTCGTATGATTTAGACTCTGTTTTACGGGGGAGGTGACTCCTACAGGTTGTAAATATGACTAAAGCTCCGACTTTTCTTGCTTTAGGCAAATAACAGGGAGGTGGGGAAGCCTTATGGTGGGGAGTCGGGAAACTAAATATGCCTAAAGCAGGAGATATCGCTAGCTTTAGGCATAAAAGAAGTTTCACAGGGGAGGATCAAGGCCGGTGCCGAGAGGCTATCTATGCCTAAGACAGCTGAAACACTGTGTTTTAGGCATATAACAACCATCCCGGGAGAGTATCGGAGCCTGCGCCGGAAGACTAGATATGCCTAAGGGAGGCGAAAAGTCTGGCTTTAGGCATAAAAGAAGCTTCACAGGGGAGAATCGAGGCCGGTGGCGAGAGACTATCTATGCCTAAGGGCAGTGAAATGGCTTGCTCTAGGCATAAAAGTCGCTTCACACGGGAGGATCGAGGCTGGGATCGAGAGACTGTCTATGCCTAAGAGAGCTGAAACACAGTGTTTTAGGCATATAACAACTATCCCGGGAGAGTATCGTAGCCTGCTTTGGGAAACAAAATATGCCTAAGGCAGGATATATCGCTAGCTTTAGGCATGAAAGAAGCTTCACAGGGGAGGATCGAGGCCGGTGGCGAGAGACTATCTATGCCTAAGACAACTGAAACACTGTGTTTTAGGCATATGACAACCATCCAGGGAGAGTATCGTAGCCTGCTTCGGGAAACAAAATATGCCTAAAGCATGAGGTATTGCATGCTTTAGGCATAAAACTGTCATTTTGGAAAGGAGGGGATGAAACTTGAGATGACTAAGGGAAGGGATAATAGTGGACTTAGTTATAAAAGTGAGATTCTGGCATGATCTTGGGCAGAAGATCCGTACGAAAACATGACTAAAATGGCCGGAAGTATCCGGCTTAGTCTTAAAAACGATGAAAGGGGACAGTATGGAAGAATTATTGAAATGTATCAAGGCGAGGATAACTACGCTTAAGAAAGCGATCGCTAAGGCGGAGAGAGAAACGGGCTCGTTTCCGGATGGGAGATTACGAGTAAGCAGGAGTGGGAAACATGTCAGGTATTTTCAGATGCTGAAACAGTCGGACACTGTTGGAGAGTACATCAAAAAAGAGAAAGTAGCCTTAGCAGGACAGTTGGCGCAAAAAGATTACCTCAAACACTTTTTGAAGGATGCATATGTGGAATTGAACAGGCTGGAAAAACTATATGCGCAATTATCAAAAGAGAATGCTGATCTAACCTATGATAAGTTGAGTGCGGAACGAAAAGGACTGGTAGTGCCCTATATTGCGACGAAGGAACAGGTTGCAGAATCATGGATGGCAAAGACGTTTCGGACGAATCCGTATCTGCCGGAAGCAAAGATCTACGATACAAGACGCGGAGAGAAAGTCCGCTCAAAATCCGAAGCGATCCTGGCGGATATGTTCTATGATCTGGGGATTCCCTATCGGTATGAGGAACAGGTGCAGTTAAGATCCGGGAAGAAGGCATATCCCGATTTTACCTTGCTGAATACAAAAACGAGAGAGGAAGTCTACTTTGAACATTTCGGACTGTTGGATGATGCGGATTACCGGGGAGAAGCGTTGAGAAAACTGGAGGAGTACAGGCGAAGCGGGATCTTCTCGGGGAGAAATCTCATGTTCTCCTACGAAACCGAAGATACTCCCCTGGATATAAAAGGGATTCGGGAAATGCTTAAGACTATGTTTAAGTAGCCCGTGATCGCCGGAAGTTAAGCTCATCGATGGAAAATGCAAGAATGCAGGAAATACCCGATGCGATTGGATCGTTTGTTTTATATGAGAGTATAAAGTGGTGGACAAATATGCATATTTCAATTATACTGGGACTGATACTTATTTTACCAAGAGACAGAAAACTGAAAAACCATAAACTTACAAAACCGGGGAGGGATGAAACATGTCAAAGATTTCCAGAGAGAGTTCACTTCGTTACTGGGACAATGCACACCGGGAGTACAAAAGGGAAAATATCACGTACGACGATTGGCTGGAGAGTTTTGATGAGCTGATCATGAACTGCGGGAAGCCTATATTGGATCTGGGCTGCGGAAGCGGTAATGACACCAAATATCTGATCGAAAAGGGAAAGAAAGTCATTTCCTGCGACCAGTCGCAAAATGCCATAAACAACATCAAGAAGAATTTTCCGGAGGTAAAGGACGCCGTTTGCTTTAATATGCTGGATGGTATGCCGTTTGAGAACGATATGTTCGAAGTGATCATTGCGGATCTGTGCCTTCACTATTTTGACGAGGAAGATACCAAAGCCATCGTTTCGGAGATCCGGCGCATCCTCATGCCCGGCGGCCATTTGATCTTTCGCGTAAACTCGTTGAAGGATGTGGCGCACGGAGCAGGGCAGGGACCCGAGATCGAAAAACATGTGTTCGAAATGGAGGGCAAAGAGATCAAGCGTTTCTTCGATGAGAACGATGTCCGCCGCTTTTTCGGGGATTTTGAATTCGAGTATTTGAAGGAAGAGGTCATGACCCGTTACCAAAAGTCAAAGCCGCTCTTTACGGTTTGCGTAAAAAAGATCTGAAACTGCAGAGGTAAAGGGGTCCGTTTTATCGGGCCCCTTATGATATATAATTGTAACATAGACCGATAGAGGGGTGATCGCCCCTCGGTAACGGAGGTGGTTAAAGATGAAATTATTACATTTGGGGGATCTGCATCTGGGGAAGACGCTCAATGAATTTGATCTGATCGAGGATCAGAGATTTATACTCGACCGCATTCTCGAACTGACGGATACGGACGCGGTAGACGGCGTACTGATCGCGGGTGACGTGTACGACAAAGCGATCCCGAGTGAGGCGGCTACACGGCTTCTGGATTATTTCCTGGTGGAGTTGTCGAAGCGCGGGATCAAGGTCTTCCTGGTGAGTGGCAACCATGATTCCGATGACCGACTGAATTTCGGAAGAACTTTTTTCGCTTCGAAACAGGTATATATTTCGTCGGTTTTTGACGGAACGCTGCACAGGGAGAGTCTTACGGATGGAGATACCTTGGTTGACGTGTACATGCTTCCGTTTGTGAAGGCGTCGCAGGTGAGGCATTTCTTCCCGGACGCGAAGATCGAATCGTATGATGACGCAGTGCGCGTGATCCTGCAGAATACGCAGCTTGATAAGACACATACGAACATTCTGGTCGCGCACCAGTTTGTTTCGGGATCGGGTGAGGACCCGGTACTTGGTGGTTCGGAGAGCATCGGAACGCAGACGGTCGGTCTCGTTGAGAAGATCGGATACGACTGCTTTGACGAGTTCGACTACGTGGCTTTAGGGCATATCCATTGTCCGCAGAGGATCGGGCGTGACAGCGTGCGCTATGCGGGTTCTCCCCTCAAATACTCTCTTCGGGAAGCCGCGGATGAGAAGTCGGCCCCCCTGATCACCGTGGAGGCGGACGGAAGGATCACGATCGAGTTGGTTCCGCTGAAGCCGCGCAGAGACCTGCGGCACATCCGCGGGACGATGCAGGAACTGCTGGACAGGAATAATGTGACACGACCGGAGGATTTTATCTACGCGACACTGACGGATGAGGATATTATCAATGACGCGATGGGCATTTTCCGACAGAGTTATCCCAATACTGTGAAGATCGACTACGACAATTCGCACGTGCAGTCGATCGAGCAGGTGGATATTCTGCAAAACGGGGAGAAAAAAGAGTTTACGGAGCTGATCCGGGATTTCTATAAGTTGATGTACGGCTGCGACATTTCCGACGAAGAGATGGAAGTGATGAAGGCAGCGGCAGGAGAGGCGGGTGTTATCGATGAAACCGATTAAACTGATCATCAGCGCATTCGGACCTTATGCAGGGAGAGTTCCCGATATTGATTTCAGCGCGTTTGAGGAGAAAGGTCTGTTTCTGATCTCCGGCGATACCGGCGCGGGGAAAACCATGATCTTCGACGCCATCTGTTTCGCGTTGTATGGAACGACGAGCGGAATTTACAGAGATACGAAAAATCTGCGGAGCGAATACGCCGCGGATTCGACGGACAGTTTCGTGGAGTTTTATTTTTCGCATCAGGGAAGAAACTTCCACGTGTGGAGACAGCCTTCGTACGAACGGCAGAAGCAGCGCGGTACCGGGGTTATCACGGTGCAAGAGAAAGCGGTGCTGTATGAGGATGGGAAGCCGCCGATCGAGGGGCTGACCCAGGTCAACAGCGCCGTGAAGGAACTGCTTCGCATCGATGAGAAGCAGTTTAAGCAGATCGCCATGATCGCGCAGGGAGAGTTCTGGGAACTTCTGAATGCTAAGACCGAGAAGCGAACGGAGATCCTCCGTACGATCTTCATGACGGATGGGTATAAGAATATCGAGTTCAAGCTGAAATCCCGTATGGATGCAGCTGAAGAGAGCATGAAGGAGCTCGAACGCAGCATCCTCCAGGACCTCGACGATATCAAAGCGGATGAAGAGGATGCTCTGTACGGGGACCTCTCGGATCTGAAGGAACGCGCGATCAGAGCGAAGAGTGCGTGGAATCTCGATGAGATCCTGCGCTTTCTGGAGCGCCTCGCGCAGTCGGATGCGGCTCGTAAGACTGAGGTTGAGGCTGAGTTGAAGGCTGCCGAGGAAAAGCAGAGAACGCAGCATGAGAAACTCGCCACGGCCGAGACCAACAACGGCTTTATTGTAAAGCGGGATGAACTGGTGAAGGAGAAGGAGCGTCTCGAAGAGCGGAAGTCGGAGATCAGCAGGATTCGGCAGGAACTGGAGCTCAACAAGAAAGCAACGCGGCTCGTGGGACCTGTGTATGAAGCATGGAATAAAGAGCAGCATAAAGTGACGGCAACGGTAGCAAATATCACGGCGCAGGAAGATATTCAGAAGTCCGCGGAACAGGCGGCTTTGGATGCTGCCAACGCTTTGGTTGAGGCGAAGAAGTCGGAGCCACAGGCGGATGAATTGAAGAAGCTGGTCGACGCGATCAACAGGGATGAGCAGAAGTATCGCGATCGCGAGAAACTTAAGGCCAATAAGAAAGTCTATGAGGATATCAGCCGCAGGGCTGAGGCACAGGAGAAGGCTTTTGACGAGCGTGAGAAAGCGCTCAGGGAGAAGATCCGTGTTCTCGGTGAGACTGCGCAGGAGTTGAAGAACAAGCCCACGGAACTGATGAACGTTCAGACCGCGGGAGGGAAGCTTGAGGAGCTTTCCGGCGCATTGCAGGATATCATTGACCGGCAGATCCCCGAGAAGAACAAAAGGGCTGCTGAGCTTAAGCGGAAGCAGGAAGCGTATTTGGAAGTCCGGATACTGTATGACGAGGCGGAGGCGGAGCGCGCCAAGGCGGAGCGCAGCCTTGAGGAGAGCCGGGCCGGCATTATGGCAAGCAAGCTTGTCGAGGGGCAGAAGTGCCCTGTGTGCGGTTCCGTTCATCACCCCGAGCCGGCACAGCTTCATGAGACAACGATCACCGAAGAGGCGTATAAGCACCTTCAGGAAAATGTGAGCACTCTCATGGAGCGGAAGAACACCGCCAACACGGGCGCTGAGAAAGCCAAAACCTCGCTGGAGGAGTACGAGGGTACGCTTCGTACGGCAATCGAGAGCTGCTTTGGCAATACTCTTTTAGCACTGCAGTATAAAGGTCTTGACATTGCAGGGTTGTGCGAACTGTTGCCGGACGCTTCGAAGAAGGTTGCGAACCTTCTGAAGGACAACCGCGCTAGCGAGAGAACCCTCGCGGAAGACTGCCTGCGTCTTGATAAGACGCAGGCTGATCTTGAGAAGGCTCGCGGGAAGGAGACGGAAGAGCTCGCGTCGGAGCGGAAGGATTTTACGAAGACAAAGCAGGACAACGATAAGGCGCTTACTGAGACGACGGCGAAGCTCGAGGCGTTGGAGGAGCTGAGTTACCCGAATTGGGCAGCCGCGGAGAAGGCAAGAACCGAGGCTGCGGAGCAGGAGGATGCGATCCGCAAAGGCATTAAGAATGCGGAGGATGCGAAGGTTGCCGCCGATCTTGGTGTCGCCAAGGTTGAGGCCGCGTGCAAAGAACTGCGGAAGGGGCTGAAACAGCAGCAGGCCGACGTGGAACGGCTGAGCGGGGAGTTCGCTAAAGTTCTTCAAGCGAATGGTTTCGTCTCGGAGGAAGACTTCCGTGCATGGGTCGTAAACGAAGATAAGATCGCTTCGAAGGAGCAGGAAATCAACCAATACGAACAGTCTGTTGTAGCGAATAGGAGGCAGCTTGCCGACGCGGAGCAGGAAGCCGAAGGCAGGGAACGGATCGATATCGAGGAACTGAACGGAATCTGCGAAGCACAGGACAAACGCGTCAGGGAGCTTCGGGACACGTCCAACGCCACCCGAAACCGCATCCATACCAACGCTGATAAGGGAAAAGCAATCGCGGACCGAAAGGATGCACTCGAGAAAGCACGCAAGGATCACGGAATCAGTCAGCGACTTTATAATCTGGTCCGTGGATTGACCGGAAACGGAAAACTCACTTTGGAGCAGTACATTCAGGCAGCAGGTTTTGACGGTATCATTGCCGCGGCCAACCGGCGTCTGCTTCCGATGAGCGAAGGACAGTACGAACTGTACCGCCGCGATACGCTTGGTAAGCAGAGTAGCAATTTCCTGGATCTGGAAGTTTTGGTCCGTGATACAGGACGCAGAAGACCGGTCGGAAACCTGTCCGGCGGCGAGAGCTTCAAGGCTTCCTTAAGCCTTGCGCTCGGGCTGTCCGACACCATCTCGTCGAATCTCGGCGGCATTCAGATGGATGCGCTCTTCGTGGACGAAGGTTTCGGTACCCTTGATCGTAAATCGTTGGACAATGCATTGGAAATCCTGAATTCTCTGACGGGCAGCAACAAGCTCGTAGGCATTATCAGCCACCGGGAGGAACTCGCGGATATTCCTCAGAAGCTTCTGGTCACGAAGACTTCGAACGGCAGCGAGATCAAGGTGGATCTCGGACTGTAAGATTTCGCGCGGCAGTTTAAAAAACATTTTAGGATTGATTTTATACCACAAGTATAATGACAAATCGAAAAAACGGTGTTATAATGTCACCGTGAAAAACGATAAGCGGAGCGAAAAGCTCCCGGAAAGGAAGATTTATCATGGCAACTGTTCAATACATATTCAGTTATGATAGTGATTGCAGTGTGTCTGCGTACAAAAGTGATTTTGTACGGGGATCGTTTTTCGTGCCTTCATATAAGACTGAGCTTATGCGAGAACATGTCGAT
The DNA here is from genome assembly GCA_017550425.1 of Lachnospiraceae bacterium. Classification (GTDB taxonomy): domain Bacteria; phylum Bacillota; class Clostridia; order Lachnospirales; family Lachnospiraceae; genus UBA1201. The sequence continues at coordinate 23,590 of JAFZPG010000057.1, read as the reverse complement.
CATGGGATGATACGCCGGTAACAGGCGCATCGCGATAGATATGCTTGTGCGGACCGCTTGCCTTATGTGAGGCAGGCGGTTTTTTGTTTTTCATGTTTCAATGTGTTTTGGAAAGGACTTATCATGGACATTTTAGAGATCAAGGGAAAAATGAATACTGCGATCTGTTATGCAAGAGTCGTAGAAGATGAGGCGATCGATCAGATCCGCCGTATGTGCGACTATGCCATGACACAGGGATCCAGGATCCGCATCATGCCGGACGTTCATGCCGGCGCAGGGTGCACCATCGGGACCACCATGACCATCACGGATAAAGTTGTGCCCAATGTGGTCGGAGTCGACATCGGCTGCGGCATGTACACGGTGGATCTGGGAAAAACCCCGATCGATTTTGAAAAGGTGGATGCGGCTGCGCATTATATTCCTTCGGGCATGAATGTCTGGGAGGAACTGACCGAGCGCTTCGATCTGACCGGACTCAGATGCTTCGATAAACTCAGGGATACCAACCGTTTGGAAAGATCGCTGGGAACTCTGGGCGGCGGAAACCACTTTATCGAGATCGATGCGGCGGCCGACGGGACGAAGTATCTGGTGATCCATTCCGGATCGAGAAATCTTGGAAAACAGGTTGCGGAATACTACCAGAAACTGGCGGTCAATCTGAACCGGGGATACGCAGATTATTTTGTAAAGCGAGACGAGATCATTAAAACCTATAAGGAGCTGGGACGCAAGAATGAGATAGAAGGGGCGTTGAAGCAGCTGCATTATCAGGTTTACAAAAGTGAGACAAGCATGCCGGAAGATCTGTGCTATTTGTACGGAGAGTATCTGGAAGACTACCTTCACGACGTTGTGATCTGCCAGACATTTGCCCGAAAGAGCAGAGAAAAAATGGCCCGGATCCTTTTGGAACGCGCGGGACTGTCCGGCGGCGAGAGCTTCCACACCATTCATAATTATATCGATACAGATGAAATGATTTTAAGAAAGGGCGCAATAGCGGCCCATAGTGGTGAGAAAGTGCTGATTCCGATCAATATGAGGGATGGAAGCATACTCGCGATCGGCAAGGGGAATCCCGAGTGGAACTACTCCGCACCCCACGGCGCAGGCCGTATCATGTCCAGAACCAGGGCGAAGCATGTCCTGAGTCTGGAAGAGTACCAAAAGACCATGGAAGGAGTATACACGACTTCGATCAACGAAAACACATTGGACGAGGCACCGATGGCCTACAAGAGCCTTGCGGACATCCTGGATGTCATCCGGGAATCGGTAGATGTCATCGATGTCATGAAACCGATCTATAACTTTAAGGCTTCCGAGTAGAGGACATCCTCTGCTCCGGGAAGCCGGAACGGAGGATGAAATGAATACGTTACCTGCCATTGATATGGCAGCGACCGGAAAGAATATTATCCGTATGCGTCGTGCCGCAGGCATGTCGGTGAAGGACCTGCAGGCGGTTTTCGGTTTCGCCACGCCCCAGGCCATTTACAAGTGGCAGCACGGCACGGCGATGCCTACGGTAGATAATCTGGTTGCATTGGCCCTGATCTTCGGCGTATCGATCGACGAGATCATTGTGGTGGGGTAGGCGCTGCCTGCCCTGCCGGTTCTGTTTGCGTGTCCGAGAGGTTTATGGTTCCATCCTGCTAAGGTGGTGTGCGGCAACGCACCGGTGGTTCGAATCCACCCGCAAACGCTATCTCATCAAGCATAGAAAAGCCCCGCATGCGAAAAAGCATGCGGGGCATGTTTCGTGCCCGTTCGGGATCACCGGCTGACACGGGCCAGGTCGGTGTCCGACGTGAGGTTCGGAACATTGTAGAGTACCAGGATCTCGGTGATCCGGTTTTGTTCGATATATTTCTGTAAGGAGCCCCGGAAGAACCGCATGTCGATGAGATGCGTTTCCTCAAAATCATCGATCACAAACTGGGCAAATGTGTTGGCATAGGAATCCTTGAGGATCAGAAGTCTGCCTTCGCCATCGCCAGAGACCACGGTTGTGGCCTGGTTGGAGTTCAGGAACACACCGTACTGGTTGCTTCCGTCCAGAAAACTTCGTTCGTAGATCGTGTTGGTAACGTAGTAGCCGCCGTTATAATCCACATAGTGGGCCGGTTTGCGATAATAGGCTTCGATCGTGTCGTAAGCGGCAAAAGGATCTCCGGTCTTCATATAAGTCGTTCCGCGAAAATCATTGCACAGCGCTTCCCGTGTCCATTCGGCCAGAGGCGCCGGCGTTTTTCCACGGGAACGCATCCACTCCGCGTACGCATAGTAGGCGCCGACGGAAGTCCAGTGATGATCGGTCTTGTAAAACAATTGTTCGTCCCGATGGGACATGAGGGCATCGGTCACGTCGACCACATTCAGCCCCGCGTTTCGGATGGTCTCGATCACGGCGCGCTGGTCAGCATTGGGCGCGTATGCGGGCAATGTATCCGCCAGCACGCAGGCGGCCGTGGGCACGGGCATGATCTTTAAGGAGATCCCGCTTTGCACTGCGGCATCCGACAGTTTTTTAACGGCAGCCAGATTATCCTCGAGCTGCTTTTTTTCGTATTGGGTCCAGACCTCGATCAGATAGCCGTCAGCGCAAAAATACACGCCGCCTTTTTCTTTTTTACCGAGGATCCGTTCGGCCACCGTGGAAACCGTCACCCATTGGTCGCGCGCGGGAAACTGGTCGGCCAGATAGGTCTCCAGACCGGAGCCGAAACGTCCCGAAAACAGTTCGGCGGCCGAAAACTTCGGAAACTGTTTCAGCATCCGCTTTTCGTTACCGGAGTACTCCCGGTCGGGAAGAAGCACACCTGAGACTGTCCCCGCAAATAACAGAAGGCAAAAGAGTGCGACAGTCAGTTTGTTTCGCATAAGGACCTCCTAAAATCGAAAATACAGGAACGGGTTGTACGAGCCGCTGATCAGATAGGCCACGGACAATGTCATCATTAGAGCCATGCCGCCGAGCTCCGCCGTTGTCAGTATGCCGCACAGAAATGGTCGGCATTTTCCGGCAGAGCGGGGTATGGCATCCATCGGGAAAGCATTTGCCGAGGGGGCAGGCATGGAGGGAGTAGGGTATGGATGGGCCGGCCCCTCGTACAAATACTTCCGGAGCTTTGCAAGCACCTTAGCGGGAAGCGGAGTCGAACCGACGGCACAGAGGATCAAAAGCGGCAGGCAGGAAAAGAGCCGGTACAATGTGACGTCGTCGACAAGAGTATAGCAGCCTCCGAACATGATGCGGAGGTAGGCGAAGCCGTCGGACACGTGCTCAAAGGCGAAGAGCGGCCAGCTGACGGACAGGGCCAGGAACGTGTAGAGATAAGACAGCGGATGGCGAAATATGCCGGGCAGTCGTGAGAAGGCGCGGAGCAGGAAACAGCGCTCCAGGATCAGAAGCAGGCCGTACCAGGCGCCCCAGAGCAGGAAATTGAAACTGGCGCCGTGCCACAGGCCGGTCAGAAGCCAGACGATGGCGATATTTCGCAGCTGCCGCTTAAGACCGCGCCGGTTTCCGCCCAGCGGGATATAGACATAGTCGCGGAACCATTGCCCCAGACTGATGTGCCAGCGTCGCCAGAATTCGGTGGCGCTTTTGGAGATAAACGGATAATTGAAGTTTTCCGGAAAGGTAAAGCCGAACATCCGGCCCAGGCCTATGGCCATATCGGAGTAGCCTGAAAAATCGAAATAGATCTGAAACGCAAAGGCGAAGACGCCGAGCCAGGCGCCGGCCAGACTAAGCTCCGCGGCCGGAGTTTTCGAGATCGCGCTCCAAAGAAGACCGATATTGTTCGCCAGCAGGACTTTTTTCGCGAGGCCGGTAACGAAGCGGCGCGCACCGTCTGCAAAGGCATCTGCCGTGTGGCTGCGCTCTTCCAGTTGACGGGCCACATCACGATATCGGACGATGGGACCGGCAATGAGCTGCGGAAAGAGGGAAACATAGGCGCCGAAGGTGATGATGTTTCGCTGCGCTTTGACATCGCCCCGGTACACATCGATCGTATAACTCATGGTTTGGAACGTGTAGAAGGAGATGCCGATGGGCAACGGAAGACCGAATTTTGCGATCTGAGTGCCGAAGACGGCATTGACCGATCCGATCAGAAAATCGGCATATTTGAAGAAGAGCAGAAGTCCCAGATTTCCGCAAAGAGAAAGGATCAGACCGAGCTTTTGTTTGCGGGTGCCAAGATAGCGTTCCACCAAGCGGCCGCAAGTGTAGTCCAGGATCGTGGAAAAGATCATAAGCACGATATAGACCGGCTCACCCCATGCGTAAAACAGAAGGCTCATGAGGAAGAGCACACCGTTTTTGACCCGGCGCGGCGCTGCAAAATAGATCAGCAAAGTGGCCGGCAGAAAACAGAATAAAAAGGTCAGTCCGGAAAAAACCATGGTAAATTACTCCTCGTACTTCAGAAGATTCTTCGGAAGATAACCGAGCACTTCCTGTACAGCACTGTCGATCTTCTCATATTCTGCCTTTGCATACTCTCTCTGCTCGGCGTCATCCATCGGCGTTTCGGGGATAGGAGCGCCGGCGATGAGATACATTACGATGTCATCCGCCTTGTATATGCGGGCCTGCATCAGTTTGAAGGGTTCCAACGGATAGATCGTGGAATATTCCCGTGAGCGCTTATAGAATTCATTGAAGCCGTCGACCACGCTGTCTGCGTAAGAAGCGTCTTTGCACTTCACGATGATCACATTGTCAGCATGGACGGAAGGAACTGCGTTTTGCTTTGCAACGTAGGAATCGATCTTGCTCATGTCAATGTCACCCAGGGGACAGAGATAGAGTTCTTCTTCCGAAACCGCAACGTCGGCCACATAACCGTCGCCGAGGACCTTCGCGATCGCGGCTTCAATGGCCTGGGGGGTGACGCCTGCGGGCGCTTCGTTGTTTTGGGATACCGTGGTCGTGGTCGCGGCGGTCCCGTTTTCCCGGGGTTTCGTGGTCGTGCCGCTATCCGTTTTGGTGCTGCAGGCGGCCAGAAGAAGCAGGAACAGGATCGTAAACAGGAATGTCATTCGTTTCATAAGAGTACCTCATTTCATATGATTTCGGCGGTGGTCGTGTGGTTTGTCACCGTCATCTGACTGTATAACGAATGAAGGAGCGGAAATGTCGGGAAGTTTTCGATTTTTTTGAAAAAATTGAACAGGCCGCCTCCGAAGCGCTTCGGGGCGGCCTGTTCTAACGTTATTATTTTCGGTTTATTTAACCATTTTATACACGGCCATGATGCCGTTGAGTCCTGCGCCATCCGTGTTCATCAGCACGTAGTTCGTGTCCCCGGCCTTCCATTCGATCTTGTTGAATGTGACGCCTTCGTCACGCAGGGCCGTGAGCACCGCGCCGTTTTCTTTATCCGCGACGGTGTGGTTGATCTCTTCGCCGTAGAGGCCGGAGAAATCATCGTCCCGCTTCGAAGCGCGGAGCGTATACTGTTTTCCGCTTACCGTAAATGATACTTCGGCGATATCCGTGCCGACAGAGCAGTAGAGGACCTCTTCCGAGCCCTGAGGCGCCAGGACCTCCAGGCCGGTCGCCTTCTTTAAGGCTTCCGAAGAACCGTATTCCGTGATCCCGCTCGGCTGTTGTGCGCCGCCGGCAAATGCGCTGTCCGTCGGGTCACCGCCTTGCGTATCGATGATATCCGAAGGCTTATGCCCGCTCAACTTTATGGCTCCGACGATCAGAAGTACCAGGCAGGCCGCCACGGGCAGAGCCCATCGGGTCAGCCGGAGCAGGGTAACCTTTCCGGAACGTTTGCGGTTTACGGATGCATTTGCCGCTGCTTCTTGGATCGGGGTTTCCTGTGCAGAGGCTTTGCGCAGGATGTTCGCATACATCCGTTCTTTAGCGCCTTCGGCGGGTTCGATGGAATCCAAAGTTTCCTGTACGGCGGCTCTCTCTTCCGCAGTGATTTCAGTATCGATCTCGGTATGGATCTTGTCTTTTGTATTATCGTTCATATGCATACCTTCATGACTCATGGTTTATAGTTGCGCAGTGTTTTTTCCAGTTTCTTCCGGGCATCCCGCAATTGGTTCCGCACGGTGGAAGGAGGTCGACCTAAGGCGGCCGCGATCTCATCGGTCGGGTACCCGTCATAGTAGTACATCCAGACCACATCCTTTAATTTCGGAGGCAGGGAAAGAACTGCCTCACGTACATCGACAAAGTCCTCCTCGACATCTTCCGGCGCCGTGACCTCCGGCGCATCCTCTGCGTCCAGGGAATCAACATTTCGTCGCCCGTAGCTTCCCAGCCGGTCTTTACAAAGGTTGGAAGCGGTCACGCAAAGCCATTTGCGTTCGTGTGTTTCATCGGTAAATGTAAACGAACCGGTCAGGACTTTTACGAACACATCTTCCGCGCAGTCTTCCGCGTCGGCCTCGGAGTGCATGTAACTGAAACACAGTCGATACACATACTGCCAATGTCGCTCGTAAAACGCTTCAAACTCCGCATTCGCAGAAATATCCGGCATGATCTGCTCCCTCCTGTAGGTATAACGATCGACCCGCCTGAAATGTCGGCGGATCGGATTATTTTCTTTCCGTACAAGTTTACCGCAAGTTTCGGGGGAATGCAAGTGTGGCATTTATATCGTCCGTGTGGTATAATGCAAGTATCGAACAAACCGTAATGACTGTAAATGCAATGAGCCATACTACACGAATATGAAGGGAGGGTGCCTATGCTGCTCTTTTCAACGATCTTATCCATCAGTCCGAAGGTCACGAAAGAAGATTTTATCAAACTCGTGATCGAGTGGAATCAGAACAGCTCCCATAAGGAGAATATTGTCAGCGGTTTAGAATGGAACGGAGAGAGGAACGTTCGGTTCGGAAAGGATGACCTGTGGCTGGACATTGAAGAATATGCGCTAGAAGAAATCGTCGCCATCCGCCATGAAAAGAGGGAAGAAAGCGGCGTGATCTGGGATACCGATTATGTCATGAATTTCCGTGAGCATAAGATGGCGATCCGCTTGGACCGCAGCTATGCGCCGGAGGCTCTGAAATTGGACTCCGCATTTTCCACGCCGCATTTTATTACGCTGCTGATCCAAAAAGGATTTCTGGAGGATGACGGCGATCTCGCCGTCGAACGTACGCCCCACAGCATTGATGTACGCAACCTCGATCTTCTTGCCGATATCATAAAAGGGCGCAAGCAGTACCGCCTGCCGATCGTCTACGTTTCCCGGACGTATCACGATGAGGATCCTGTCGACGTCGGCATTCTGGCCGGACGACTCAAAGGCGTCGCGCATGTGCTTAAGCAGGACAGCAACGTCACAAACTCCCGCTTGAAGACATTATGCAACGGGGAAAATGAATACTACGGCGCCATCGGGATCTATTTTCCGAATCCGACCGTCGGTCATCGGAAGTACACGTATCGAAATGAGATGGGGTACGATATGACGCTCCTGGAGCGTGTGATCCGTGTCGTCGTTCAGTACAGCAACGCCCAGATGATCGATACATTGTATACCTGGCAGGGCGTGAACAATGCACTTTTGCGTGAGAACCTGCAACTGCAGCGTGACCGCATTTCGGAAGAACTGGATGAGAAGGAAGCCTTGAAGCGGGCGAAGAACGAAGCAGAGGATCTTCTGGATGCGTTCGATGATGACTTCCGGCGACTGCAGAGGCAGGTCGAAGAACTCACCCGGGTCAATGAAGCGCTTCAGTTTGAAAACCAGGGCCTGCGTGCGAAACTGGATGCAGGCGATGCAATTCCCGTGCTCACCATGGGCGACGAAGCAGACCTGTATCCGGGCGAGATCAAAGATCTGTTGCTGGCCGTGCTTTCGGACGCTGCCGTGAACATGAATGAGGATATGCGACGCGCAGATGTTGTAAAGGATATCCTACAAAACAACGATTATCAACGCCTGAGTGAGAAGCGCGCGGAACAACTCAAACTTCTGCTGAAAAGCTATGATCGAATGACGCCGCGGCTGCGCACGGAACTGGAACATCTCGGCTTTGTCATCACCGAGGAAGGCAAACACTATAAATTGACCTATTACGGGGACGAGCGTTACCAGGCGGCGTTTTCGAAAACGCCGAGTGACGTCCGCTCCGGAAAAAACGGTGCACAGGATATCGTGCGCAGAATGATGTGATCCGAATTTCGGACCGGTAAGACGTTCCATGAAACTGTACTTACTTTTAAACAAAAACCTGATGGACAAACGAGGGGCAGTCCGCTATACTATAGGCGGTAACTTATTGTGAAATATCGGCGGATTTCGGTATTGCCGATATTCCCTCGGAGATAGATGAGAGGTTTTCGTATGAAAGAAACAAAAAAAGGTAAATTCGGAGCCAGGGAGATCGCGTTTACGGCATTGTTGCTCGCTGTCTGCCTGGTAAGTCAGTTGTTTAAAAACATGAGTGTCTACATTACCGGACCGGTGATCAATGCCTGCCTCGTGCTGGCAGTCTTTGCAGTGAACCTGCCGTGTGCTCTCTGCCTGAGCATCATCACGCCGGTCACAGCATTTTTGATCACGGGCGCGCCGGTCATGTCAGCGGTTCCCGTACTCATTCCGCTGATCATGCTCGGAAACTGCGTGCTGGTGGTCTGCGTCTTCCTTCTGATGAAGAGGGACGCCTATGCAAAGGAATCCGTAAAGACGGCGGTCATCTACGTTATCAAGGCGGTCATCTGCTCCGGGGCCAAAGCAGCCGTCATGGGCCTGACGATCTCCCTTTGGGCGCTGCCTACATTCCTCCCGATGGAGGGCCCTCTGCGTAAAAATATCGGTGTATTCCAGAATACATTTTCCATCGTTCAGCTCACTACGGCGCTGATCGGATTTGCTTACGTTTACGTTATCTGGGCTGCGGTAAAACATACCCATATTCTTGATAAACAGGATTGATCACAGGCACAACAGGAGGTTGCCATGGTTACCAATGATTTTGGCATGAACCGTTTTAAGCACAACATCATCGAAGAGGTTTGCCGGTTGGAGTGGAACGGTCAGAACGATCAGGAACATATCGAAGAACTCGTGCTGAAACTGATCCCCGGGCCCAAGCCGGATTACCGTTGTTGCATCTATAAGGAGCGCGAGATCGTGCGCCAGAGGATCCGCCTCGCGCAGGGGCAGTCGACGACGTATAACCCGGACTCGAAAAACATCGTCCAGGTCATCGATTCGGCCTGCGACGAATGTCCGATCGCGGCGTATTCCGTAACGGATAACTGTCGTTTCTGCATGGGTCGTCCGTGCATCAACACCTGTCCTTTCGGGGCCATCACTCCCGGTGACTTTCACATGCACATTGACCCAGCGAAATGCAAAGAGTGCGGAAAATGCGCGGAGGTCTGCCCGTATAAAGCCATCGTTCACCTCGAACGCCCCTGCAAAAAAGCCTGTCCTGTCGGCGCGATCACGTACGACGAGTACGGCTTCTGTAAAATCGACGAAACAAAATGTATCCAGTGTGGTCACTGCATCCACGACTGTCCGTTCGCGGCCATCGCAGGCAAGACTTTCCTGGTCGATATCATCAAAGAGATCAAAGCCGGTAAAGAAGTGATCGCCATGTGCGCCCCCGCGACGGAAGGCCAGTTCGGCGAGAAGATCGGCATGCCGTCCATCCGGGCAGGCCTGAAGAAGATTGGCTTCGCCGATATGGTCGAGGTAGGTCTCGGCGGCGATATGACGGCAGCTTACGAGTCAGAAGAGTGGGCTAATGCCTACAAGACCGGGAAGAAGATGACGACCTCCTGCTGCCCGGCCTTCATCAACATGCTGAAGATCCATTTTCCGGAACTGTATAAAGAAAACATGTCGAAAACGGTCTCGCCCATGTGCGCGATCTCGCGATATCTCAAGGCAACACGTCCCGGCTGTGTCACCGTATTCATCGGCCCGTGCGTTGCGAAGAAGGCCGAAGCACAGAATAAAGCGGTCACGAACAACGCCGACTACGTCATGACTTACGGTGAGCTCAGCGCGCTGATGCGCTCGAAGGATACCGACTTCGAACCCGTGGAAGACGCGTACCAGGAAGCATCGATCTGGGGCAAACGTTTTGCCTCCAGCGGCGGTGTGGCAGGCGCCGTCATGGAATGCATGCGTGAGCGCGGCGAGGATACCTCGGAGATAAAACTCCTGAAGGCCCACGGCGGCGAGGAGTGCCGGAGAGCCCTGCTGCTTCTGAAGGCCGGCCGCCTTCCCGAAGATTTCATCGAAGGCATGATGTGCCCCGGCGGCTGTGTCGGAGGCCCTTCGCGTCATAAGAACATCAATGAGATCAATAAAGCCAGAGAGAACCTGCTGTCTACGGCCGACGATCGTAAGATCCTGGAGAACCTGAAGAACTACCCGCTGGATCAGTTCTCGATGCACAGGGATGACGAATAGGAGGGAGACCGAATGACAAATCTGACGAAAGATCTGATCAAACGTACCTTCCGTTCCCTTCTGGAAGAAAAGCCCCTGTCCCAGATCACGGTAAAGATGATCGTGCAGGAATGCGGCATCAACCGGAACTCGTTTTACTATCATTATCAGGACATTCCGGCCCTGATCGAAGAGATGGTGCAGGAGGATGCCGATCAGCTGATCGCCCAGTATCCGACCATCGGTTCGGTCGAGATGGCCTTATATGCGGTCAATGAATTCCTGACGGAGAACAAAAAAGCCATTCTCCACATCTACAACTCGGTCAACCGAAATATCTTTGAGCGTTACCTTTGGAAGATCTGCGACTATGTCGTGGACTCCTATGGAGAGCAGGTGGTGCAGGACCGGAAGATCGACGACTTTGATAAAGAGATCCTGGGACGCTTTTTTAAAAGCGAGTGCTTCGGCATCATGATCAGCTGGCTCGACCAGATGATGGAGACCGACGTACAGAGGATGATCGCCCGTTTTTGTGAGGTATATATCGGTTTGGTCGAAGAAATGATCGAACGCGTAACGAAGAAATAACAATTGAAAATTTAGACATTTATAGTCTCGTGTCTGATTTTTAGACACGAGACTATTTTTGCCCGTTTTGTTTTTCCAAATTCTGAATAAAATGGGAAAGGTAGTTGAGAATAAATGCAAGAAATGGAGGATGAATTCAAGTGAAACTTGCAAGAGCGGTGGTAAAACACCGTATGCTGATCCTGATCCTGACCCTGGCGCTTCTGGTGCCTTCGGTATTCGGCTTTATCGGGACCCGGGTAAACTATGATATGCTCGTTTACCTGCCGAAAGATATGGAGACCGTGATCGGTCAGGATGAACTAATGAACGACTTCGGAAAGGGAGCCTTTGCGTTTATCATCGCAGAGGATATGCCTGTGAAGGATGTCGCCGGAATGAAATCAAAGATCGAGAATATCCCGCATGTGGATACCGTGATCTGGTATGATACCATCGCCGATATCTCGATCCCCATGGAGATGCTTCCCGAGAAGATCTACAAAGCATTCAACACGGACAATGCGACGATGATGGCGGTGTTTTTCGAAAGTTCCACATCGGCCGAAGTGACGCTCGACGCCATCGAACAGATCCGCTCCGTCGCAGGAAAACAGTGTTTTGTTTCCGGTATGTCGGCGCTCGTGGCCGACCTGAAGGATCTGTGTGAGAGAGAAGAGCCCATCTATGTGGCCATCGCCGTGGTCCTGGCCACGATCGTGATGATGCTGTTTTTGGACTCCTGGATCGCGCCGTTCATTTTTTTGCTTTCGATCGGAATGATGATCTTGTTGAACTTAGGTTCCAATATCTTCCTGGGAGAGATCTCCTATATCACGAAAGCTCTGTCTGCCGTGCTGCAGCTTGCGGTAACGATGGACTACTCGATCTTCCTGTGGCACAGTTACAACGAAAAACTGCGTACCCACGAGGATCACGAGGAAGCCATGGCGCTTTCGGTGCATGATACATTTACCAGTGTGCTGGGTAGTTCCGTCACGACGATAGCCGGCTTTATCGCCCTGTGCTTCATGTCATTTACCATGGGACGCGACCTCGGTATCGTCATGGCAAAAGGTGTGCTACTGGGCGTAATCGGTTGCGTAACGGTCCTTCCGGCTCTGATCCTTTTGTTTGATAAGCCGCTCCAGAAGACGAAGCATCGGTCCCTCATCCCCGACATGAGTAAGGTATCCAAAGGCATCGTAAAGATCTTTCCGTTCCTTCTGGTGCTGTTTGTGGTATTGATCCCGCCGGCATTCTACGGTTATGAAAAAACGAATGATGAGGTCTACTACGATATATCCCAATGCCTGCCCGAGGATATCGGATATGTGATCGCAAATAATAAATTGATCGAAGATTTTGACGTGGCTTCCACGCACATGCTTTTGGTAGACGCCGATGTTTCGGCACGGCAAGTCCGCGCCATGGCAAACGAGATGGAGACGGTCGACGGCATACGATATGTGATCGGTCTGGATACGGTACTCGGATCTCGCATCCCGGAGGAGTTCCTCCCCGACTCGATCCGTTCCGTTTTGCAGAGCGATAAATGGAAACTGCTTCTGATCAACTCTGAATACAAGGTTGCAAGTGATGAGGTCAATGCCCAAGTCACCAAGATCAATGCGATCTTAAAGAAATACGACGAGGGCGGCATGCTGATCGGCGAAGCGCCTTGTATGAAGGATATGATCGAAACGACGGATCACGATTTTCGTGTCGTTACTATGCTTTCCGTCGTAGCGATCTTCGTGATCATTGCCCTTGTGGAGAGAAGCATTTCCCTTCCGTTCATCCTGATCGCTGTCATTGAGTCGGCGATCTTCATCAACCTCGGTCTGCCGCATTATTTCGGTCAGAGTTTGCCGTTTATCGCGCCGATCTGCATCAGCACGATCCAACTGGGCGCGACTGTCGACTATGCGATCCTGATGACGACCCGGTATAAGCGGGAGCGAATCAACGGCGAGAAGAAACGAAATGCGGTAAGCACTGCACTTTCCACATCGATCCCGTCCATCATCGTATCCGGCATGGGCCTGTTTGCTTCGACGTTCGGCGTGGCTTTGTATTCCAACATCGACATCGTAAGCTCGCTGTGCAAACTGCTGGCCCGCGGCGCGGTGATCAGTATGGTGATGGTCATCTTCATACTTCCGGCATTGTTGATGCTTTGCGATAAGGTGATCTGCAAGACAACGATGGGAATGACACAGATAGGAGGAAAATCCAATGAAAAATAGAGTAACAAAGACCTGTGCCCTGTGCCTGTGCGCTGCATTGGCCGTGGGAACGACTGGAGGCGCGGTGCTCGCATTTACCGGGAATAAAGAGAAGACCGAGGTGGTCAATGAAGTCGAGACGCCCGTTTTAGCAGTTCCGGAAACCACGGGAGAGACGACTGCCGCTACGAAGGATGAGACCGTTTATGTCTTTTCGGGCGCGGACGGTGCTGTACAAAAAGTGATCGTCAGCGATTGGCTTAAAAACAAGGTTGGTCAGGAGAAACTGAATGACAACTCCAGACTGACGGATGTGGTGAACATAAAAGGTAAAGAAGGCTCAACGGTCGGCGATAACGGCAGCCGCATCTGGGATGCCGACGGACGCGACATCTGCTACCAGGGAAACATCGACAGCGAACTGCCGGTGGACATGAAGGTGAGTTACAAACTCGACGGGGTGAGCATCGCACCCGAAGACCTGAAGGGTAAGAGCGGTAAGGTGACCATCCGTTTTGACTATGAAAACAAGCAGTATGAGACCATGAAGATCGGCGAGAACGAAGAGAAGATCTATGTTCCTTTTGCCGTTGTGACCGGACTGATCTTAGATAACGAGACATTCTCGAACATCGAAGTTTCCAACGGTAAGCTCATCAATGACGGAACGCGGACCATCGTCGCAGGCATCGCATTTCCCGGACTTCAGGAGAGCCTGCACATCAATTCCGAAAAACTGGTCGTTCCGTCGTTTGTTGAGGTCACGGCTGACACAAAATCGTTCTCTCTGGGCATGACACTGTCGCTGGCGACGAACAGCCTCTTTAACGAGATCGACACGAGCCTTTTCGACAGTTTCTCGAATCCGGCAGCCCTGTTAACGCAGCTTTCAGACGTTGTGAACCAGCTCGCCGACGGCTCTTCGAAGATCCATGACGGTCTGAGCACATTGCTCGATAAATCCACAGAACTGGTGGAAGGGGGCAATGCACTCAGCGATGGCGCGAAGTCAGTGAAAAACGGAGCGTCGCAGCTGGACGGCGGTATCGGACAGTTGCAGGATGGAGCGGCTTCACTCGCCGAAGGTCTGAACACGCTTACCGCGAACAATGACGCGCTAAACGGCGGAGCGAAGCAGGTATTTGATTCGATGCTCGCAACGGCGCAGTCGCAACTGACCACAGCCGGTCTGGCGGTCCCGAACCTGACGATCGAAAATTATGCGTCGGTTCTGGATTCGGTGATCGAGACTCTTACCTCGCATATAGCGGATGGTCAGGCAGCACAGACAGTAGCAGCGGTCAAAGCGCAGCTGGACAACTATAACACCTTCTACACAGGCTTGCAGAACTACACCGCAGGCGTGGCTCAGGCAGCCGGCGGAGCGACTCAGCTGAAAGATGGCGCGGCCGAACTGAAAAACGGAAGCGCGGCGCTTTCGACCGGAGCGGAAGAACTCAGCGCCGGCATCGATAAGATGAAGGCCGGTCTTCCCGTTCTCATCATCGGTGTGACCCAGCTTCGCAACGGAGCCGAGGCTTTGGCAAACGGCTTGAACGAATTCAACGAAAAGGGCGTTGAGAAGATCACGGGATTTGTTGACGGAGATATGGTCGGCCTGCTTCAGCGTGTGAAGGCTACGATCGACGCATCGAAGAACTACAGTAATTTCTCGGGAATATCCGACCAGATGGACGGTCAGGTGAAATTCATCTACCGCACCGCAGAGATCGGAGATTGATCCGAAACGATGGGGATGTCGCATAGCGGCATTCCCGTTTTTAATTGACATTTATTGAACTGAAATGGTATAATCGTAGCGTATTTTCACCTCGAAACGGGGAAAGGATCCTGACATGAAAAAAAAGTATTGCTATATGGATGTGCTGAGGCTGGTCTCCATGCTCGCCATCGTTTATTACCATATGATCGTTTCGCTTTACCTGGAGGGCGCCCGAGAGTACTCTTCGCTGGTAAAGTTTTTTGAGAATAAAAATGCACATATCGCGACGACGGGTGTGGGCATTTTTTTCATGCTCTCCGGTGCCGGCCTGATGTATTCCTCGCAGAAAAAAGATTTCAAGGCACGGGACTTTTATAAGCGGAGACTGATGAAGATCCTGATCCCGTTCTATCTGGTGACCGTTCTGTATGTCGTTTACCTGTTCGCGGCTCAGATACTCAGAGGCGGCAGTGTAAGCTCCCTGATCCCGAATCGGATCACGCCGTTGCGTCCCATCCTGATCCTGTTGGGCCTGGATACCTATTCGCTGTCCTTTTTGGGTGGCGAAACCTACTACCGTTTTGTCGGCGATCCTGTCCTGGTCACCGGTATCGGAGAATGGTTCCTGGGCTGCCTGGTCGTTATGTACCTGTTGTTTCCGCTGATCCGTAAGGCTCTTCTGAAAAACAAATGGCTAACGATGGTGATCGCGACAGTGTATTTCGCGCTCATCCTCGTGTTCTACAGTAAGATCCCTATATTTTGCAACCTTCCCGAAGCCCCGTTCATGAACTTCTTTGTGAAGATCTATGACTTTGTTTTGGGAATGTTCCTGGCTCTGGTGGTCGGCAAACTGCCGAAATGGACACTCTGGCCCTCATTGGCCGTCGTTTTGGCTTTCCTGATCAGTCCGGTCAAATTCCCGCTGGATCAGAGTGTTGCCATCGTGCTTTCGAACCTTGCACTCTATCTGCTGTTCCATAATCTGGAATTCGCATTCGAGAAGGCGAAAAAACCGATGAAGTGGATCGCCTTCCTCTGCAAATACACGTATATATTTTTCCTGTGGCATCATATCGTCATCACGCATTTCACCCATAAATGGGTCGTTGCGTGCCAGGCGAAAGGTTTGCGGCCCCCGAAGACGGATATCCCCCTCGTGTTCATAAAAGAATTCGTAGTCACCGCCGTGCTGACCGCATTTACCGCGATCCTGCTCGCGGCTCCCAAATGGATCAGGAAAAAAAGATCGGAAGAAAGAGAAGATGAGAAAAAGCAAAGCTGAGATCAAGATCGTCGGAGATGAATATGCGGGCTTTTACTCGTGTGGCCTGACCATGACGGGCAGTTCGACGATGCGCCGCTTCGGCGAGCCTGTCGAGCAGGAGGGAACGTATGCGCTTTCCTCGCAGGACGGGCTGGAACTGACGGCATGTACCACAAAGAGTCCATACAGTGATGCATACGAAGTACGGACGAGTTTTGAGAACCACTCGGAGCAGCCGGTCACGCTGGAGATGATGACTTCGTTTTTGATCCCGCAGATCCGCGCGGACCGTGTCCACCGCATCCTGTCGTTCTGGAGCGCCGAGGGTCGCGTGAAGACGGACGACCTTCGGGAAATGAATATGGAGCATGCCTGGAACCACATGGCGTTTCGTGTCGAGAAGTTCGGAAACGTGGGCTCCATGCCGGTTCGGAAGTATTTTCCGTTCGTCGCGCTGGAAGACAGCGTGACAGGAGAGTTTTTTGCCGTGCAACTGTATACGCCCGCTTCGTGGCAGATCGAGATCATCGAGCGTCACGGTGATGGCGTGACCCTCGCCGGTGGCATCGCCGACCGCGACTTCGGTGCATGGACGAAAACCATCCGGTCGGGCGAGACCCTGGAGGCGCCGAAGGCGGTATTTGCTACCGGTCACTCGCTGGAAGAGGTTTGCGACAAACTGGTGAAAGCACAGCATCCGGACATCAGTCCGGTCGATGATCACATGGGGATCACGTTCAATGAGTACTGTACGACCTGGGGAAATCCCAACATTGATAACCTGAAAAAACTCGCCGATAAACTGGAAGGCCGCGGCATACAATATCTCGTGATGGACTCCGGTTGGTATTCCGATTGCGGATACTGGTGGGAGTATCGGGGCGACTGGAGCATTAACCGGAACCGCTTCCCGAACGGCCTGAAAGAACTGGCGGACTATGTCCGGTCGAAGGGCATGATCCCCGGCATCTGGTTTGAATTTGAAACCATAGGCTATAAGGCCGGAGTGTTCAATGACCCGACACATGTTTTGAAGAAGGACGGCGTACCGCTGACCATCGGCGGCGCGCGTTTCTGGGATATGGAAGACCCGTATGTGGAACAGTATCTGCAGGAGAATGTCATTGACCGCCTGAAAAACGATGGGTTTGGTTATATCAAGGTGGATTATAACGATACCTTGGGCATCGGTTGTGACGGACCGGAAAGCCTCGGCGAGAACCTGCGTCAAAAGATGCTGGCGACGCAGAAGTTCTTCCGGAAGATGAAAGAGTCGATCCCGGAGCTGGTGATCGAAAACTGCTCCAGCGGCGGACATCGTCTGGAGCCGTCCTTCATGGAACTGGCGTCCCAGGCGAGCTTTTCCGACGCGCATGAGATCGTTTCCCTGCCGCTGATCGCGGCGAACCTGCACAGGGTCATCCGGCCGGAGCAGTGCCAGATCTGGGCCGTCCTTCGTGCTTCGGATACAGAGGCGCGGATCTATTACTCCCTGTGTGCGACGCTGTTAGGGCGTATGGGACTGAGTGGCGACATCTATGACCTGAGCGAGCGGCAGTCCGAACTGCTGGACGAAGCCATCGCCTTCTACAAAGAGGCGGCCCCGATCATAAAGGATGGATCAACCTTCGTGATCGCGGCTGACACGCTCAGCTATAACGAGCCGACCGGATCGCAGCTCGTGCTCCGAAAACTGGGAGAACGGGTGCTGTGTGTTTATCACCGATTTGCCGCATCCAAACCGCTCAGTGAGTTCGCGGCGGAGCAGGGTGTGGATCTTTCCGGATATCAAACGATCCGGACGTACGGCTCCGCATCGTGCGATTTCTCCGCGGAAACGCTGCTGTTGAAAGTCAAAAATCATAACGAATGACCGAATGAAAAAACAGGCTTGACATTCAGCCGTGCGTCTGCTATACTCATGGGCGTAACAAAGATTTTAAAGAAAGCGAGGTGCCATTAATGTTTGCATTAAAGAATGAGATTGTTTTTGAATATGGTATGGTGACCTCGGTTCGTGCATTATAATGTCGGGCAGATTTTTGTATATCTGTGTATGTGACCGTGGCTGAACTGTCACGGTCTTTTTGTGCATTTATCGGCTCCTTTTCGGGGATATTTCACATCTCGGGGTCTCCATACAAAACACGTAGTACAAATGAAATGGAGAATAACGAAGTGAATAGTAACAACATTTATGAAGGCAGGATCTCAGAAGTACGGAAAAACAGCTTCAAGATCCGTTATCAGGGGCAGGATCTGCCTGCAAAACTTAAGGGAAGCTTCTATGAAGCATCCGCAGAACAACTTCCGGTCGTCGGTGACTATGTGTCGTTTTTGCATAATCCGCTCGGCGATTCGACCATCCTGAGCGTTCGGGAGAGGAAGAGTTTCCTGCATCGGCCCGATCAGGCGAAAACGGGCGTGATGCAGTACATGGTGGCAAATGTCGACTATACGTTCATCATTACGTCACTGAACGATGATTACAGTTTCAACCGTATCGCGCGATACGCAAGCATTGCCCTCCAGGGTCGATCCGTCCCCGTTGCGATCCTGACGAAATCCGATCTGTGCAACAACGTCGGACGTTACATCCGGGAAGTCGAATCGATATCGGATCAGATCCGTGTTCATGCGATCTCGGCGCTGTACGGGATCGGTCTGGATGAACTGAAGGAATACTTTACGCCGGGCTCCACGATCTGCCTGCTAGGCTCCTCAGGCGCCGGAAAATCCACGCTGATCAACTGTATCACCGGGGAGGAGACGATGACGACCTCAGAGATCCGAGAGTCGGATTCGAAGGGAAGACATACGACGACGCACCGCCAGCTGATCGAACTGGAAAACGGTGTATGCATCATCGACACACCCGGCATGCGGGAGGTCGGCATGGCAGGAGCGGAAGATGGCATCGACGATACATTTTCCGATATCGTGGAGCTTATGAGCCGTTGCAGATTCAGCAACTGCCGGCATGATACCGAACCCGGCTGCGCGATCAAAGCGGCTCTGGAGAGCGGAGAACTGTCCGCAGAACGATATGCGCTGTATGTAAGCTTGGGCGCGGAAAACACACGCAATTACGCCAAAAAGAAAGAGATCTCCAAATGGGCGAAAGCCCGTAAGAAATTGAATAAAATGAATGGTTTGGAGTAAAGGAGAGGCTTTGAAAACACTGTATGTATCCGATCTGGACGGCACTCTGCTGCGGTCCGATGAGAAGACGAGCGCGTACACGAACGACGTCATCAACCGGCTGACCGCCGAGGGCATGATCTTTTCCTATGCCACCGCACGTTCGTCGATCACCGCGAAGAAGGTCACGCAGGGGCTGGTCGCGAAGATACCGATCATCGTATATAACGGCGCGTTTATCCTGGACAATGATACCCGGGAGATCCTGCTTTCGAATTTCTTCGGTGAAGAGATCCGGGACTTGATCGATGCGCTCGTCGCGGCGGACATTTTCCCCATCGTATACTCGTATATCGACGGCGCAGAGAAATTTTCTTTCGTTCCCGGACTGGTGAATGAGGGAACTAAGAAGTTCTTGGATTCCCGTAAGGGCGATATCCGCACAAACATCGCGGAAACCCCGGAGAATCTGAAGCGCGGCGACATTTTCTATGTGACCTGCATCGACGATCCGGAGAAACTTCTGCCTTTTTACGAAACCTATAAAGACATTTATCACTGTGTGTACCAGCGTGATATCTACACGGATGAGCAGTGGCTTGAGATCATGCCGAAGGAGGCCTCGAAGGCGAACGCGATCCGTCAGCTGAAAGAGTACCTGAAGTGCGACCGTGTGGTCGCCTTCGGGGACGGCCGCAACGACATCGACATGTTCGAACTCGCCGACGAAGCCTACGCCGTTCAAAACGCCGACCCGCAACTGAAAAGTCTCGCGACCGGCATCATCCCCGCAAACGACGAAGACGGCGTGGCCCGGTGGCTGGAAGAGAACTACAGAAGATAAGAGTGGAGGAAA
Organism: Lachnospiraceae bacterium; assembly: GCA_017550425.1. Classification (GTDB taxonomy): domain Bacteria; phylum Bacillota; class Clostridia; order Lachnospirales; family Lachnospiraceae; genus UBA1201. Next base: position 3,390 of record JAFZPG010000057.1, on the reverse strand, counting down.
GAATCATAATGAGACTTTGTATTGCAAGTGCTCCATGCAGAGCCTGAGGAGACTGTATGGAGGAATGACATCCTCAAGCTTTGCTTCTTACGAGAAAAAATAAAACAGGAGCAAAGATATGAAAGAGAGAAAGAAAGATAAGTTACGGGATTTTTATATCCTGTGGAGTACGCAGAGCCTGTCACAGCTGGGCAGCAGCATGACGGCGTTTGCGTTGACGTTATGGTTGTATGAAGAGACGGGGTCGGCATTAAGCACGGCAGCCCTCAGGATCTGCTCGTACGCTCCGTATGTGCTCATGAGCATATTTGCGGGCGCATTGACCGACCGGTTCAACAAGAAAAAGACGATGCTGGTGTGCGACACGCTCGCCGCGATGTGTACATTGGCGGTGTTTGGCCTGTATCGGTTTAAGCTGCTGGCTGTCTGGCATCTGTACGCGGTCAATGCGTTCTCGGGGCTGATGAATACGGTGCAGCAGCCGGCATCCGAGGTCACGATGACGCTCATCGTGCCGAAGGAAGCCTACCAGAAGATCAGCGGGATGAACTCGTTCACCCGTTCGCTGGTTTCGATCCTGCATCCGCTGATCGCGACCGCGGTGTATGCGTTTCTGGGATTGGAAGCAGTCTTCACCCTGGACCTGCTCACATTTGTCACTGCTTTCGTTGCGCTGGCTTGCTTCATTCGTATCCCCGAACGGCCGAAAGAAGTCAAGGAAACGATGATGGAACTCGTGAAAGAGGGCCTGGGTTTCCTGAAACAGACGCCGATGGTGTTTACGCTGATCTTGTTTATGTCCGGTGTGAACCTGATCGCTTCCGCGTTCGATGCAACATTGCCCGCATATGTGATACCGAACCCGAAGGGCGGCAACGGAGTGTTGGGCATCGTTACGTCCGCGGCCGGGATCGCAATGCTGATCGGCAGTTTTATGATCACGTTCATGCCGAAACCCAAAAACAGAGTCCGCGTCGTTTATGTGACCATGCTGATCTCGCTTGGGATCGAGAACTTCATTCTGGCGTTCTCGCGTGAGCCTGTGCTGTGGTGCGTGGGCCAGATCGTCGGCTGGATGCTGGTGCCGGTCATGAGCGCGAACCTCGACGTGATCTTGCGAAACACGATCCCGCTGGAATTGCAGGGGCGCGTCTATGCATGCAGGAATTCGTTCCAGTTTTTCACCATCCCCATCGGCCTGTTTTTGGGCGGCTTTATGGTGGATCAGGTCTGCGAACCGTTTATGGAAGGGCAGACGGGCCTGTGGGTCACGTTGTTCGGTAGCGGTAAGGGCTCGGGCGCAGCGCTGATGATGGGCATCCTCGGCGTGGCCGGTGTCGTTCATTGCCTGATCTTCGGCAGACACTTAAAGAAATACCATTACGAAGACAAATAAAGCTTAAAAGGCCTGCTCCTGACGCTTCGGCGGACGGGGCAGGCCGTTTGTTTTGATTGACACAAAAGACGCTGAAATGATATAATCAGGATAAATATTTTGTTTCGAGATGAAGGGAAATGTAAGAATGAAAGCCTGTTATCATCTGCCCGGTCTGTTTGAATTTTACGATCTGTATCAGGTGTTTCTGCCTTTGTATCGCACGCATCGTGAGTATTTCTACGATTGGTGCGAAATCGGATCCGTCTACGGCGCGCCGCAGAACTGCCTGTGGGGTGGCGGGCGTGTAGGTTTCGGGGCTGCCGAGCCGGAGCGCGTGGCAGCGCTGATGAACGAATACGGGATCTCGGCGCGCCTGACCTTCAGCAACTCCCTGCTGACCGAGCAGCATCTGATGGACCGAAAGTGCAACGAACTGTGCGAATTGTTTCAAAACGGAGCGGTGCAAAACGGAGTGATCATTACTTCGGATCTGCTGATGGACTACATCCGGACGAACTATCCGGGTTACTATTTCGTTTCTTCGACTACGAAGGTCTTGCGGGAGCCGGAGCAGTTTCTTAAGGAACTGGATCGTGACGAGTTTCGCTATGTGGTCCCGGATTTCCGGCTGAATAAAACACACGATGTGTGGAAAGCATTGCCCGAGGAGAAACGACAAAAAGTGGAATTCCTGGTCAACGAATGCTGTTGGTTCGACTGCTATGACCGGAAGAACTGCTATGAAAATGTCAGCCGCAAAAGCCTCGGGGAGGCCTGTGCGGATCACGCCTGCGTTTCGCCGACGGCGGCACGCGGCTACCGGTTCTCCGACGCGATGCAAAACCCCGGTTTCATCGGCATTGAAGATATACAAAAGGTGTACTTGCCGGAGGGTTTCCGGCATTTCAAGATCGAAGGGCGCAGCCTGGGCAGCGCGCTGATCCTCGAGTTTTTGCTGTACTATATGACCCGACCCGAGCATCAGCTTCGTGTGCGGGAGGAGATCTACTTAGACAGCAGTTTGGATCTGTTTTAACGAAAGGGAGATACGATGCTTCAAATCCGACCGGTCACAAGAGAAAACCTGGATGAGGTCCTGACCCTGCGTGTGCACGAGAGCCAGCGCGCCTTCGTGTCCACAACCGCCGAATCGCTGGCGGAGGCCTATGTCTACGGCGACACTGCATTTCCGTTCGCGGTCTATGACGACGAGACCATCATCGGTTTTATCATGATGGGCTACTATGAGGCGAAAGATTACTACACCTTGTGGAAGCTGTTGATCGACGAAAAGTATCAGGGACGGGGCTACGGCCGCCGCGCTCTGGAGCAGGGCCTGTTGTTCCTGAAGGAGCGCTTCAACGTGAGCACCGTCTACACGGGCGTTGCTCCCGGCAACACGGTCGCAAAGTCGTTGTACCTCTCGATGGGTTTTGTCGAAACGGGTATATTTGAGAACAACATGGAAGAATTGAGAAAGGGAGAATGAATCATGGCAGAGGTGATCCGCATTAAAGGAGGGACGGACAATTGCTATCTGGTGGTCGAGGGGATGAACGCGATCCTGGTCGACACATCGAGTAAAAAGTCCTTGGATCAGGTGATCGAAGAGTGCGACAAATTCGACTTGAAGTTGATCGTACTCACACATACACATTTCGATCATGCGGACAATGCAGCGGAGTTGGCGCGGAAATATAACGTTCCCGTGGCGATCCACAAAGCCGACGAAGAATTGTTTCAGAATTACAAAAAGCAACCCTTGATCCCGCGCGGCGCGGTGGGCCGGGTCGTCCTGAAACTGTCCCTGAAGGCATTGCGCGAGACGAAGGTCGAGCGTCCCGAGAACCTGATCTACGTGCAGGAAGGCGACGACCTTTCGACTTATGGTGTAAACGCTAAAGTGCTCGAATTGCCCGGACATACCTACGGTTCGATCGGACTGGATGTCGACGGGAAATATCTGCTCGTTGGCGACGCGCTGGATAACTGGGTGAAGCCCGGCATCGCTC
>JAFZPG010000056.1 GCA_017550425.1 Lachnospiraceae bacterium | reverse complement strand
GATCGTGATAAGGCCGGTAAAAGCAATCTCTGCAAGTTTTGTATGGCTCTTTTGCTTTGCAATGAGCTGCTTTCGATTCTTTTTGTAATCGTTGTAGTTGTCAACTTTCGCCTGACTCATACTATCCCTTTCCGTCAGGTCCTACTCGATATTAGAAACCGATTTTCGTCGATTTTCTTCCGAAGGGTCTCTGACACATGTACATTATAGCATAAAATCTCATAAATTAGTACATTAAATTCGAATTTTTTATCTTTTTTTTATTTTTTTGGGTTCTCTCTGCCGCCGCATGCGTTTCAGTGCATTTCTCAGGGCAAATGCACCTTAATTATTTCGAAATCGTGCATTTTTGTGCACTTTAGAGCACCAAACGCGCCGCTCCGTAAATTCCGGCATCATTTCCCAGGGTTGCAAGGGCAAATTTAGCCTTCGTCTTAAGCAAAGGAGTGTATTTTTCGAAATATTTGCCGATGCCGTCCGTGAGGATCGCTCCGGCACGGGAAACTCCGCCTCCGATCACGAAAACTTCGGGATCGACCGTCATCGCGCAGTTTGCCGTTGCGAAACCCAGATATTTGCACAGGATCTCCACGGCTTCGTTCGCGATAGCGTCTCCGGCTTTCGCTGCGTCGAAGACATCCTTTGCGGAGTAGTTCTCAATGCCGCGAAGTGTGCAGGCTTCGTCCGGTCTTGCGGCCAGGATACGGCCTGCCACTCGTACCACGCCGGTCGCCGAGGCATACTGCTCCAGGCAGCCGTAGTTTCCGCAGTTGCAGCGCAGCGTCTCGTCAGGGTTTACCACGATGTGGCCCAACTCTCCACCGGCTCCGTGTGCACCGTCTACGACCTTACCATTCAGGATGACACCGCCGCCGACGCCCGTTCCGAGCGTTAACAAAACCACGCTGTTATATCCCTTTGCTCCGCCGCGCCAGAACTCACCTAACGCCGCTACGGTCGCATCATTACCCGCGCGTACAGGCACGCCGCCCAAAAGTTCGGACAGTTCCCGGCCGGGATTACGCTCCTTCCAGCCCAGATTTACGCAAATCGAAACATCACCTTCCGGAGTGACCGGTCCGGGAATGCCCATACCGACGCCGCAGATATCTTCTGCAGCGATCTTGCGCTCTGCGATCTTATCTTTTACCGACGCTGCGATATCGGGCAGAACTGCTGCTCCGCCGTTCTCCTTACGCGTCGGGATCTCCCATTTTTCGAGGAGGTTGCCCTCCGTATCGAACAGGCCCATCTTTACACTGGTGCCGCCGATGTCAATTCCGAAACAATATTTCATGGTCTTCTCCTAATCATTGAACCCATTCGGGTTTTTACTCTGCCAGTTCCACGAGTCGCGGCACATATCGTCCAGGTTCAGGGTCGCCTCCCAACCGAGCTCTTTTTTCGCCAGGGACGCGTCTGCGTAATTTGTTGCGATATCGCCGGGGCGGCGTCCTTTGATCTGATAGGGCAATGTCTTTCCGCAAGCCTTCTCATAGGCATGCAGCACATCCAGTACACTGTAGCCGATGCCGGTTCCGAGGTTGTAGATACGCACCTTCGGCTCCTCTTCGAATTTCTTCAACGCCATCACATGGCCGCGCGCCAGATCCACCACGTGGATGTAGTCACGCACGCCCGTGCCGTCCGGCGTATCGTAATCGTTTCCGAAGACCGAGAGGAACTCTCTGCGCCCAACTGCCACCTGGGCAATGTAAGGCACGAGGTTATTCGGGATTCCCTGCGGATCCTCGCCGATGAGGCCGCTCTTATGCGCACCGATCGGATTGAAGTAACGAAGCAGGATCACACTCCACTCCGGATCCGAAACGCAAACATCCATCAGGATCTGCTCGAGCATGCTCTTCGTCCAACCATACGGGTTCGTCGCGTTCTGCTTCGGGCACTGCTCATTGACCGGGACGGTCAGCGGATCGCCGTAAACCGTCGCGGACGAACTGAAGATGATGTTCTTCACACCGAATGCGCGGCATACCCGTAACAGTGTCAACGTTCCGCCAATGTTATTTGTGTAATACTCGATGGGCTTCTGTACGGACTCTCCGACTGCCTTCAGGCCCGCGAAATGAATGACTGCATAGATCTTTTCTTTTTCAAAGATCGCGGTCAGTGCGGCTTCGTCCTGAATGTCCGCCTTGTAAAACGTCACTTTCTTACCTGTGATCTGCTCGACTCTCTCGAGGCTCTTCTCGCTGGAATTACACAGGTTGTCGACTACGACCACGTCATAGCCTGCATCCAGAAGTTCCACACAGGTGTGGCTCCCGATAAACCCGGCTCCGCCGGTAACTAAGATCTTCATGTTTTTCTTTTCCTTCCGTATGGCAGGGTCGCAAAGCGATCCCTTGAATTTTGGTATTTCAGTTTTTGAGTTTTACACGCATCAGTTTGGTATCACTGAGGATCAGGAAAGCATTGTCCTTCCCGAGGTTGACGACCGTGCGGACATTGACCCTGAAATTGCCTTGAAAACGCAGTTTCATCTTTCCCAAAACCTTACCGTAGACGACCAGTGTACTGCTGTCATGATAGTACAGAGTGCCGTTCGTCATGCCGACGAAATCAGGCAGGAACGTCGATCGGTATGCATATTTCGCCGTGCCGTCCTTTGCATAGCAGGTCACGAGCCAGGTATTATTCTCCGGCTGGGATGTCACCACATAAACTCCCTCGTCATCGTAGAAAACGCGCTCGATCGTGTCGGAGAATTGTACTTCTGCCGTCTCCTCGGGCTTCAGTCGGTTCTTCAGGGAGAAAAACACGATACGCCCGTCGCCGAAGGCCACCGCGCGTTTATCGTCGAGGAATGCCACGCGTGCAAACAACGTGTCGCCGTATTTCTGAAAGCCTCCGACGGTCTGGTTCGCGCCGACCTGACTGTCATGATAATCATAGAAGATCAACTTGTTGTTCATCATCCCCTGTTCCAGGTAAACATAGGAGACCATGAGCATCTTGCCGTCCGGCGACAGTGCCGCCGACATCGGATATCCCGTCTTATTCATCAGCGTCTGGAAGTTCGAGTCACTCTTCGCGCCGGTCTTATCAAAGAACAGAATACGGTTTGCCATATCGTCTTCGACCACCGCAGCCACACGGCCTTCGCGGGAAATGCTGACCGAACTGATGGGCAGCGGGCTGTACGCGCTCCCCTGGAAGCCGTCGCGGTTACAGATCACCAGGTTGTTATAACCAATGTCCGCCATGACGACGTATTCGCCGCAGATCGAAGGCTTCGGTTTACGCATCTCGTACGTTTTCGTCCACTTCAGTTCGCCGTCCGCGTTGTAATAATTCATGCCGTCATTGTTGTACTTCATGACGCCGCCGGCATAAGGCACGGAAGTAAACAGTGTCATCTCCGACGTTGGTTTCTCCCAGGCAGTAACGATGTCGTTGTATTTCAATGTCAACCGGATGCCGAAGTATACCAGGATGACCGCGATAAGAATCAGAACCAGGCACAACGCAAGTGTCCGCCGAAACGAAGCATGCGCTTTGATCTCCTCGCGCAGGCGTTCATCCAGGTACTCGTCGCCGTGCCCTTTTTTACGGTTCTCTTCTTTCGTCGCCAGTCGCTCTCCTCGCGTCTGTCTTACTTCATCGAGCGAAATGACTTTTTTCTCGTCATCCGAAAAGCGATCTCTGTCATCCGCCATGTCGCTCTTTCCTCCGTTGATATATCTTGCTTTAAGCTTTTTTCGTCTGGAAGACGGTGACCGCCTCCGTGATGCTGGATGCCTGTCCGCTCCGCATCAGATCGATGAGCTGGTCAATGTTGGACTGGTTCATGCACTCTCTCGGCAGATACCCGCCGTAGCGGTCGGTGAACCGGATGGAGCTGCTCTTGTAGGTCTCCTCTGTCTGCGCCAGCGCGCTCGCATTGGCCGCCTGCTCTGCGCGAAGTTCGTTCAGGCGCTCACGGCCGGTCTCCGTGATCTCGTCGCAGATCACCTGACGTGTTACCGCTTCAAATGTGGACAATGCGTCCTTCTTCCGCTGTGCTACGTCTTCGACCTCCGCTTCGGTCTTCGCGATCTCGTAGTTGAAGTCGCCCAGGTCATAGCGCTCGTCGTCGTCATCCTTTTTGATGTCCTTCGTGATCAGACGGATCTCTTTTTTGTTGCGTGCGATCTGCGCACGGTCCGCCAGGATCAGTTTCAGGGTATCGTAATAGCGATATTTTACCTTCACATTGATCACGAAATACGCCGCCATGGTCGCGGCAAAAAAGATCAGGTGCAGGAGAGTCAGCAAAAGCGGGGTCTCACTGCCGCTGAAGATATAGATCATGTAAGGAATGGCAAACATCCATGCCACACAGGCCGCTGCAACAATGACCCACTGCAGTGCCGTGCTGGTCAAAAAGAACATATAAAACCAACCGGATCCGCAGAAAGCAGGCAACCGGTTCTGTTTTACCAGCGTGTGAATGTGTGTTTTTAATTCCGTGTTTTTTGAAGTCAGGTCGGCCGTTTCTTCCTTAATGCGCTCTTTCATGCCGGCGCTACGGGCCTGTTCTTTCTCGGATTTCACTTTCTTGAGGCGCTCCTGGATCCCGGCGATCTCTTTGTCGTATCCTGCGACCACCTCTTCACGGCGTTTCTTTACGGTTCGATTGATCTCATCCTCGATCGAGCGTTGCTCTGCCGCGATCAGTTTTTCGATCCTCTTTTCATTTGCCGCCAGATCGATCTTCTGGCTGCGGATCTGTTCCAGGGAAGACAGAGCCGACTTGGCTTGTTCCAGAAACCGGATATTATCATCTATCGTTGTTTCCACAGCAAACCTCCTGATATCAGCCTGTTGTTCCAAACATTCCTTTTCTCTACAAGTCACACCATAAGCAGTATACGTTTTTTTTTCGAAAAAGTCAACCTACCCGCGTCCGTTTCGGGGCTTTGTTAACAAAAGATTTACAATTGCGGAAGCCGCATTTTCGGGAAATGCGCATCAGGCGGCGCCCCATCGCAGGCGCCAACGCCGCCAAAAAAACGAGGTTGGAGATCACATATGTGACCATACTGAACACGCCGGTCGACACGGCGGCCAGCCATAGCTGAAACGTCGGGGTTTTGTTGTACCAGAAGACCATCCAGGTGTCCATGAACAGGGAATAATACACTCCGGCGAGCGCGCCCCAGATGTACAGAAGTACGGGGAATCGCCGCAGCGGGCGCGAAAGCAGGCCCGAAAGCAGGCCGATGCTGCCCCAGGCCAGCATCTGGAAGGGCGTCCACGGTCCCTGCATGAAGTAGATGTTGGAGACCAGGGCGGCCAAGGCTCCGGTCGCGAGACCGCTGCCGGCGCCGAAGTACATGCCCGTCAGGATCACGATGGCGGTGACGGGCTTGAAACCCGGAAGCGCAGCAAACAGGACACGTCCCATGACGGCCAGCGTCGTCATGACCGCGATCATGCAGAGTTTTCGCGCCTGTACGCGGGACGAGCCTCGTCCCCGGCACACGATATTCAGTTCTGCGGTGTTCTGCATTGCCTGCATCTTCGGTTCCTTTCGTTATAAGTTCAGTGCTCGATTTTTGTGAGTCGTGTAAAATACATTGTCCGCGAAGAAACGGTCGGCCCGTTCTTTCGAGAGGATCTCGCCGCGGAACAGCATGGCCGCGTAGTCAGCGCACAGTTCCGCAAAATCGAGGTCGTGTGTTACTAAAATGATGGTCATGCCGTTGGCTTTTTTCTTAGCGATCAGGGCCGCAAACTCCTCTTTTGCAACCGCGTCCATGCCCTTCGTCGGCTCGTCCAGCAGGAGGATCTGCGGGTCGCGGAGCAAAAGCTTCGTGAGGCCCAGCATCTGCTGCTCGCCGCCGGAGAGGTCGTACGGATGCTGCTTGAAATGGTCCGTAAGCGCGGCAAATCCGTTCTCCCGAAGGAAGTTTTCAACGAAGCCCTCGCCGCCGGCTGCGACCTTCTCTTTCACGCCGGATACGATCTCTTCGTAGACCGTCTCCTCGGTAAACAGCGTCGAAACATCCTGCATCAAAAACGCGATCTTTTGGCGCGCGCCCGCCGTAGTTTTCTTCTTTTTCTCGGTCACTGCCCGCGTCTCGCCGAGGATCTTTACCTTCCCGGCGCCGTACTTTTTATCGGGGACAATGCCCGCGATGACCTTCAGAAGGGTCGACTTTCCGCTGCCGTTGCCGCCGACGATCGCCGTGCAGGCGCCCGCCGGGATGTCGAGCGAAAGCTTATTCAAAACGGCCGGCGAGGACTCGTCGTAGCCGAAGTTGACGTTGGAAAGCGATACCGCCGTGCCCGCCTCCGCCGGTGCGGAAACCCGCTCCCGGCCCGCGATCTTAACCTTCGCGGCTGCGACCAGGTTTTCGTAGTCCGGCGCGGCTTTCGCCTCGCGGAGCGAAACGAAGGGATCGCGTCCGGACTTCCCGTCATAGAACAGTCGGCTCACCGTCGGCAACGCCGCGGAAAATGCGTCCCCGCCCACCAGCAGGTCATGGGCCACCTGCGCGGGTTTTCCCTGCGCCTGGATGCGTCCATTGTCCATATAGATCACGCGGTCCGTCTCGCCGTAGATCTCTTCGAGATGGTGTTCCGCCAGAACGATCGTGATGCCGAACTCGCGCCGCAACTGCTCCAGCCACAGGAAGAAGCGGTTCGCCGCGATCGGGTCCAACTGCGAGGTCGGCTCATCCAGAAGGAGGACCTTGCAACCCATGATCATCGTCGAAGCCACGACGAGCTGTTGCTTCTCGCCTCCGGACAGGGCGTTCGTGTCCTTTTCAAAGCTTTTCTCCAGGTCGAAATAGGCCGCGATCTCCGCGCTTCGGCGGCGGATCACGTCCGACGTCACGCCGAGGTTCTCCAGGCTGAAAGCCAGTTCATGCCAAACCCGGTCCGTGACCACCTGCTGCTCCGGCATCTGCATCACGAAACCGATCTCGGGCAGACGGTCCTCCGTCCCGATCTCGCGGTCTTTATACACGACGCGACCGGTCCGCTCGCCCGCAGGCGTCAGCTCCGGCTTCAGCATCCGAAGCAGGGTGGATTTTCCGCATCCGGTCGGCCCGCACAGCAGCACGAACTCGCCCGGCGCGATCTTCAGGGATATATCGGAAAGGCTCGGACGGGCCGCTCCGGAATATGTAAAACTCATATTTTCAACTTGTATCATGACCGCATCCTCCTTTCCTCTCGAATTACTTTATGTGAGATCATCGGTAAATGACACAGCAGGAAGAACGCTGCCGACCCGACGATATCCATGCATCCATCCATGTGTATGCGCACGTACGGATAGATCTGCGCTTCCAGTCCGCCGTTTACGGCGGCGGTGATGACCGCGGCAAATGCTGCGGCGATCGCCAGAGCGATCCCGATGCTCGCCGCCCCGTATTTTTCACGGTTGAAGAAGGTCCGCCGCGCGGCGCCGTAGCCCCGCGCCAGCATCGCATCGGCCGTAACGAAACCGTGCTCCAGCGACCAGGTCAGCATACACAGCAGTTCTCGTTTCGTCATGCGGAAGGTCTCTTTCAGCCCGACGGGGCTGCCGCCCTCCAGCGCTTCCTGGCCTTCGCGGATCTTCTGCCACTGCTTCGAAAACAGAGGAAAGAAACGGAACACCATGGTCAGGACCAGGCCTGTCCGCCAGAAGCGCCGTCCGCAGACGTTCAGCCAGCGGTCGGTCGTCATGACGTCGCTCAGGATCACGCACCACAGCAGAGTGCAGACCAGGACCGACGCGAACAGGAAACCGTAGGCCAGCGCCTCCGTCGTGATCGCGCGCCCGTTCAGGTAGAACAGGATCGTCGCGCCGTTCGACGAGATCAGCGGGTTCGCTACCGTGAGGACGCCGATGATGGCCAGGGCGGCAAATATATGCCCCGCCGTCAGCCGGCGCTTAAGGATGCGCCACCACAACAGCCCGCTCTCCAAACTGATCAGCAGGAGCACCGGGTGCCAAAACGTCATCAATATCACGATGACCATTACAAAATACAAAAACCAGGTACGGGAATGAAGGTAAACTCTCATGGGCTCACATCCTTTCCCAGATCCAGCGTGTAGGCCCAGCGGACCACATCGCCCGCGGATAGCTTCACGCTGCCGGCATCTGTCGTCGCCAGAGCATCATTGACCAGGAAGACCCAGCCCGAGCCGGCGCCGCGGTCGAACTCCGCATGCCCGCCGATCGCGCGGACGTAAACGGTACCGACCATACTCTTTGTGTAATCGATGGCGATGCCGTAGGCCATGGTCACGCGTTGCAGGATGTCGAAAACCGTGTCATCCTCGCTGACCGTCACCAGGCGCGGCGTAAGGAGCATCTCCTCGCCTTCGACTCTCTGGTCAATGCAGATCTCGATGCGGAACTCTCCCTGTGCGGGCAGGCGCTCCAGATAGGTCTGCTGTTGTTTTTGCGTCGCCTGCTCCGGCAGGGTGATCTTCGACACCCAAACGAAGATGAGGGCCGCCGCGCCCAACACGAGGATGAGCGCATAGGTCATCTTCGACCGACGCTTGGAGCATGTATTGGCCAGAAGCGCCAGCAGGATCAGGCCGGCTACGACTGCCGTCATGATCCACCGCACCGTGCTTGCCGAAGTGGAGGAATCGTCCTCCGATTTTTCTATATCTGAACCTTCTGTGGGTGCAGAAGGTGTGTTTTCGTTTAAATCTTCTATTGTTGTGGATTTTGTTGAACTGTTTTCCGTTGTTTCCGTGCTTGCAGTGGATGCTTCGGTGGAAACGATCGTTTCTGCCGACGAACTCTCCCTCGTCTCTTCTTTCGTTTCCTCCGTCGACACCTCCGCGGTCTCTTCGGTCGTTTCTTCTGTCGACGCTTCGGTCTGCTTCTGTATAGTTTCCTCTGCAGACTCTTCCGTCTGCTTCTGCGTTGTCTCTTCCGTGGAAGATCCAGTCGGTTTCTCCGTCGGTCTTTGCGTCGTCGGAACTACAGGCTCCGCCGCTGCTTTCACCGGATAGAGCCTGCCGGAGGTTCCTTTCAGGTACGAAGCATAGGCCGCATAGGCACACATCACCTGCGCCGTAGCCAGGTCATTTTCCATGGAGGCGACTCCGTCCGACAGCGCGTGCGCGAAACCGCCCTTCGCCGTTTGGAAGCGATCCGTCGCCGCGATCAGGGCTCTCGCACGAACCGAGTTTCGAACGTCCGACGAAATGTCCTCATCGGAAAATGCAGCTAATGCCAGCAAAACCATGGCTCCGCTCTCGGCATTCGCCGTGCCAAACGATGCGTAGCCGCCGTCCGCGCTCTGGCGCTTCCCGAGCACCGCAAACCCATCGCGGACCGCCGCCATCAGCTCCGCGCCCGCCGCGTTCTTACCCTGCGCGCCGAGGAGAGCACCGTAAGCCTGCAAAACGAAGGCCGTCACATCGACATCGGAGGTCTCGCCCATCAGGGCGTAGCCGCCGTCGGCCAGTTTCAGAGCGATGAGGGCGTTCTGCGTCTCGCTGTACACAAACGAACTCGGCGCGCGACCGGCCGCCACGGCATAGCCGCGGTAGATCGCGCTCATGATCCCCTTATCCTTCAGTTTCTCGGGTGCCGTCCCGGGGATGTCCTCGTAGCCTATCGCGCGCGCCGTCAGGTAGCGCCGATACTGCTCCACATCCGTCGGCTCGGGATCTTTGCACACCTCAAACAGGGCGTTCGCATACTTCGAATAATCGAGTTTCAGGCCCATCTTCGCCATAGCGAGGACGTACCAATCCTCCGGGCTTCGGCCTGCACGCGCCGCCATCGCATCCAGCAGCTCCTGCTCCGTCGCAGCACCGGCGGCCTTCATTTTCCATGAGAGCGCCTCCCGGCACCGCGCGAGCAGTTGCTCCGCCGTCGAAACGCGTTCCGAGGCGGTATCTGCAAACACGCGGCGGCTCAGGCCGACACTGTTAAAAGCATCAAAAAAAGAAGCCAGAAGCAAAACAACTGCCAGCGACCACATGATCAGACTGTGTCGACGCCTACGCATTTTGTTCTGCATTCCGACTCCTTCTCTATCTCGCCCGGCGGCTGCCCGCAGAGCGATGTATATTATCTAACCTGTTCTTTCTTACGAGTCGCTACTGCGATCGTTGCAGCTCCTGCTGCGATCACAAACAGCCATGCTACCGGTGTGGTGTCGCCGGCCTTCGTTGCAGGAGCGTCCACCTTGGTTCCCGGCGCGTAACGAAGTACGAGCGGGCATCCGTTCTCGGCGTACTTGCTGATCGTGATCTCTGCGGGCAATGCATTCATCGCCGCGTCAGACAGTGTGATCTCGCCGTTTGCATCGGTCTTGAAGGTCTCGCCTGCGATGGTAACAGTCATATCGGCAACCTTCACTTCCTGTGTGGAAGCCTTACCCTCTGCATCATACGTTGTCTTCGTGGAAGTAAATGCAAGCACTTTATCTGCCAGCTTCTCGGTGTTCATCACCGGGTAATCCATGCCGATGCCGTATTCATCCGAGTAGTACAAAACGATGCTGTCACCGGCAGCGATCTCGTAAGCATCAATGCCTACCGCTGCGGCAACGCCGTTCACCTGATACATCCAGCCGTCCCAGCCGCCGTAAGTAGCTGCCTTCACACCATTGACCTCAGTGATATAGTTGGAATCAGCGCCCACGATGGTGATGTCGTCGGACTGCTCGTCTGCCGCCATAAGAACGGACTTCGCGGTAGCCTTCTCGCCGTCCTTCACCAGAACCTTTACATCACTGTTGTACAGCATCTTATCGATACCCTCGATACGAACATGTGCGGTAAGTTCCGTTGTTGCTGCGGCGGGTGCATTTGTATCATCACTCTCGCCGGCTGCGGGAGCTGCAGCGCCTACGTTGTCAGAGCCGTCTTCATCCTGCTCACCGGTCGTTCCCGTGGTGATCGTGCTTTCATCGGAAACCGGATCTCCCTCCTGTGCTTCTGCGGGCTTCGTCTCAACGTCGCCTGCGTCATTTGCGCCGGCAGCGGGATCCTGTCCCTCAGCGTCAGCAGAGGACGCCTCCGAAACTTCCGAAGCCACCGTAGTAGCCTCATCATCGGCAAATGCCGTAAGAGGTGCAGAAAGAACTAATCCTGCAGCCAATGCGCTCGCCATAAAACGAGCGATACGTTTCTTCATAATCATAATCTATACCTCCTATCATACCTTGGGGCTATACCCCACAGGATATGATAGCACAAATCCGAATGTATTGCAATCTCTTCTCGACCCATCGAACATCAAGCGGTCGTTTTCTTCCGGAACAGAATGCGCCAGAGAATGCCGATAACAAATGTTCCTACGCCCGCCCAAAGCACTAACTGTCCGGTCTGTTCAAAGTTATTAAACACTGCTTTATCCAGCATTTCCATAACTCCCTTTCCGACCTTTTTTTCGGCAGTCTTTTCGATCGCAACGCGGCCCACCTTGATCCCGCCGAAAACGATACCGCCCACAACCGCAGAGGTCAATCCGACACGAAGCAAAGCACTGTCCACATAGCGGCCGCAGATCACAAATACCATCAAGATAAAGAAGAATGTAATACCTAGTGCAATATAGAACAGTTCATCGGAGAAGAAAAGTTTCAAAGCCTTCATCGCCGTTGCGACTCCGGAATCCTTAATGCTGTTCGAACCGCCAGGCAGTTCTCCCAGGTTCTCTTCATTGAACTCATCGATCGACTTTTTGATGGAGTCATAATCGGATGTTTCCAGTTTTTTACCTGTGTACTTCTCTACGGCGTCCGCGTGCTCCTCGAGAGACTTCACGACCTTCTCGGAATCGATGGAAAACTCTTCTTTTTCGCCGGAGAGATAGTCGACCAGATCTTCTAACGGACCGGAAATGATATCCTGTGCAGCTTCATCGTTCAAAAATTCATTGATCTTGTCTTCCGTCAGTTCCGGGAAGTTTTCCTTCTGATCTTCGGGAATATTGTCCAGGATCATTTGAGAGATCGTCTTTCCTTTATCTTCTTCGCGGCCGGTCAGTTCTCCGATGTCCATGGTGCCGATCGTGTCGGCATTTACGACTGCCGAAGTCAGGTTTTCCACGGAAAGCGACTTACGGACGCAGTATAAAGCCAACGTCACGAGAATACTGAAAAACAGGAAAATGCACAGGAAAAAAGCAAATGCCTTTCGTCCGCCGCCCATGCCTTTCTTCTTCCGAGTTCTTACGACGTTCGGATCCGGAGCCGCATACATATTCGGATTATTCGAGTAGTCCGGGATCGTTCCCTGCTGAATATACGGCTCATAGGACTCGTAGTTCTGCGCCGGCATCGGCTGGGGCGCTCCGGGCGCCGGCATTACATTCGGCGGTGCCGTCACTGTCGCCGCCGCTACTCCCGCCGCTACAGCCCCGGCCATGTTACTCTGGTCTGTAGCTACTGCCTCAGCCGCGGCAGTGGCCTCCGCTGCTACAGACTGCACATTCGCCGCGGCCGATACAGCATTGGCTGTGCCGATCTCGCTCCGACAATTCATACAAAACTTATATCCGCCTTCCGTTTCTTTTCCGCAAACAGGACATATGATCATCATATTAGCCTCCCATTCCGATATCTCTCAATATCATTCTATTTGTGAACCCGGAACACTTTCCGGCCGTATCCTTACCTACTGAAAATGTACCACAAAATAGCGTTTTTCGCAATACGCCGAAACCCGCTTCTCAAAAAACCGTGAACCCTGCGGCTGAAAAAGCCCTTCATGAAACGAGTCCGGCGTATGCCGGACTCGTGATCTACAAATCTATTGTTGCTTATATAAAAACTTGCAAGTGACATCCCACCGGCTAACTTTTGAGGCTTTTTTTGCCTTTCTGTTAGCCTTTTCGCCGATTTTCAGCCTCCGCCGAATACCCAATGGCTAACTTTTGAGGCCTTTTTCGCCTTTCTGTTAGCTTTTTCTCCGGTTTCGGCCTTCTCCGACCGCCCGCCGACTTACCGCCACGTCTTTTCTGCAAAAACCATGTCTATAACTTTATACATTGTAGCGGCCTGCCTGTACGCGCCACATCTCTGCATAGCGTCCGTTCAGGGCCAGCAGGCTCTCGTGTGTGCCTTCTTCGACAATACGTCCGTTTTCCAGCATCAGGATGCGGTCCGCGTCTCTGGTCGTCGAAAGACGGTGGGAAATGTAAAATACGGTCTTACCTTTTGCCGCTTTCTGCATCGCCTTATTGAGTTCATACTCGGCGATGGGATCCAGAGCGCTGGAAGGTTCGTCCATGATCAAAATGTCTGCGTCCTTGTAAAAGGCTCGCGAGATCGCGATCTTCTGGCTTTCGCCGCCGGAGAAATTCACGCCTGCTTTATCGAACTCGGTCGTGACCTCGGTGTCGATGCCTCGAGGAAGACTCTTCAACCGCTCGCCGAAGCCTGCGGATGTAAGCGCCTTAATGACACGCTCCTCCTTCGACTCACCGGTCGATGAATAGGCCGTTCCCATGATGACATTTTCCGAAAGTTTGGCTCCGTACATCTGGTAATCCTGGAAGACTACGCCGATGCGGCGGCGATATTTTTCGGGAAGATACTTCCGGATATCCTCGCCGTGATAGCGGATCTCACCCTCGGTCGGGTCGTAGAGACGCATCAGCAGTTTGATCAGCGTCGTTTTGCCGGCGCCGTTGTAGCCGACGATGGCGATATGCTCGCCCGGTTTAACGCTCAGGCTGATATCGCGGATCGTATTCTCCGAGCCTTCATGATAGCCGAAGCTGACATGCGACAGCTCGATCGCGCCATTGCCCTCGGGAACGTCGACGCCTTCACCTAACCGGATCGAAGGCTCATAGGCCAGGAATTCCCGGATCTTATCGACATAGAGACTGTTCTCCTGGGCCGCCGGGACCAGATCTGCCATGTTTGCCATGGAATTCCGAAGACTGCCGGTGCGGTTGAACAGGACCACCGCGTTGCTGTAGTCGATCGTGTGAAGGACCGCCGCCCGGAACACCAGATACGAAAGGTAGAAGCCGTCGATCAGGAAATCTCCGAACACGTAACCCTTCAGGTAGCCCAGAACGCTTCGTTTGGTCCCGACTTTGCGCTGCTCCTTCAGGATCTCGTCATTGGCCTCGGCAAATTCCTCCTCCAGCCGGTCACCTACCGCGGGATGCAACCGCAGCTCCTTCGCGTAATCATTCAGATAGAGTACGCGGCTGACATAGTTTCTCTTTCTCTCCAACGGGTTCATCCGAAGGCGGACTTTGAAATTCAGTTTATTCAGCACTCTCGCCGCCACAAAACGCAGGACGAAAGACGCCATTACGAAGAGGATGCCGACCGCATCATAGATCAGGAAGAAGATGCCGGTCGTAAAGAGGACCGTAAGCCCCTGCATCAGCGTGTTAAGCATTTTGAGGAAGCGGTCAATGGAACTCTCCGCCTCCGCAACGGCCAGCACGAAATTATTATAGTACTCCGGATCGTCGTAGCAGGACAGATCGATCTCCGCCGCCTTTTGGAACATCTGCTCCTTCAGGGCTTTATAGAGTTTCGGTTTGGCGCGGAACGACCAGCCGTGGATGAAAAAGCCATCCGGAATGATCTGGATCAGATTGATCAGAAGGACGATCCCGATAAAAGTAAAGGCTTTCCAGAAAGGTTCGCCATACTCCGCGCAGTGCAGCACATAACGGATTCCGAGCACGTGCTCGAGGAAAATGATGCCCTGATAGCGAAATGCATCATACAAAAAGTAGATCATGTACCCGGGGCAGGTCTTGAAGCAAAGCCGCCACAGAAACCACTGGTTTTTCAACACATGTTTCATGCCAACGCACCCCCTTCCTCGCGGATCGCAAGATAGTTGCGCGCCTGCTTTTTATACATGTCAGCGTAGGTTCCGCTCTCATCCATCAACATGGAATGCGTTCCCTGCTCCTTAACGGTCCCTCCCTCCAGAAGGTATACCCAGTCCGCGTTCTGCACCGAACTTAAACGATGCGAGATGAACACCAGCGTATTCTTCCTGCAGGACTCGTAAATATTGTCGAACAGCGTCGCCTCGGCGATCGGGTCCAGGGCGCTCGACGGTTCGTCAAATACCTTAAACGGGCAATCCCGGACGAAAGCCCTGGCTACGACGATCTTCTGGAATTCGCCGCCTGAAAGCACGGCGCCGTTGTCGTCGAATTCGTGCGTCAGCATCGTGTTCAAGCCCTTCGGAAGCGACATGACCTTATCGTATGCGCCGGACAGTTTCAGCGCCTCCGTCACGCGCTCTTCGCGTTTTTCCTCGGGGATCGGCTCTCCCATGATGACATTGTCCGTGACCGTCATGGAAAACATCCGGTGATCTTGGAACGCCGTCGCGAACAATGCGCGGTATTTCTTCAGATCGTATTCGCGGATGTCGCGTCCGTTCAAAAGGATCGTGCCGTCGGTCGGGTCGTAAAAACGAAGCAACAGTTTGATGATCGTCGTTTTGCCGGCGCCGTTGTGGCCGACCAGCGCGTATGTTTTCCCGCCCCGGAACTCCATCGAAAGATGCGAGATGACCTCCTCATCCTTATAAGAGAAGGAAACGTCGCGGAATTCGATCGACCGGATCTCACGGCCCGGATCATCGCCCGGATAATCCTCCGGAATGCGCTCCTTATATTCCAGGAAGCCTCGCAGATACTCAACAAACAGGCCGTTTTTGAAGAGCTCGGTGAGCGCCTCGGTGAAACCGATCAGGATCCACGTCGTGGAGACCATCAGACTCGTGATGACTGCAAGCTGGTCCAGCGACATGGTGTGTGAAACCAGCGTGCGGTAGGACCCATAGATCAGAAGGCCTTCAAAAATAAAGGTAAACGTGAAATGAACGTACAGCCAGTGCAGCAGCATGGCGCGCTTCGTGTATTTCTTCGTCACATCCGAAACGCCCTGAATGGCTTCGCCGTACTGCTTCTTCATGAGTTTGAAGACGCCCGTCAGGCGCATCTCCTTCGCGTACTCGGGCAGATACATCACACGGTTAATATATGCGATTCGCCGATTGTATGGCGCCATGTCCTTATTTCTCACATAGTCGATCTGACTGATCCGCCGGTTAAAGACGAAGTTTCCGATGACCGGTAATAAAACGAACAGCACCGAGATCTTATCGATCTGATACATAAAGACGAATGCACATACGCTCGCGATTGCGCCGAAAAACGTTTTAAACAGCGATTCAACGGTCGATATGATGCGCGCGTCGGCCTTTTCCATGGCCAGGGTGTACTTATCGTAGAAATCACTGTCCTCAAAGCATGCCAGTTCGACATTTCGCGACTTTCGGAATAATCTGCGATATAAGCCTTTATTCACGATCGCCTGATCTGCCGGAAAGATCGCTCCGGTGAAGACCTGCTCATACAGTGCCATGGCGCCATACACGACGGTAACGATGACGATGTAGGTCATGATGGTCCGGAAACTCTCTCCCGCTCCCATGGCGTAGATGATGTGCCGCATGAAGAACGCGCTGTAAAACAGCCATTCAAAGTATCCCAGAAACCGCAGCACGCACTGATGTACTACCAACGACGGACATATCCGCCGCAAAAGCCCTAATGCGTAGAAGTTGTTTCCGATCGCCCTCATCCGGCGGATCTTTTTGTCTTTCTCTCCCATTGAATCACCTCCTGTTCTCTTGTGAAAAAAAGAGCCTTTTTCCGCTCTTTTCGTGCCTCTGAAAAAAATGAAATATAAACGCGATTATACTCTTCTTTTCTACCCCTGTCAAGCAAAAAATTCATCTTTTTGTTATCCATTTACCGCTTTTCTCGTTTTGGTGGCTATACGACCCACGGGCGGCTGATCACTTCATCTTTCTCAGCATATTATTAGCCACGATATCGCACTACACGAAAGGGCCGGACTCAATCAAAAAGGGGGCGGATCTAAGTCCGCCCCTGAAACTGCTATTCTGTTGTTCAGATCATCAAGATCCTTCATGGATCGATCAGCGAAGTCTTCCCCCGCACCATACGCAGTGATCCGGTTCACGACTCCAACGACCGGGAAATCCCATGTAGTATTTATTGCAATACGGGCAGCGAAAACACTTGAAGACGCGGCAGAGGATCAGAAAGATCACCATCTCCGCAAGCTCAAGAGACCCTATCACGTCTACCCGATCCACCATGTAACATACGATCGTCGTTGTGAGCATTGCCACGATCAAAACGAATGCGAACACTCCCAGGAGCATTTTCCTGTCATGGAATACCGTCATCTTCTCTCGGGTATCCTCCGCGCTTTCTCGCATCAGCTCTTGCTCGCATTCTGTAATATATTCAGCCGTGATCATATGTTTGCACATAGGGCAGGGGCCTACATGATTTCCAACCAATTCTTTGCAATTCGGGCAGGTAACAAACATATCGATATCCTCCTTCATCACTATTATTACAGGGGCAATGCTTGCCGATCCGGCAGCATTGGCCTGCATCGTGATTATAGCAAAGAACCCCCGCATACGGCAGTTTTCGGCAAGATTTGTAAGCAAAGTTTAAAGGATCCGTCAGAATTAAAGCTCCGGCGATCTTCAATCAAATGTGAACCGGTCGAATGCGGCGATGGCGCCCTCTTCCCCCGATACAAACTCGAAGTATACGGCGTGCTTTCCGATCACTCCCGCGGTCAATGCTGCGGTCTTCTCGCTTGATGTCCCGGCGGCCCCGTCGAACTCCAGTTCGGAAACGATGCGGCCGCGGTACGAATCGATGCGCACGCGGACCTTCAGCGCCTTGTGCTCGCGCAGGACCACCGTCACGGTCTGGGGAGCATTTGCCCCGAACTGCAGGTAACGGAAGCCCACGGTCGTACGGGAACTCAGGTTCACAACGGGTGTCGAGATCGTCTCGGTCTGCTCGTAGCCCGGCTCCACATAAGCGCGGGTCTTGCTTCCGTAGATGTGGCAGGCATACCCCGCCGAGATCCACTTCCGCGCGTCCAGGCCGTTGATGTGCGCGCCCTGCGACGTCATCTCCACAGGCTTTGAAGAGACCGGCTCCCCGTTGATGAAACGAACGTCGCCGATGTAGAGCTTCCCGTCGGTTCCCATCGCCACATCCACCGGCTCGAGCATGGCCTGCCGCGAATATTCATTCACGCCGGTCTGTCGATGGTAGAAGATGTACCATTTTCCGTTTACTTCCATGATGGAGCCGTGGTTGTTGCCCCACTGGTAGGTCATGGTGCCGCGGCCGTCGGCGTCTCTGAGGATCTCGCCACCGTTGAAACTGATGTCGCCGCCCTCGCGGAACGGGCCGAAGGGGCTGTCCGAAAAACGATAGGACAGGAAACCGTTGCAGGGCTCGAAAACGCCGAGCTCCGGGATCGGTTTCTCGTAACGTTTCGAGTAGAGATATACGTATTTTCCGAGAACTTTGCGCGGGCTGGAGGCCTCGAAGAACGCATCGATCAGGTCAATGTGTCCGTCGTCCACCGGGTTCCACGGGCAGGTCGAATGGCCCAGCGGGTTCGACACCAGCGTCTCCTCCTCGATGGTCGCCATATCATCCTTCATGCGGGCAATATAGCACGGAGCCGCACATCCGCCCCAGTAGGCATAGACCTGACCGTCGTCGTCCACCAGTACGCCGGGATCGAAGCCCAGCTTCGTCTCCACCGGGTTCTCAAAAGGTCCCCACGGCGTATCCGACGACGCTACCACGACCAGACTGCCCTTGCGCTCCGCCGCGTACATATAGTATTTGTCACCCTTTTTCACCACGTCCGGCGCGTACAGGATCGAGTCATAGTGCGTCTCATAGCACACCCCGTGACACGTCCAGTCAGTCAGATCCGTGACCGGCGCCGACCAGACCACATAGTTGCGCCCGCAATACTGCGTGCGCTCGATATCGTGTGAACCATACACGTACACACGCTTCTCCCCATTATGCTCAAACACCCTCGGTTCCCCATCCGGGACATGCTCCCACAGCGGCATATACGGGTTTGCGCCCTTAATAAACTCTTTCATCGTTTTCTCCTTTTCTCGTTTATATAATCTGTTTCAAATACTTTCTTATAGTCCTTATGGTTTTCACCACCGATACGATCATTTTTATTTCGGCGCTGGATCGTCCTCTTCACTGATCCACTTCGCTGTTCCTCTTCACTGATCCTTTTCATCTAAAGCGTTCCTTATGCGCATTTTCATGATTTCTCCCGTTTTGCGCGTAATGTTTTCCGGACCAAGGGCCGTTCCTTACGCGCATTTTTGCGTTTTCTCTCATTTTGCGCGTAATGCTTCCCGGACCAAGGGCCGTTCCTTACGCGTATTTTTGCGTTTTCTCCCGTTTTGCGCGTAAGTTTTTCCGAACCAAAGGCCGTTCCTTACGCGCATTTTTGCGTTTTCTCTCATTTTGCGCGTAAGTTTTTCCGGACCAGGGGCCGTTCCTTACGCGCATTTTCATGATTTCTCCCGTTTTGCGCGTAAAACTTCCCGAGCCAACCCTTTCCACCTACGCGCATTTTCGCAATTTCTCTCATTTTGCGCGTATGTTTTTCCGGACCAACGACCGTTCCTTACGCGCATTTTCGCGTTTTCTCTCGTTTTGCGCGTTAGGACTTGATAACTCCCTTACATATTACAACGGATTTGTAAGAAATACCAGCGGTTCTTACGGAAAACTGTTTCGTATCTTCGATTAACGAAAGAACAGTCGCGAATGCTGTACTTGATTTTTAAGGCTGTACATGAAACGCGCCCGGCTGAAAGCCGGGCGCGTTCATGGAGGCATATTAACAGGTCCTCTTTTTTCGATCTTCGCATACTAACTGTAGCGAAGTGTATCTTCTTTATGCCTTTCTGTGTTTTCTGCAGGCCGCCGCGGCAAATGCTGCCAGGGAAAGGAGGCTCAACGCGAACCAAAGTACCGGCATCGCGTTATCGCCCGTGGGCACTGCAGGTTCCGGTGTTACCGTAAACTCAGAACTCGTCTCGGGCTCTGTCTCAGGCTCCGTTTCCGGTTCTGTTTCCGGTTCTGTCTCCGGTTCTGTTTCCGGTTCTGTTTCCGGTTCCAAAACCTTCATTACAACGGAAGCTTCGCCATCTTGGAACAACACCGTGATCGTGTGTTCTCCGACAGTAAGAGTTTCCAGATACTCGGGAACAAATTTGATGATCGTGCTGCCTTTTGAGGAAAGGAATTCGAGACCCGGCGTAGCCGGCTTTAAGTCAACGAGAACTCCGGTAAATCTTTCGTAGCATTCCTCGTCATTAAACCGCTTCTTGATTCGGATCGTATAGGCCGTTCCGCTCTCTTTAGTCCAGTTCTCGTCGGCTTCACTCTGATAATAATCGCCCTGAACCATGACCTTCAGGTCATCTCCGAAGAAATCGGTATGATCGGCGTCGCCGACATATCGTACTGCGATCAAATACTCGCCGGATTCCTTCCCGACAGGAACGGAAACCCAGGTCTGTCCGCCGTCCGTGCTGTACTCTATGGTATATCCCTCCGGAAGTTCTTTCGGATCCAGAACCAGGATCTGTTCCTCGCCGTTTTCCTTAAGGTCTTCCTTAGGTACAGGCTTTTGATCGTCCGTCAGTTCCGGTATCGGAAGCGGGTTTTTCGTCCATTTTGCGTAAATGATCGTATCTCCGGTGATCAAATTCTCGAGGGAACAAGGTTTCGTGAACTCCGCATCCATATACCAACCATCAAAGGTATAATTCGCTCGCTTCGGGTCCTCATGGATCGGTGTTGTGCCGTATTCCACTTCCGTCACATCGATTACACTTCCATCTTCGTTCTTCCAGGTGACCTCATAGCTTCTTCTGGCTGCCTTAAAGCTCGCGCGATACTCCGCTGCTCCGGTGACCGCCGTGATCTTCGGGCTCCAGCCGGAGAACGTATATGTGTACTCTGCTGTCGTTTCCTTTACGGGATCCGCATGGGTCGGCATAGCTCCGTATTCCACCATGGCCTCCCCGATCACACTGCCGTCTTCGTTCTTCCACGTGATCTTATAGCTTCTTCTGGTTGCCGTAAAGCTTGCCTTATACTCCGCTGCTCCGGTGACCGCTGTGATCTCCGGACCCCAGCCGGCAAATGTATACGTGTACTCCGCCGTCGTTTCCTTCACAGGCGCCCCATGGGTCGGCATTTCGCCATATTCCACGGTAGTCACCTCGATCACGCTGTCATCGTCATTCTTCCAGGTGATCTCATAGCTGTTCTTCGAAGCGGTAAACAAAGCCTTATACTCCGCTGCTCCGGTGACCGCTGCGAGCTCTTTATCCCAACCGGCAAATGTATATGTGTACTCCGCCGTTGCTTCCTTTACGGGATCCTCGTGGGTCGGCGTTTCGCCATATTCCACTTTCGTCACATCGATCACACTGTCATCGTCATTCTTCCAGGTGATCTCATAACTGTTCTTCAAAGCGGTGAACTGAGCCTTATACTCCGCTGCTCCGGTGACCGCCGCAACCTCTTTATCCCAACCGGCAAATGTATACGTATACTCCTCGGTTGCTTCCTTTACAGGCTCCTCGTGGGTCGGCGTTTCGCCGTATTCCACTGTGGTCACATCGATCACGCTGTCGTCTTCGTTCTTCCAGGTGATCTCATAGCTTCTTCTGGTTTTGTCAAATCTGGCAACATAGGTCTCCGGACCTTCTACCGCCGTAAAATCTCGGTTCCAGTCCTTGAAACTGTATGTAAATTCAGCCGTTTCGTCCTTTACCGGGTCCTCATGCGAAGGCACGCCGCCGTATTCCACCGTGGTGGTATCGAACACATTGCCCTCGTCATCCTGCCAGGTGATCTCATAACTTCTCCGGGTTGCCTTGAATTTCGCCGTATATACCGCGGGGCCGTCAACCTTTATGATCTCCGGATCCCAGCCGTCAAACGTATATTCAAATTCCGCTGTCGCCTCCATCGTGGGCTCATCGCAGGTAGGCAGAGTGCCGTACTCCAGCGTCTTAGCATCGATCACACGGCCGCTTTCGTACTTCCAGATGATCTCGTAGCTCTTTTTGTTCTCCCGGAACTTCGCCTGATACTGCGCAGGTCCGTCGACCGCCTTCAGTTCGGGTTCCCAGCCGTCAAATTCATAGGAAAATTCCTTCGTTTCCTTCTTGCTGAGATCCTCATGCAGAGGCATGCTGCCGTACTCGACCTTTGTAGTGTCGATCACCGCGCCGTTCTCGTCCTTCCAGACGATCTCGTAGCTGTTAACGGTCTGAGAGAATTGTGCGGTATATTCCGCCGCTCCGGTGACCGCCTTCACGCTCGGTGACCAGCCCGCAAACGTATAGCCGAACTGCTCATCTCCTTCCTTAGACGGGATCTCGTGCTTCGGGATCTCCCCATACTCAACGTTTGTAACATCGATCACCTCTCCGTTATCATTCTTCCAGGTGATCTCATAGCTTCTCTTCGAAGCAGTGAACTGGGCCGTATATACCGCAGGACCGTCGACAACCGCCGGCTGTCTGTCCCATCCGGCAAATGTATAGGAATATTCGTCCGTAGGCATCATCTCCGGTTCTGCATGGGAAGGAACCGTTCCGTAATCTACTTCCGTTACATCGATCACGGTTCCGTCCTCATACTGCCAGGTGATCTCATACGGTCTCGGAACTTCCCGGAATTTTGCTTTATAGGTCGCCGTTCCCGTAACCGCCACGGGCGTACCGTCCCACCCGTCGAAAATGAAGACGCTTTCCCTTGTGGGAAGCTTACTCAGATCCTCATGGGTCGGCACTTCGCCGTATTCCACACTCGTTACATCGATCTGTTCGCCCTTCTCGTTCAGCCAAGTAATGTCATAGAATCTTCTGTTCTTCTTATATATCGCACGGAAAGTCGTGTCTCCGGTGAGGGGTTTTATTTCCTTATCCCAACCCTTGAAGACGTAATCGTACTCCGGATCGGATTCTTTCTCCGGTTTCCTCCCCCTATAAGTAGGAGTATCCCCCTCGTAATAGGTGCCTTCATCCATCAGCTTACTGCCGTTGTACCATTTGACAGTGACCTCTTTGAGTTCCTTCCAGACTCCGATGATCTTAGCATTTCCGTACATTCCGGAAAAAAGAGTGTCCTTATCATAGGTATCTCCCAGTTTCCAGTTTCCTCCGGCCGAAGTTACGATCCAATACTGGAAAAGATACCCTTCCCGCGCGGGCGGCGTGAGTTTAAACGGCGTATTCACATCGTATACCCAATCTTTCTTGACGTAGGGCGAACCCTCATCGCCATCACGCATCACGTTCAATCTGAAACGCCGTATCTTCCACTGAGCGTAAATTGTTGCATCATGCTCAATGATGAAACTATCCCCGATATTATAGACCTTTCCGTCTCCCTTCGGCTTCTGATTCCAGGAAAGCAACTCATAGCTTTCATCCCCGAACGGATCCTGCGGAACATAAGCAGTACTGCCGATCTCCCCTCTTATATACTCCCTCCGGATCGCCGCATTCGCAATGCTACTACACGGATGAAGCGTAATCTTCGCCAGACGCACATCTTTCTTCGGATTCGCAGTAATCAGGAAAAACTCCGACAGTTGGAACACATTTCCGGAGGTCAGTCCCTTGAATGTGATCCGGAAATGGTAGTAGCCCATATCGCTCTCGCACTCTTTATAAACCGCACAGTTATTCCGGGGCGGCAGTGTATTGTCATTCGTCACCTCGTCCAGAACGACCCATTGGCCATCGGACTCTTCAGCTTCCAGTTTCCAGTTCTTCGGATTACGACCGGGATACGTTTTTGTATCCCCGGCAGTAATGAGCGCGTATGCACTGGGTTTAACATACTCCTTTGTCTTAAACTCCAAACACCATGTGTCGTCGCTTCCGGAGATCTCCATACACCACTTTGTATCTACATCTCCGTCCAACATAAGATCATAGGTCTGATTTTGGAAGCCCACATGAGCCGAGTTCTCCGGCTCGATCGGAATGTATTTACGATAAGGCGTTCCTAGGAGCCACTGAGCATAAAGCGTGGTGCCTCCGGGAACCTCGTCACCCTCGTAGTAGGTGCTTCCGCTGCCATCTTCCTCATCATTCCAGCCGGTAAAAATATAACCCTCCCGATCATAGATTTCTCCGGGCGTTTTCAACTGTCCTTTGACCGTCCACAGTTTCTGTTCGTCTCCCTCAGCGCCGTTCGGAGACAGGATCATGTAATCGCTAAGGCTCCGCAGCATAGGATAATCCGCTCCCATGATCCAGTCACAAGTCTCATCATAGCCGACGTTCCAGCCGGCAAATATTTCCGGCCGTCGGAAGTCCTCTACGTCGAGCATAACGCCGCCTCTTATGCCGACCTGTGAGCTTTCCGGTGTATATCCGATACAGCGCTCGCAGCAGCCGCTTAATGCATAGTTATCCCAAATACCGCTCGGATTGATCGCCTGACCGACCACGCTGCCGGCCCTTCCACTTTCCCGACATACAACATTATCCAGCGGGCGGAGTTTATTATAATGGAAACAGCGGGAAATATTCGCCGTTTTCGTACGTTGCATTCCGGCCACACCGCCGGCATATCCCCGCTTTACAGAGACACTTCCCACATGTACGCAGTTTCTCAGTCCGCCGTATGCCGTAACAAATCCGGCGACACCTCCGATGTAGCTGTCGGTTTTATTACCGGTAACGTCTCCTTCGAAAAAGCAGTTTTTAATGAGTCCGCTGGAGTTTCCGGCGATTCCGCCCGCATAGTTGCCGTTCCCCGCAACGGTTCCGAACGCAGCCAGATCCCGGATGGTTCCGCTGCTGCAT
>JAFZPG010000055.1 GCA_017550425.1 Lachnospiraceae bacterium | reverse complement strand
GCACAAAGGCATCATCCACTATACGGTGGGCCAGCGAAAAGGCCTGGGCGTCGCGGCAGGCGTCCCTGTCTTCGTTAAGAAGATCGATACAAAAGAAAATCAGGTAGTCCTGACGGAGGAAGAGGGCATGTATGCGTTCGGCTGTGTCCTGAAGGATGTGAACTACATGGGCTTGCCGTGTCCTGAGGAGAATGTGGTGCTGGAGGCCCGTGTGAAGATCCGTTACCATCATAAGGCTGTCCCTGCAAAAGTCCACAGAGAGGGCAGAGAACTGTTTGTGGAGTTTGTCGAGCCCGTGAAGGCGGTCGCTCCGGGGCAGACCGGTGTGTTATATGACGAGGAAGGCTGTGTCCTCGCAGGAGGAGAGATCGATCGATAATTTATGGCGACTTTTTTGATCGCGGTGATCTACGCCGCATTTATCGGCCTGGGCCTTCCGGACTCTTTATTCGGAACGGCCTGGCCTTCCATTTATACGGAATTCGATCTGCCGATCGTATTCGGTTCTTTTGAAAGCGCGATCTGTTTCGTCGGCACGTTCCTGTCCAGTTTGATGAGCGCCCGGCTGATCAAACGATTCGGAACCGCGAAACTGACAGCCGGTTGCACCCTGTTGACAGCTGTCTCTTTGATGGGTTTTGGCTTCGCCGGAGCTTTTCCTGTGCTTCTTGTGCTGGCGATCCCTTTGGGACTCGGAGCAGGCTCCATCGATACCGCCCTGAATAATTATGTCGCGATCCATTACAGTGCGTCTCGTATGAGTTTTTTGCATTGCTTTTACGGAATCGGGGTCACGATCAGTCCGTTTATTCTGGCACTTGTGTTTAGCAATGGCCTGAATTGGCGAGTCGGCTATCGTGTAGCTTCCGGAATTCAGTTGTTTCTCGCATTAACGTTGATTCTTTCTATTCCCGTTTGGAAGAAAGTCCATGGAGGAGAGAAGATCTCGGAAGATAAGTTTGAGACATTGACCATAAAACAGGCGGCATCCATCAGGGGAGTAAAGATCATGTGGTTGTTGTTTGTCTGCACCTGTGCGATCGAGATGTCGGTCGGAAACTGGAGCAGTACCTACATGGTCGAACACCTGCATTTAAGTCAGGAATTTGCCGCCCGAGCTATGATGTTCTATTATCTCGGTATGACACTCGGCCGATTTTTATCCGGCATTCTTGCACGAAAACTACACAGCTGGCAGATCATCAAACTCGGCCTGATCGTGATGGCGGTCGCACTGGGAACTTTACTTTTGACAGCAAACGGGGTCATCGCTATGTGTGCGCTTATGTTGATCGGTCTGGGAAACGGGCCGATGTTTCCGAACTTCAATTATCTGACGCCGGAAAACTTCGGAGAGGAGAAGTCGCCGGCTATCATCGGAACGCAGATGGCTGCGGCGAATATCTCCATTGTTACTCTGCCCGTTTTATGCGGACTTTTGGGGCAGTTGTTGGGAATGTGGGTATTCCCTCTCTATCTGATCGGTTGCTTTGCAGCGATGCTGCTCGTATTCGCAGCTGCGGCAAAAACGTTTAAGATGCCGCGACTGTTTCACAAAAAAACCGCCTGCAATGATACTGCAGGCGGTGTATAGAGATCATAACAGATCGGTTAGTTTTTTTCCGTAAAAGTAGTTGTGAACGATCTCGTCGAATTCTTCCCACATGGGCAATGTCTTGCAGGCTGACCTTCGGGGGCATACATAGTTTTTGTCTGCGAGGCAGGCGACGGAAGAGAGGCTCCCTTCCATGAGTTCCAGGATCTCGCCCACGACATAGTCTTCGGGATCGCGGCAGAGCTGATAACCGCCGCCCTTACCGCTGGCGCCCAGGATCAGGCCCGCATTGACCATGTCCTTGACGATGATCTCCAAATATTTCTTAGATATTTCCTGTCTGGCAGCGATATCCTTAAGTGGGATGAAGCTGCCGTTATTATTTTCTGCAAGATCGATCATGACGCGTAACGCGTAACGTCCTCTGGTTGAGATCATGGTGTTTCCCTCCTTAATTCAGGATAAATACGAAGATTTTCCCTACTTATAAAGTATTATAGCATTAAACCAGTAGGTAAATCAACAAAAAATCAAAAAACTTCAAATAACCTATTGACATAGTAGGCGAATGATGTTATTATACCCACAACAAAACGAAAGGAGGCACACAAGATGCCGAAAGCTATCATCGATCAGAAACAGGTCATGTGTATGTGCATGTATCACACCCGGGCGAAGAGTATGGCTGGGGCGTTTTTTCATGTGCGCCTTTTGTGATCATAATAGGATCCATTCAGTTTACCCTAAGCCCGGGACGTAAGAGTCTCGGGCTTATTTATTGTATATAGTTCAGGAGAAATGATATGGCTGATAGTAATATTACGGATCGAAACAGGATCCTCGAAGAGTTTTTTCGGCTGACGTCGTTTGACGCCGAGTCTTTTCACGAGAGAATGATAGCTGAATATGTGAAAGAGAAACTCAGGTCTCTGGGACTTCGGGTGGAAGAAGATCGGGCCGCAGAAAGATTGGCTGCGCTTCATCCCGGTTCAAGTGAAACGGCGTCAAATATCTATGCATTCCTGAAAGGAACGAAGCCGGGGGAGCCGATCCTGTTTTCTTCGCATTTGGATACGGTAAGCCCCGGAATAGGAAAAAAAGCAATCCTCCATGAGGACGGGACGATAACTTCGGACGGCATGTCCGTTTTGGGGGCAGATGATGTATCCGGACTGGTTTCTATTTTGGAAGCGCTTACTGTGATCCGAGAGACCGGAGCTGAACATCCGGATATCGAGATCCTGATCACTGTCGCGGAGGAACCTTATTGTGAGGGCAGTCGCTTCATTGAGTATAAACGATTAAAAGCAAAGTCGGGTTATGTGCTCGATCTGGATGGCCCGGTCGCCAGAGCGGCTGTTGCGGCACCATCGATTATATCCCTGAAGATCGGGATCGAAGGACGGGCCTCCCATGCGGGATTTGCCCCGGAACTTGGGGTCAATGCTCTCAGCATCGCGACCGATGCACTTTCGAAGATCCGCGTCGGAAGAGTCGGATCGGATCTGACCTTAAACTTCGGGACCATTCATGGCGGGAGCGGACGCAATATCGTTCCGCAAACGGTAGAGATCGAAGGAGAGATACGATCCCGGGATCATGAAAAAGCGTTAAAGACAGCGCAGGAGACTCGGAAAGAGTTCGAACGGGCAGCGGAAAGCATGGGCGGAAAGATCTCATTTTCCGTTACCGAACATATCAGGGGGTATGCGGTATCGCCCGAGAGTGATGTTGTCAGACGTTTCCGGGCAGTCGCTAAAGAGCAAATGCCAAAGCAAAAGCCTGAGTGGATCACCACGTATGGCGGCAGCGATGCAAACCGGTTAAATGAACATGGTATTGAAACGATCGTTTTGGCATGTGGAATGGAGCGGTGCCATAGCACCGAGGAGTTCACGACGATCATGGCGCTGGAACAGTCAGCCCGGTTGACCTTGGGGTTGATGTTATATGATGCTACAGACTATCAAACGAAATGAGGATGAAGACAATGGAGATCATTAGAGTAACAAAAGATTCGCCTGAGTGGCATTTTCACGCATATAACTACATCCGCACAGACGCGTTCTGTTTCGGTCAGAACATTCCTGTGGAGCGGGAGTTTAACGGAGACGGTCCGAGAGACGGTTTTAGCGGAGTCGTGATCATCGACGATCATAAGCCGGTGGCGGGACTCCGCATATCCTACCCGAGACCGGGCATAGCGAAGATCGAAAGAGTCTGCACCATACGCGAAAAGCAGAAGAGCGGTTACGGGCGCGTCATGATCGCGGAAGCAGAAAGATGGATCGCCGAGCAGGGCATTTCCCATGTGGTGATCTCCAGCCAGGATCGTGCGCGGGGGTTCTACGAAAAATGCGGGTATGTTTACAATCCGGATGTATCGCCGAATGAATACGATGTACACAGAAGACCAAAGCCGCCGGTGCAAAGACCGGCAGGATTTAAGCCGGATTTTATATGCGTTCTTGTAGAGAAATACCTGGAGCCGGAGCAGTTCGGCGATCGGTGGGGGATCCGGCCACGCGAGGCCGGATCGCAGGAAGACTTCGGCTTTGCGACCAAATGCGTTCATGGCGATCGTGATAAAGTGTTTAGCGATCCGACAGGAGCCATCAGCGTTCCGATCTATCAATCCGCAACCTTTGTGCATCCGGAGGTAGGAAAGAGTACGGGATATGATTACAGTCGTCTGCAGAACCCGACACGTGCACAATTGGAGAGGGTTGTGGCCTCTCTGGAAGGTGCTGCCGATGCGCTGGCTTTTTCGTCCGGCATGGCTGCGATCGCTGCACTGACGGAACTGTTCCGGCCGGGAGATCATTTGATCACCGAAACAGATCTTTACGGCGGCAGTATCCGCCTGTTCCACCATGTGTGTGAGAAGAACGGGATCACATTTTCCCGTGTGGACTGTAGCAAAGACAACATCGAAGAATATATCAACGAAAAAACAAAGGCGATCTTCCTGGAGACGCCGACGAATCCGATGATGAAGGTGACGGACATCCGCAAGGTAGCAAAGATCGCTCAGAGACATGGCCTGCTTTTGATCGTGGACAATACGTTTCTGTCGCCTTACTTCCAAAGACCCTTGGAACTGGGCGCGGATATCGTGATCCACAGTGGAACGAAGTTCCTGGGCGGGCATAACGACACACTCGCCGGATTTATTATAGTAAAGTCCGAGGAACTATCAAAACAGTTGCGCTTTCTCGCGAAGACAGTCGGATCGGGTCTGGCCCCGTTTGACAGCTGGCTGATTCTTCGCGGTATAAAAACACTACCTGTTCGCCTGGAAAAGGCACAGAAAAATGCGCAGGCGATCGTGGCGTGGTTACAAAAAAATCCAAAGGTTACGAAAGTATATTATCCCGGGATCTCCGGGACAGAAGGATATGAAGTCTGTAAAAGACAGGCGAGCGGCTTCGGAGCGATGTTGACCTTTGAGGTGGAAAGCAAAGAACTGGCGCTTCATGTTTTGAAACAGACGAAATTGATTTCTTTTGCAGAGAGCCTCGGAGGTACGGAAACCTTGCTGACCTATCCAATCACACAGACACATGCGGATGTTCCGGAAGCAGAGAGACTCGCCAATGGTATCACGGATCGCGTGTTGCGGTTGTCGGCGGGCATTGAAGATGAACATGATCTGATCGCTGATCTGGAACAGGCCTTTCAAACGTTCGAAGCATAAAGGAGGAGAGTATTATGGCACTGTCTGATGAATCAAAAGAACGCAACTTGGATTTTGATACGGTGATCGACCGACAGGATACGGACAGCCTGAAATATGATTTTGCCGTTTGTCGCGGAAAACCTGCGGATGTGCTTCCGTTCTGGGTCGCCGACATGGATTTTCGTACCTCGAGTTTCGTATTGGACGCGATCGAGGAACGGGTCCGGCATGGAATCTTCGGATATACAGAACCTCGTGAGGATTATTTCGAGGCACTCGCCGGCTGGATGAAAAAACATCACGATCTGGATGTTTTACCCGAATGGGTGATTAAAACACCCGGTGTTGTATTCGCGTTGGCCGCAGCGGTCCGTGCATATACGGAAGAAGGCGACAGCGTTTTGCTTCAACTGCCGGTATACTATCCGATGATGGAGGTCATCCTGGACAATAAGCGTAAATTGGTCAGCAATGACTTGGTTTTGAAGGATGGTCATTATGAGATCGATTTCGAAGACCTCGAGAAAAAGATCGTGGATAACCATGTAAAACTGTTCTTGCTGTGCAGTCCGCATAATCCGGTGGGACGTGTCTGGAAGCGTGAGGAATTACAGCATGTCGTGGATCTGTGCCTGAAGTATGGAGTGATCCTGGTGAGTGATGAGATCCACGAGGATTTTGTATATCCGGGGTACAAACATATCTCGTTGTTTAATGTGGATAAGAGAGCAAAGGACATCGGCATCACCTGTACTTCAGTCAGCAAGACGTTTAACCTGGCCGGACTGCAGATCTCGAATATCCTGATCCCGAACCGTGAACTTCGAAAGCGCTTTCGTAAACAGGTCAATGCCTCGGGCTACAGTCAGGTTAATACATTCGGTGTTGTAGCGGCAAAAGCTGCATATCAAAACGGCGAAGAGTGGTATGCTGCTGTCACGAAGTATATTCACGAGAACCTGGCGGTCCTTAAGACGTTTGTGAAAGAGCATTTGCCGCGGATCCATGTGATTGAGCCGGAAGGAACATATCTGGTGTGGCTGGATTTTCGGGAACTGGGATCAAACGAACGCGAGTTACAGAATCTGATCGTTTACAAAGCAAAGCTATGGCTGGATGACGGATATATCTTCGGAAAGCAGGGAGCAGGATTTCAGCGGATCAATCTGGCTACGAGCCGAAGTATCTTGCTGGAGGCTTTGGAAAGGATAAAAAAATCCATAACCCTATTGACATAGTAGGCGAATAGTGGTATTATTACATCGTCGCATGGCGACATGAGAAAGAGAGGAATTTATTATGGCTAACATTTATAAGGGAACATTAGGACTGATCGGAAACACACCTCTGGTTGAGGTAGTCAACATCGAAAAGGAACTGGGCCTTAACGCTACGGTTCTGGTAAAACTGGAATATTTTAACCCTGCAGGCAGCGTTAAGGATCGTATCGCGAAGGCGATGATCGAGGACGCAGAGCAGAAGGGCTTGCTTAAGGAAGGCTCCGTTATCATCGAGCCGACGAGCGGTAATACAGGTATCGGCCTTGCAGCGATCGCAGCAGCGAAGGGATACCGCATTATATTGACCATGCCCGAGACCATGAGCGTGGAGCGTAGAAACATCCTGAAGGCTTACGGCGCAGAGATCGTTCTGACCGAAGGGGCGAAGGGCATGAAGGGCGCGATCGCAAAGGCTGAGGAGTTGGCGAAGGAGACACCCGGAAGCTTTATTCCCGGACAGTTTGTGAACCCTGCGAACCCCGCGATCCACAGAGCGACTACCGGTCCCGAGATTTGGAAGGATACAGATGGTAAGGTAGATATCTTTATCGCAGGCGTTGGCACCGGCGGTACACTGACAGGTACCGGTGAGTTCCTGAAGTCCCAGAACCCGGATGTGAAGGTCGTTGCGCTCGAGCCGGAGACATCCCCCGTGCTTTCCGAGGGTATGGCCGGCGCGCATAAGATCCAGGGTATCGGCGCAGGTTTCGTACCGGATGTACTGAACACGAAGATCTACGATGAGATCATCAAGGCTCCGAACGAAGCTGCAT
Organism: Lachnospiraceae bacterium; assembly: GCA_017550425.1. Lineage (GTDB taxonomy): Bacteria > Bacillota > Clostridia > Lachnospirales > Lachnospiraceae > UBA1201. Next base: position 8,460 of record JAFZPG010000055.1, on the reverse strand, counting down.
TTGCCACCGCGAAACTGCTTGCGAAGAAAGAGGGTATCTCCGTAGGTATCTCTTCCGGCGCGGCACTGTACGGCGCGATCGAACTCGCTAAGAGACCTGAGAATAAGGGTAAGGTGATCGTAGCTCTGCTTCCCGACAGCGGCGACAGATACTACTCGACAGCACTGTTTACCGAAGACTAAACTACATAGAATGCATGGCCCGGGAGTGTCCCATAGACACTCCCGGGTTTTTGTTAACTTGACAAAAATGCGAAAAATGGATAGAATAACAGGTAGTTGATCAAATATGAAAAACCAAATAATCGTACGTGTGGAGGAAATCATTATGAATCTTAAGACAGCTTATGAACCTTATTTTAAGATCGGGGTTGCGATGTCCCGGTGGAATATGCATACGAAGGCGCATACGGAGCTTTTAAAGGCGCAGTTTAACAGTTTTACTGCGGAAAACGATATGAAGCCGATGTATTATCTGGATACGGATGCCTGCAAGAAGGATCCGCAGAAATACGATCTTTCACCGGCGCTTACATTCGAGAATGCGAAGCCGTATCTGGATTTCGCGAAGGAGAACAAGATCGCTCTGCGTGGCCATACTCTTGTTTGGCACAACCAGACCCCGAAGTGGTTCTTCTATCGGAATTATAACGAGAACGCAGGCCTTGCGACCCGTAAGACCATGCTGGCGCGTCTGGAGAACTATATCCACGGCGTTCTGGACTTCGTTCAGACGAACTATCCCGGCGTGATCTACGCTTGGGACGTGGTCAATGAAGCAATCGACGACGGCGATTTCCGCCAGTCTCTGTGGCTGCGCACCGTGGGCCGTGATTTTGTTGAGATGGCATTTACATTTGCCAGAAAGTATGCAGCGCCCGGCGTGGCACTGTTCTACAACGATTATGAGACCGCACTCGACTGGAAGCGTGACCTGATCATCGAATATATCCTGGAGCCGCTGAAGGCAAAGGGCCTGATCGACGGTATGGGCATGCAGTCCCACCTTTTGATGGATCATCCCGATTTCAAGGATTATCAGAAGGCATTGGAAATGTATGGCGCTCTGGGGCTGGAGGTCCAGATCACAGAACTCGACATGCATAATGCCGACCCTTCCGAGGAGTCTATGCATGCACTTGCTATGCGTTATCAGGAACTGTTCAAACTTCTGGTAGAGGCGAAAAAATCCGGCAAGGCAAACGTTACCGCAGTCACCTTCTGGAACCTTCTTGATGAGAACAGCTGGTTGTCCGGTTTCCGTAGAGAGACCAGTTATCCGTTGTTATTCCACGGCAAATGCGAGGCAAAGGAAGCTTACTATAAGGTGCTCGAGGTCGTTTGCGACCCTAAGGACATTGACCGCTTCGAAGTGAACTATCCGGAAGAGGATTACAAGGCGGTCGGCCTGACCATGGATCGCCGTCAGTTCAGTCCGCTGAACATGGTATGCAACTTCCTGAAGGAATGCGGCACGTACTATCTGGCGACCGTAGACGGCGAGCAGGCGCGCGTGCGTCCGTTCGGGACAGCCGAGATCATCGACGGCAAGCTTTGCATCCTGACCGGTAAGAGTAAGGATGTTTCCAAGCAGATCCGGAAGAATCCGAATGTGGAGATCTGCGCGTTCGGCGAGGGACGTTGGATCCGCATCGCAGGCAAACTGGTCCGCGATGACAGCAGAGATGTGAAAGTGAAGATGTTGGAGGCTTATCCGCACCTTCGCGCGTCCTACAACGAGGATGACGACAACATGGAAGTACTGTATTTTGCGGATGGAACCGCGACCATGTCTTCCTTTGGAGCACCGTCGAGATCCTTCCCGTTAAACGGAGAGTTCCCGCAGTTCTAAAGATAGGGTACGGCGAATGAACGAACGGTTCATTCGCCGTATTTTTGTTTTCAAAAATCTGAAAATGAGTTTCATTTTCTTATTGACTTTGCTTCTGTAAGCGAGTATAATCACTTTTGGCAATGATTTTCAAATTTGGGAGAAGGTATGCATTGCCCGCAAAACACATGAGGAAATGAGTATGACAGCAACGAAAGTGAAGTATAAGACCAAACAGCGCGAGAAGATGCAGGAGTTCCTGAAAAAGAACACCGGTAAGCATTTTACGGCCTATGATGTTTGCGATTACTTCAAGAATAAGGGCGAGACGATCGGCACGACGACCGTTTACCGACAGTTGGATACGCTGGTAAAAGAGGGCGTGATCAAAAAATATTTGTTTGATGAGTCGTCCAGCGCCTGTTTTGAATATGATGAGGCGCATGACCATGCGGGGCATCGGATGTGTTACCACCTGAAATGCACCGAGTGCGGAAAATTGATCCACCTGAAGTGCGAGGAGATCGAGATGTTCGAAAAACACATTTTCGAAGAACATGGATTTGCCATCGATTCGACGCGGACGGTGTTTTACGGATTGTGCGAGGATTGCGCGAAAAAAGCAAAGAAAGAGTAAGAGCAAGATGTTTGGTTTAAGAAATAAGCCAACTGAATATAAACGTGGGTTGTGGCTTGTGCTGGCGCTCGCGATCCTCGTGGGCGGTTTCTTCCTGGTGACGGAGCGGGTTCACGAGTGCGAAGGCGAGGATTGCCCGATCTGTTCGACTTTGGAGGTGACGCAGAAGAACGTTTTTGGAGCGCTTCCGGATCTGATCCCTGTTGCAAGTATAGTCTTCCTGGCGGTCGTTTTGGCACTGTGTGCGGCAGTTCGCATGTTGTTCACCGCGGCAGACACACCCGTAGCTCGTAAAGTTCGACTGGACCGTTGACGTTTTTGAAAAGAAACAACGGACGAATGAACATTTACGGAGGATATATGATGAAAAAGAAGATTACACTGCTGGCAGCGATCCTTTGCATGGCGATCGCATCCCTGACAGCATGTTCCGATAAGAAAGACAACGAAAAGAAACCGACCATTGTGACGACTATTTTCCCGGAGTATGACTGGGTTCGGGAAGTCGTAAAGGGACACGAAGATCACTGGGACATTTCGTTCCTGATGGGAAAGGGTACCGACCTTCACAGTTATCAGCCCAGTGTGGAAGATATCACGAAGATCTCGACCTGTGATTTCTTTATTTACGTCGGCGGTGAGTCCGATGATTGGGTCGACGATGTTTTGACTCAGGCAAAAAACAAAAACATGAAGGTCGTGAACCTTCTCGAGACGCTCGGTGATGCGGTAAAAGCCGAAGAAGTTGTCGAAGGCATGGAGCATGACCATGATCACGAGGACGGCGATGAGCATGACCATGAAGATGGTGATGAGCACGACCACGAGGATGGGCATGAGCACCATCATGAAGGAGAAGAGATCGAGTACGATGAGCACGTTTGGTTGTCTCTTCGCAATGCGCTGACGCTGGTAAAAGCGATCGATAAGACCATCGAGGAGATCGATCCTGCGAACGCTGCAGACTACAAGAAGAATACCGATGCTTACGTTGCCAAACTGAACGCTTTGGATGAAGATTACAAGGCAGCGGTAAAAGCCGGTACCAAAGACACGATCCTGTTTGGCGACCGCTTCCCGTTCCGCTATCTGGTAGACGATTATGACCTGAAGTATTTTGCAGCTTTTGTCGGTTGCAGCGCCGAGACCGAAGCCAGCTTCGAGACGATCGCATTTCTGGCGGGTAAAGTTGACGAACTCGGCCTGCATACCGTATTGACCATCGAGGGCAATGATCACAAGATCGCCGAAACGGTGGTGAAGACGGCAAAGAAATCCGAAGATATCAAGCTTGCTTCGCTGAATTCCATGCAAGGAACGACTGCAAAAGATGCGGAGAATGGCACGACTTACTATTCGATCATGGAGTCGAACCTGGCCGTGCTTCGTGATGCATTGAAGTAAGAAGATCAAACGAAGGGAGCATTTTGATGTCCACAAAAGAAGTGCCCATCGTCGTGATCACCGGATATCTCGGGTCCGGTAAAACGACTTTGATGCAGAACATCCTGAAACAGGAGAAACGAAAGATCGCCCTGATTGTAAACGATATGGGCAGCGTCAACATCGACGCTTCCATTTTGAATCGGACGGGGAACCAAGTTGCCCGGGTGGAGATGGTCGAGATGCAGAACGGCTGCATCTGCTGTACGCTTCGCGATGCCTTTATTCAGGAGATCGAACGACTGGCCGCCGATACGTCCATCGAAGCGATCTTCGTGGAGGCCTCCGGGATCAGCGAACCGTCTTCCATAGCGGGAGCATTTTTGAATTATGAGGAGATGACGGAGGATACGAGAGTATACCTCAAGGCTGTCGTTTCCGTGGTCGATGTTGACCGCATTTACCGCGAATTTCTCCATGAACTGGCTTCGGATGAAGACACGGAAGACGGAGATGTGATCAACCTCATCATCGACCAGATCGAGTTTTGCAACCTGATGATCCTGAATAAGACGGATCTGCTGACAGATGCGCAACTCGAGGAAGTGAAGACGGGGCTGCGCGCGCTTCAGCAAAAGGCAGAGATGATCTGCTGCGTGAACGGCGACGTGGATCTGAATCTTCTGCTGAACCGAGAGGATTTTGATTATGAGAAGGTCGAGGCCTTCAGTACGGTACAGCGGGCGCTCAATGAGTGCGAGCATGACGACGAAAAAGCCTGTGTCGATGAATACGGGATCTCGTCGTTCGTGTTTGAAGAGAAACGACCGTTTAACCGCGAAGCATTCAACAAACTGGTAGAAGAGTATCCGGAGGAACTGATCCGTTCCAAAGGCTACATCTGGTTTTCCGATGACTGGAAGCACATCCAGTTATTCGAGCAGGCCGGCCGAAATGCATCCGTGACAGAGCTTTCCGCATGGGTGTCAGCGTGGCCGGAGGAAGAGTTAAAACCTGTCGTCGAGGATTTCCCTGACATTATGGATGACTGGGACGCGACATACGGTGACCGATGCAACCAGCTGGTCTTCATCGGTAAAGGTTACGAGAAGGCGGACATTGTCCGCAGACTATACGAGTGTATCGAAAACGCTTAAGGGAGTATGGAGTATGGGTGAAATGATCTGCACCGAGCTGATCTGCCGAGGACTGGCTCTGGGATATGAAAATCAAATACTGATCTCGGATCTGAATTTTACGGTCAATGCAGGTGACTACCTTTGCATCGTCGGTGAAAACGGCGCGGGTAAATCGACTCTGATGCGGACCATTCTCCGACTCCAAAAACCGTTGGCGGGATCGATCGTTTATGGCGAGGGACTGACGGCAAACCAGCTCGGCTATCTGCCGCAGCAGACCGTGGTCCAGAGGGATTTTCCGGCATCGGTCCGGGAGGTCGTTCTGTCCGGCTGTCAGTCCAAACTCGGACGGCACATGTTCTATCCGCCGCGACTGAAGAAACTGGCGCAGACGAACATGGAGCGTATGGGCGTGGATCAACTAGCGAAACGTTGCTACCGCGAGCTGTCGGGAGGTCAACAGCAGCGGGTCCTGCTGGCCCGCGCACTGTGCGCGACCGAACGCATGCTGTTTTTGGATGAGCCGGTGGCAGGTCTGGATCCGAAGGTGACTCTGGAGATGTATCGTCTGATCGCTCAGCTGAACGAAGAGGGCACGACGATCCTGATGATCACACATGATGTTCATATGGCAGCGAAGTATGCCACACATATCCTGCATCTGGGACATGAGGTCTTCTTCGGAACGACGGAGGCCTATCGGGCTTCCAAGATCGGAAAGAAATATCTGGATGATGATTCAAAAGGGATGATCGACGAAGAAACAGCGGAAACGGAGGAAGCGAAATGAGTGAGATCTTAGATAAACTTCAAATGTATTTTTCGTTTCCGTTCGTTCGTTACGCATTGATCGTCGGAGTACTGATCGCACTGTGTTCCTCGCTTTTGGGCGTGACGCTGGTCCTGAAACGGTTTTCCTTTATCGGTGACGGCCTGTCCCATGTCGCTTTCGGAGCGATGTCGATAGCGACATTCCTCGGCATGACGCAGGAGATGTATCTGGTACTTCCCGTAACGGTGATCTCGGCGATCCTCCTTCTGTGGACGGGCAATAATACCAAGATCAAAGGCGACGCTGCCGTTGCGATGATCTCTGTCGGAGCGATGGCGGTCGGCTATATGGTCATGAACCTGTCGACGAATTCGATCAACGTGAGCGGCGATGTCTGTACGAGTCTGTTCGGATCCACGGCGATCCTGACACTGAGTCAGACAGACCTGTTGCTTTGCTCGACCCTTTCGGGTGTCGTGGTCGTTTTGTTTATCTTGTTTTACAATCGTATCTTTTCTGTTACCTTCGATGAGAATTTCGCGAGGGCGGCGGGAGCGAAGACCAACGAGATGAACCTCTTTATCGCGATCATCATCGCTGTGATCATCGTGGTCTCCATGAAACTGGTCGGTTCGCTTTTGGTATCGGCGCTGATCGTATTTCCGGCATTGGCAGCCATGCGTGTTTTTAAGAGTTTCCTTTCCGTAACGGTCTGTTCAGCAGTGTTTTCCGTGATCGCTACGCTGATCGGTCTGCTGGTCTCCATTTTATGGGGAACACCTGTCGGATCGACGATCGTTTGCGCGGATATCGTGGGATTCTTGATCTTTTATATCATCGGCTGGAGCACAGGAAAGGCAAGATGATCCATCATTCAATGAACATGGGAGGTATGTATGAAGAAGTTTAAGAGTAGGACAGCATTAATGGCAGTGGCCATGATGATTTTGGGATTGTGCGGTTGCGGAAAAGGTCTGGATGATGGTCAGAAGCGGCTCGAGCAGATCGCAAAGGGAGAGACGACATTGGCCGTAGTTGCACCCCAGACGGTGGCTGTAGCACCTTCGAAAAAAAGCGAGACGGCCGATGAGGCGACAACCCTGAATATCGATCCGGAAAAGAAACTTTTGGAAAGTTTTACGACGGAGGCCTATGTGCCGCAGGAGATCCCGAAACCGATGGAGATCACGGGTGACAGCGTCGATCTTACGCAAATGAGTGCTACAGTCTGCTATGCACAGGTCCTGGACATCCTTTCGTATCCCGATAAATATCTCGGAAAGAAGATCACGATGGGCGGCTGGTTCAGCATCTATGAAAGTCCGGAAACGGGAATGATCTATTTTGCCTGCGTTATTCCGGATGCAACGCAATGTTGCGCGAATGGTATCGAGTTCATCTGCAAGGATGCGCGCAACTATCCGGAGGATTACCCGGAACTGGGCACTGACATCCGCGTCGCCGGTACGTTTGAGACCTACGAGGAGGACGGATATCTTTACTGTCGGCTGAAGGACGCGACCATGGATGTGACAGCACAGGATTGACATATATCGATAACGCTCGGGCGGGGAACATCCTCGCCCGATTTTTATGGTCTCCGTCAATTGACATTCATAATTTCAGCGTTTATAATAGCATGGTTAAGAGATTAATACATTCAAGATAATATCAGGAGAAAATGAATGGACAGAAATGCAAAGATGATGAAATTGGAGAGTCTGAGTGTGCCGAGAATGGTCTTCTCCAATATCATTCCCTCGATCATCAGTATGCTGATGGTTTTGTTTTATAACCTTGCCGATGCGTTTTTCATCGGTCAGACGAAGGACCCGTTGATGTTTGCAGCGGTCAATGTTGCGACCCCAGCGTTTTTTATTTTCATGGCGATCGGCATGCTCTTCGGTATCGGCGGTACCAGCCTGATCTCGCGTCGATTCGGCGAGCGTAAGGATGAGGAAGCCCGTCATGCCAGCTCGTTTTGTTTTTACACGGGTATCGGCTGCGGCCTGATCGGCATGGTGCTGATCCTCCTGTTTATGACGCCTGTCTGCCGTCTGGTCGGCGCCAGCGATGCCACATTGTCCTATACGAAAGATTATCTGCAGTACGTATCCTTCGGTATCCCGTTCCTGATCTTCGGCAATATGTTCAGTAACATCATTCGTGCCGAAGGTAAGGCGACCACGGCGATGCTCGGCATGATCATCGGTAACATGATCAACATCATTCTGGACCCGATCCTGATTCTGTATTGCGACATGGGCACATCCGGCGCGGCGATCGCGACATTGGTCGGAAACGTAAGTTCCGCAGTATTCTATTTTTCGCATCTGCTGTCGAAGCGCACGCGTCTGTCCATCAAACTGAAGGACTATAAGGCGAGAGAAGGTATCGCGATGGGCGTTCTGGCCATCGGTATCCCGGCTTCGCTGAACAGCATTCTGATGAGTTCGTCCAACATCATGTTGAACAATGTCATGGGTGGCTATGATGACCTCGCGGTGGCCGGCCTCGGTGTTGCCATGAAGGTCAACATGATCGTTGTCATGTTGTTGATCGGTATCGGCGGCGGCGTCCAGCCTCTGTTCGGGTATTTCTTCGGCGCGGGCAATAAAAAGCGTTACATGGAGATCTTCCGTTTTTCCATGATCCTTTCGATCATCGTCAGCATCGTCATGTCGATCATCTGTTTCTTC
>JAFZPG010000054.1 GCA_017550425.1 Lachnospiraceae bacterium | reverse complement strand
GTCACGGCAGCCTCTCGTTTATCGTGTGACGAGTGAATTATTATTCTTTGTCAAGCAGTTTATCCAAAAGATCGGAAAGGGTCTGCTTTTCATCTTCGGACAGGCGACTGAAGAGGTCATCCAGGAAAGAGTCTCTCTCCGCCTTCAATCGCAATCACTCGGTTCTCCTCAAAGGTTTCCGGCTTCTTTTGCTTTGATATCTCTGTCGTAGTTGCCTCAGCCAGCACACCAACTACATCCACAATTGAAAAATACCATTCTTCTTCGTCCTCTAACCACGCTGTCCTGATAGGCCGGTCTTCAAATAATTGAACTTTACCATTCGTCATCTACATTCCCCCCTTCAATTCTTCATCTGTTAAATGTCCGTTTGCCTCAAGCTGCATAATATACGCCATCATTCTGACCAAGTATTCAGGAGGCGCACTGATTCCCTGTTCCCACTGCTGAAGAGTTCTTACGGGGATTCCGAATTTGGCCGAAAACTTGCTTTGTGATAATCCAGTTTCTTTTCTCAACTCTTTGATCCTGTCTGCAATACTCATGATCTGACTCCAAATATCCTTATACTTGATTAAAGTATAGCACAACCGTTTAAATCTCTCCTTTATCGATCATCTCAAGAAGTGTCACAAGCGTCCGATCCCATTGCGTACGCGTCTCATATGATTTGTACTCCACACCCTGATCCCGAAGCTCCCACATTTTCAGTCTTTCTTCTGCCGTTCTGTGGATATAGACATCCGGCATCGTTCCGTAATAGGAATCGTCCGTCTCGTTCACTTCTACCGTAGGCACATAAGTGAAGATAAATCGGCTCTCCGGCAGATAACAGTTGAATGGAGAACCGCATATGCCTTCGCCGCCGGTATTGGTCCCGACGATCGTTACTCCGTCATATTCCTTACAGATACGTGTGATGATATCGGCCGCCGAGAAAGAACTCTGCGAGGTCATCAGGTAGATCTTATAATCCTTTTTAGCCTTTCCCTTCACACTGAAGTCCTCGGTGTAATAGAAAAACTCATCGTCGACCGTGGTCTTTCGATTCAAGAAATTCTTCCAGAATTCGCTCTCATAATAATTCTTTGTATACTCGTTCTTGCGACCGATCACTTGGATCCTGTAGTCCACATCTTTGCTGAACAAAACCGGCAGAAGTTGTTTATTGCAGAAATCGCGTTCACCTCCGCCATTATCACGTATATCCAGGATCACCCTTTCGGCGTCGATCTCATTAAGCGCCGCTTTCAGATCGGCAGCCAGCTGTTCACCTTCCGTTGTATTGCACTCATTGGAGTAGACATACACCAGTTTTCTGGCCGTGTCTTTTGCTATAAAATACGTGACTGGTCCGGTCTGCTCCGATGTCTTCCTGATCTCCTCTACGCTTTCAGCCGGTGTCTCGGTTTTTTCTTCCGCCTTCTTATACAGATCCGGATAGTTGGAATGTCCGTAAGTATAAGCGATCATAAACCGGGGATCCTCATACAGATCTGTCGTGACCTGCCGACCATCCGGCATTTCGATCACGGCCGTATGTCGGATCCCGATGCTGTCATTAAACATCAGGTTGTTTCGATAGAAACATTCATTTCCGCTGTCATAAAGCGGCGCGATATAGGAATAAAACTCAAAACACATATCTTTCGGGTCTTTTCCGTCTACGCTGACCAGACGCCCCAGGTAATAATCCGGGACATATTTGTAGCCTTCGGCGTTTGGCTTGGAGCCGATATAGTTTCCGTCCATATAGTTAAATCCGATGAGGTTGTACTCATCATACATGTCCACATCGTCCCGAAAGGCCAGATTCCAGGAATATGTATAATCCTTCAGATCCTGGGTGGCCAGAACATCGTTTAATACGAATTGGGCATTCGCTGCGTTCCTGGCATAATTCGGGAACCGCATCAGGTTATGCTCGCCCGGCAGGATCGCAACAAAACAGGTCATATAGCAGAAGAATTCATAGTCATCCGCTGCCTGCTCCACATGTTCCCGATAGGTATTGTAGATCTTCTCATATGAGACCTTCTGCGCCTGCTCAAATTTATCCCTGGCCGGATTATCCAGGCAGGCGATCTTATACAGGTAATCGAAGTCGGCGATCCTCTGCTCTTTGGTTAAGCACGGATGCAGATCGGTCACGCCCGTATCCTCGTTCATAAAAGCCACCGCATCCTGATATTTACAGTTTGCGATCCATGAGGGCAGTTTGATGACGAACATAATAACGCCGATCAGCACAAGAAGCCCGATCACGATCAAAACTTTTTTCAAATTCGAATGTCTCTTTATTTTCGTTTGGTTTTTCATACGTTCCCCTCTCCTTATATCCTCTCATTTATTTGATCTGTTTATCATGACGGTACCTCGACATATACTCTTCGTTGATCTCCCGGATCTCGATCAACACATAAGAGTCTTTCGACAACTTACGTAATTCATCCAATGATAATTCTTTCATGCTTTCTCAGCCATTTCCTTGTTTATGGTGTCCTCTGTTGCTGCCATCGCCTGAAGTGTCAATTCCAGCAGTTTGTCCAGTTCCCACCCGAGCTGATCGGCTCCACGCTCGATCACTTCCCGAGAACAACCGGCTGCAAAACCCTTGCTCTTATACTTTTTCTTAAGTGACTTCAATTCCATGTCCTTTGTGCTTCCTGAGGGACGCATGAGGGCCGCCGCTCCGATCAGACCTGTCAGTTCATCCGCCGCGAAGAGTACCTTTTCCATCTCATGGACCGGTTCCACATCGATGGTCACTCCGCAGCCTACGGTTATCCCATAACCGTGAGAACATACCGCGTGGACGATATCCTCACTGACACCTCCGTTGCGCAGCAATTCCGGAGCTTTCAGGCAATGCTCCTCCGGATACAGTTCGAAATCAATATCATGAAGCAAGCCGACGATGCCCCAGTATTCTGCCTGATCTTCGTATCCCAGTTTTTCGGCATACCATTTCATCACAGCCTCCACAGTAAGTGCGTGCCGGATATGGAATGAATCTTTGTTGTATTGTTTTAAAAGTGCATATGCTTCATCTCTGGTGATCATTGTCTCTGTTACCTGCTTTCCATTTAATTCATGATTTTCAAATCTCATTTTATCATACATATTTCCACTTGAACAGCCGCTACCCCTGCACCCTATTCATTTCTTTACACTCGTATCTGCAGGTCAATAATCATTTCATTGTTTATCAGTCGACAAATCGTACATTTTCATGTTTTCTCTGTTTCGATACTCATGCTTTTCATAATATGCGATCAGTTCGCCGTCATCGTCACGCAGGGCCACCATATACACATCTTTGTTTTCCTTCACGTTGAACGAGGTGTAGACCAGATCGTTTTCTTTGGAAGCCCGAAACCAGTCTACTATTTTGCAGATCATCTCTCTCGACTTCTCGTTATGACACGCGAGCAAGCTCTTTCCCAACAAATCCCGACCGCCCCATTTTTCATATCTGCCGATTGCTGCCGAGTTCATATAGATGATCGTATGATCCAGGTCACAAATGGCCACCGCAGCACGATCCGCCTCCAAAACACTTTTGAAAATCTTTTGTATATTCTCCATGTTTCATTCTCCGTCCAAATAGTTTACTTCCGAGTCGAGTTTGAAGGACTTCTGCATGCTCTCCGCGAGAACGCGTACATTGCCCGAGTCCGGATATAGGATGATGTCCGAGGACGTGTAGGTGTCGATGTCCAGATACGTCACCGGTTCGTCCGATGTGTTCGTCAGCATATGCGCCCCGTTTTTGTTCGGCGGGAAGAAGGCCACGTCGCCCGCGGTCACCACCCGGTTCCCGTCCGGCGTCCTAAGCGTCGCCGTTCCGGAGATGATATAGAACATCTCTTCCCTTCCGAGATGCTGATGGTAGGGATAGTTGCTCTGACCCGGCAGCAGTGTGTAGAATGCAACTGAGAGTTTCCCTTCACCGACTTTATACGGTGAGATCACCGTGCTCTTCAAAAAGCCGAACGAATGGTGGTGCTCCCCCTCCGGGTCATACACCTGGTTCAGGTCGACCTCCTTATATTCGGCTGTCTTTACGTTTTTGATCACAAAATCCTGCATATTTCCTCCTCATATATCCGCCTGCAGATCAACGCAGGGACATAACATAGCTTTCCCGATGCCTGCTCTTTGATAGTCCATAAGCACGCCCATCACATGGATCTCCAGGGTGTCTTTTTCCCGTTTCTTTCAGGCATATAAAACCTACCGGCTTCTCTCCGTCAAAAGCGGCGATCACAGGAAGCACTGCGCTGTCTTTTATATAGCCTTCTCGCGACTCGATTACCTCAAACCAGTCGGGCAATGCTTCCAAAACCAGCCGCGTGATCTTCTGTTTTTCAGCCGCCTCATCTACGACTCTGATATCCATATTATCCTTTCTCTCCGCTTTGTTTCATGCTACATATAAGCCTTAGCATGCTTGTTTCCGTATCTTTGGGATATGTATAGCCGCAATGTGCTGCGACTTCGTTTCCGAGGATGCTCCACAGCTTTGCCACCGCATCAAAGGCCTCCCAGATCCGCTCATAGTCCGCGGTCGGGTAGGTCTTTTTATACAGCGAAAACCGTTCCTCCCCGAGCAGTTTCTCCATGTTGCAATCGAGAATGCCCATGTCGACCGGCTGCCCCGCCTGCATATACAGGTCCCAGCGGATCATCCGGTTCAGGAGATCGCGCACGGCCACATTCAGGTAGAACATGGCAGAAGGCAGTTCCTTTCTCAAGGTATATTCGGCCAATGTCTTCATTACCCACCAGAACTCGTTGCAGGTTCCGGTGAAGCTTTCCTCAAAAGGGGGATCCGCAAACCACGTCTGCTTTTCGTCTAGCCGTTCGATCGCGGGTAACGCTCCATCCTTATCCAAAAGTTTCAAATAGGTATCCCCGATCCACACATTTTCATGATCATGTTCGCCATTGTATCTGGCCAGAAACGTATCCCGGTCCATGATGTTGATCGCGATCGTAATTCCATCGCTAAACACCATCAGATGCGCTTTTGTTTCGTTCGGAAACATCTCCGGATAATTCTTATCTCCACGATACAGCAGGATCCGCTTTCCGAAACAGTGCGCGAAAACATCCTGCTCAAACTTCTTTGTATCGTTCACCACAAAATAGAAGTTGTAGTAATCATACTCTCTCTTAGGCAGCAGGTTGGTTCGAATGACTGCCCTTACTGTCTCATCTCCGCAGGCAACCGCCAACACATTTTCGATAATTTCCTTCTCCGTTCTCATCTTATCTTTCCTACCAACAGTCTTCAACCACTTTGTGTCTTCCATCCTCTAAGTTCAAAACTATCCGGCGAACCCAGCCAAATGATCTTATAGTCAAAGGAGAGCTTCAATTCATCGTTTGTCATACTCATTCTCCTATTTCATGCCATCGATCCACTTCTGAATGTCCGCTTCTGTTGCGCTTCCGGGGAAACGTTTTCCTTTCTGCCAGTTTCCGCTTCCCGCCAGTTTCCCCAGATTGGTCCCGGTCGTCCCGATATCACTGCTACCTGAAGTGCAAAAAGGGATCACCGTCGCAGAACCGAAATCATAACTCTCGGCAAATGTATCCATGATACGTGGTTCTTTTGCCGCCCAGATCGGATATCCCACATAAATCTTCGTATATCCGGAAATATCGACCGCTTCGCTTCCGATCTCCGGTCGTGCCGAAGCATCCGCCTGTTCCTTCAAAGCCCGGCAATTATAGTCGCTGTAATTGATATCCGCATCGGAATATGGCTCAGCGGGAACGATCTCATACAGATCGGCATTTTCGAACTTCGCTACCATTTCCGCCACCTTCTTTGTGTTACCGGTCACGGAAAATACGACCACGAGAACTTTCTCCGGTTCCGTACTGCCCTGCGTCTCCGTAGGCTTCGCCTCCTCTATGGTCGGTACGGCCTCGGTTGTTTTTGCTGCTTCCGTCGTTGTTACGGCCTCTGTCGTCTTTGCTGCTTCCGTCGTTGTTACGACCTCGGTCGTCTTTGCGACCTCTGTCGTCGTCTCCGTTTTCGACTCCGCCGGAGTAGTAACTGCATCTTTGTTGTCCTTACCACATGCTGTCAATGCAAGGACGAAACAAAACATCAAAACGAAAATAATTTGCCTTCTGTTCATTTTATAACCTCTGTTCATTTGTTCATTTATTAGATCCGTTTATCAGAATCCTTTACATCAAAAATGTACCATTTTCGGCACTTTGTGTCAACCGGATAATCGACTGCATAGGGGGCGGCAGTCCCTGAAAAACAACGAGAGGCTGCCGGGTCACGGCAGCCTCTCGTTTATCGTGTGACGAGTGAATTATTATTCTTTGTCAAGCAGTTTATCCAAAAGATCGGAAAGGGTCTGCTTTTCATCTTCGGACAGGCGACTGAAGAGGTCATCCAGGAAAGAGTCTCTCTCCG
>JAFZPG010000001.1 GCA_017550425.1 Lachnospiraceae bacterium | reverse complement strand
TGCCTGCAGACATTTCGGATGGATCTGAGAAAGATTAGAGTATAATAGAGGTATGCGAGCGTGGTTCAATGGTAGAACCCGACCTTCCCAAGGTTGTGACGCGGGTTCGATTCCCGTCGCTCGCTCCAGAAACGGAAAAAACGCGAAAAAACGAGGCCATCTCTTGATTATGATGTCTGAATATGGTATTATTAAAAAATACACGATGCATCTGACAGGCACATGTGTATATGCCTAAGGACATGGAAGAATGGCGGCGGGGGGTTTATCCGACGCCGGATGAAAATGTTCATAAGCACCGGGTCGTATAGGAGGTTTTTCATGAACAGAAGGAATTTGAAAAGGATTGTGGCACTCTTTATGTCGGTCGTGCTGATCGTGACCGGCATCAAGTTGACTAACCGGGAAACGTATGCAGCGGATTATCCGACTGCGCCCGGGGACGATAGTACGATCAATGTTTCGTACTATGATCTGCCGGAGTACAGCGAAGATGATATTCTCGGCGCTGCACAGCACTTCTTGCTCTTCGGAAAGGAAAGCGCTACCATCGGAACACACACGAACGGAAATATCGCTGCCCCGACGTTGAATACTTTGATCGACACCGCCGGCGGTTCGTTCGTTATGAACGGAATGCAGGCCTTGGGCTATGTGATCCCGAACGGCAACTATCGTTTGATCAGTTACATAGGCGACGCGAAATCTGACAGCCAGTACATGGGCATTAAGGGTAATGGTCACCTGCTCGTTGTTGACGGGGACAGTACCGTTTTGAGTAGTGATAAGAGAAAAATCAACGGTAAGCAATTGGCGGATGATTTCACAAATGTACTTTATGAAAATCCCAACGTAGCTTTCATCGATTTCGAAAAGGAATTTGCTCACTTTGAGCGTTTATCCCAGAAACTGGTCGATTTCCGGGGGAACCGGCATAAAACACGTGCCGATGTGATCGAGGGAGACGGCCAGGTATGTACATTGACCGTGGGCAACGGCGTTACGGTCCTTTCATTGACTGCTAAAGATCTGGATACAAGTAAAGCCGGAAGTATCCGTAAGGATTTCCACCTCATTGATATTCAGTCACAGGGTCAGTTGACAGATAAAGACGGAAAGACATATCAGGTCGTTTCCGCGAACCAGGTCGTGATCATCAATGTCGATCTGGCCGGCGAAACCGACTACAATATGGTCCATGACGTAAAATACCGTTTTATCGACGGTGAACTGGTGGCCAATAACGAATCCACCGTCTACAACGGAACCAACATTATCTGGAACTTCTACGATTCGAGCGCGAGCGATAAACTCTATCGCGGACAGATCACCACATCCGGTTACACCATGGGTGTTCTGCTGGCTCCGGCGGCTACGATCCGCGCGCACGCTTCGAACGGAACCGTGATCGGAAAGAATGTAGCTACGTATCAGGGCGAGTGCCACAGAAGCGACTTCCTGCCGAAGAGCATTCCCGGTCTGAAGCTCTACAAGCTCACATATGATAAAAATGCCGACGATGCATATCTCGGAAGCGGCGATACCGCAGTGACGGATGCTACGGTTTATGAATACAATAAGCCGGCTACGGTCAAGAATAACAACGATACCTCTACGCCCGGAAACTGGCGCAGGGACGGATACAAGTTCCTCGGTTGGTCGGAAAATGCATCGGATACCAAACCTACCTATAAGGCGGGCGATACCATCAAGATGAATTCCGATAAGACACTGTATGCGAACTGGGAGAAACTTCCTCAGTATACGGTGACTTACCATAAGACGATCGCGGAAGCAACAGGCTCGCAGACAGACTCCAAGAGCCCGTACTACAAAGGCACGACCGTAACCGTTCTCGATCAGGGTACGATGGCGGCTACCGGTTACGAGTTCCTGGGTTGGAACCCGGATGAAGCCGCTGCGAAGACCGGCACCGTAGATACAAACTACGATCCTGCAGATACATTTACGATCACGAAGGATATGGATCTGTACGCTGTATGGGCGAAGATTCCGAAGTATACCGTGACCTACCATAAGACGATCGATGCTGCGACTAAGGCACCGGTGGACGCCAAGAGCCCGTATCTGAAGAACTCGACCGTAACCGTGCTCGGCGCGGGCGCGATGAAAGCGGAAGGCTACAAATTCCTGGGTTGGAACCCGGATGAAAATGCAGCGAAAGCCGGCACCGTAGATACTAACTACGACCCTGCCGATACATTCAAGATCACAAAGAACACTGACCTGTATGCGGTTTGGGAGAAACTTCCGCAGTATAAGGTAACGTACCACGAAGTAATTGAACTGGCCGGCGGAAATGCGCCGAAGGATAACAACTTATATTACGGCGGGGCGAAGGTGACTGTCCTGGATGACAGCACGATGCAGGCTCCCTCCAATTTTACATTCAACGGTTGGAACACGAATAAAGAAGCAGCTCAGAAGGGCGAGATCGAATTCAAACCCGGACAGAAGTTCGAGATCCAGGCAGATACGGATCTCTATGCGTTATGGTATTCTCAGCCTTTGTATAAGGTAACCTATCATCCGACCGTTACGCTTACGGGCGGCACGGTTCCGACCGATACGACCGGTTATTTGGCAGATGAAACCGTTACGGTTTCGGATGCGGGTACGATGGTTGCGGATGGTTACAAGTTCGCAGGCTGGAACCCGAATGAGAAACAGGCGAAGGAAGGAAAAACTGATCCGAATTATGATCCTGCCGATACATTTAAGATCACGAAGGATACCGATCTGTACGCTGTATGGACGCCTTACGTGAAGGTGACCTATCACCCGGTGATCACGCTTACGAGCGGATCTGCGCCGGTGGATGCAAACAGCCCGTATCTGAAGGGGGCGAATGTAACCGTTCTCGGCCAGGGCACGATGGTTTCCGATGCTTACGATTTCATCGGATGGAACCCGATCGAAGCTGAGGCTAAAAAGGGTAAGGTGGATACAAATTATGACCCTTCCGATAGTTTTACGATCACGAAGGATACCGATCTGTATGCCGTATGGCAGCCGAAGGTCAGCGTCACTTATGTATCCCCGATCACACTCACCGGCGGATCTGAGCCGGTGGATGCGAATAATCCATATAGAAAAGGCGCGCCCGTGACCGTGCTGGATCAGGGCACCATGGTTGCCGAAGGCTATAACTTCCTCGGATGGAATACGGATAAAGGGGGCGCGCTGTCGGGCAATGCTGATCCTGCCTACGCTCCGGGATTATGTTTTGAGATCAATGATGATACCATATTGTATGCGGTATGGAAGCCTATTCCGACCTATTCGGTGACCTACCATGAAATGCTGAAAGAGGCTTCTGCCGCACCGGTAGATTCAGACAGCCCGTATTATGAGAACTCAACTGTGACCATACTGGATCAGGGCACCATGAAGGCGGATGGCTATGCATTCCTGGGCTGGAACCCGGATGAAGCGGCAGCGAAAGCAGGAACGGTTGATTCCGCTTACGATCCTGCCGATACATTCACGATCACAAAGGACACAGACCTGTATGCGGTATGGAAGAAATTGCCCACATATACAGTAACCTATCATGAGACGCTTTCCACTGCAACCGCAGCGCCGAACGACGTTAACAACCCTTATTATGAGGGGACCAATGTTACGGTATTGGGCCAGGGCACGATGAAAGCAAATGGCTATGTATTCAGAGGCTGGAACCCGAGCGAGAAAGATGCAAAGGCCGGCACCGTAGATGCAAGCTATGATCCTGCCGATACATTTACGATCACAAAGGATACCGACCTGTACGCTGTTTGGAAGAAATACTACACTGTAGGCTATGATCCGGACGGCGGTGTTCCGACTCCGGAGGATACGACCGAATATGCGGACGGTGCGACCGTGACCATCACATCTGAGCTTCCTGTGAAAGAAGGCTTCACATTTGCCGGATGGTCACAGGATCCGACCGACTCCACAAAGCCTGTTCTGAAAGCGGGCGATAAAACTACAAAGATCCAGGGCAGCGATATCACATTTATCGCGGTTTGGACACCGAACTACAACGTAACCTACTACAAGAACGCGGACGATGCAACCGGAACCCAAAAGGATATCAACAATCCGTATGAGTCCGGCGAGACCGTGACCGTGCTCGGATCCAGTTCGATCGTTCGTTCCGGCTATTCATTCCTGGGCTGGAACACCGATGCGGCGAAGGCGACCGCAGGTGAGGTCGAGTTCAAGGCGGATGACACATTTACCATCACGAAGGATACCGATCTGTACGCAGTTTGGAAGAAGTACTACGTTGTAGGCTATGATCCGAACGGCGGCTCCGGTGAACCGAGTGACGATAATCGGTATTATGACGGCGACAAAGTTACCGTTCCGTCGGATGTGCCTTCAAAGAAGGGCTTCGATTTCAAGGGCTGGAGCACCGATCCTTCCGATCCGGACGCGCCTCTCTATCAGGTCGGCGACACTGTCACTGTCAACGGAAAAGACATT
This sequence comes from Lachnospiraceae bacterium, assembly GCA_017550425.1. Taxonomy (GTDB): domain Bacteria; phylum Bacillota; class Clostridia; order Lachnospirales; family Lachnospiraceae; genus UBA1201. The sequence continues at coordinate 43,712 of JAFZPG010000001.1, read as the reverse complement.
ACATTTACCGCTGTCTGGTCGAAGATCAATTCGCAGCCGATCGTTGTTTATGCAGTTACCTACGATCCGACGGGCGGAGTTCCGACACCGGAGGATACGACCGAATATGTGGACGGAGCGACCGTGATCGTGACCGATGATGTACCGGCGAAAGACGGCTTCACATTTGTGGGTTGGTCCATGGATCCTGCCGATCCGAACGCAAAACTTCTGAAAGGCGGAGACACCACGACGATCCAGAGCGATAACATTACATTTACCGCGATCTGGACACCGAATTATGTGGTGATCTACAATAAGAACGCGGACGATGCAACCGGAACGCAGAAAGACCTCAACAACCCGTACGAGTCCGGTGAGACCGTGACTGTACTCGGCGCAGGCGAGATCGCGCGCACCGGCTATGTATTCAAGGGTTGGGCTACGACTGCTTCCGATACAATGGTAACTTACACGGAGGGCAGCGCCTTCGTGATCACCGCAGACACCACACTGTATGCGGTTTGGGAGGCTCTTCCTACCTACAAGGTGGTTTATGATCCGAACGGCGGTTCCGGAGAACCTGCCGATGTAAAAGAGTATAAAGACGGCGATACAGTGACCGTACCCGCAGATGAGCCTGTTAAGACCGGATATATCTTCCAAGGCTGGACACTCGATCCTTCCGATCCTGACGCGAAGCTCCTGAAGAACGGCGATACAACAACGATCCAAGGCCACGGTGTAACATTTACCGCGGTATGGAAGGCCGATCCGAATACGCAGGTCGTAGTACTGTTTAAGGTCACCTACGATCCTCAGGGCGGTTCTCCCGCACCGGTCGACACGACCGAATACGTGGACGGAGCGACTGTGATCGTGACATCGGATGTTCCTGTGAAGGACGGCTTTGTGCTGGACGGCTGGACACTCGATCCGAATGCCGCTACACTGGTCCTTCTGGCCGGCGGCCAGACGACTAAGATCAACGGCAGCGACCTCACCTTCTATGCGGTTTGGACTCCGGTCTACACGGTGGACTACAGCGCTGACGGTGCTTCATCGACTCCGAAGGATGAGAAGAAATATCGCAACGGCGAGAAGGCAGTAGTCGTTAAGGATATCCCGGTAGTTGAAGGCAAGACATTCAAGGGCTGGACCACAGATCCTGCGGATACCTCTAACCTGCTTCAGAACGGCGATACTGTAACGATCGACGGCAAGAACATCATTCTGTACGCTGTATTTGAGAACAATGCTTCTTCCACATTTACCGTTAAGTATGACCTGAACGGCGCTGCCGGCACGGCTCCGGTCGACTCGAATACGTACGAGTCCGGCTCCTCCGTAACGATCGTAAGGGATATCCCTTCACGTGACGGATATACGTTCACCGGCTGGTCGCTGACGAGCGACGGCTCCGCAACCTACAACGGCGGAGACACCTATCAGATCTCGTCGGATACCACATTCTATGCGATCTGGACACCCAATGCTTCGGGTGCGAAGACCGGCGATCCGACCGAGGTTACGCCTTGGGCAATGTTGGCGCTTGTTTCCGCAGCAGGTTGCGCGCTCGCGGTTGCAAAAGGCAAGAAGAAAGAAGACGAAGAATAATCCATATCCGGATAAGATATCGAAGAGCCCCGCAGCCGAAAGGCCGCGGGGCTCTTCAATTTTTCAAAGTCGTCCTAAACGGAATAAAGTTAAAAAAATGCGCAGGAGAAGATCTCCTGCGCATTTATGCCAAATCTTAAATAAGAATAGTTCTATATTATGCGTTCTTTAACTGCTCGGAGCGCTTCATAATGCTGTCGATAGCGCTAACATACAGTGCATAATCGTCCTTCATGGTCTTAAGGCGCTTGCGGCCCTTCTCGGTGATCTTGTAGTAGGTGCGAAGACGATCATCAGCGTTCTTCTTACCGGACTCGGTAATGCACTTAGCTTCGATCAGACGATAGAATGCAGCATAAGGATATGCGATGCGGCACTTCTCGGGGACGTCAACATTAACTTCCTGGATCAGTTCGTAGATGTACATGGGACGAATATCCAATGCATTCAGAACCAACAGTTCGGTCATACCTTTTTTCAGGTTTTCGATCAATGCACTCTTCTCGGGTGCGCTTTTCTTTCCGCTTTTTTTCATAGCAATTTCTCCATTCATGTTATTGTGTTGTTTGTTTTTCGGCGAGGATTGGTTCGCACTGCCTCTGCCGGGTGATTTTTGAAAATCATTTATAGTCTAATAGTAGACGATTTGAGGGGTTTTGTCAACCCCTTATTTAACTATTTTTTGCAAAAATCATATTTTTTCCTTCTCGGAAAATGATTTTTCAGACCCTTTGATTGCGAACGGGATCGTTTTGTGATATGATACTTATAGTGAAAATGCGTGATATGGGGAGGATTTCGGAGCGTACCGCTCGCGAAAGGATTCCTTCAGATTTGATCGAGAGGAGGCGTAAGCCATGGATGAACAAGTGAAACAATTTGCCGAATGGATGAAAGAATACGGGGATGTGGTCTTCTTCGGAGGCGCCGGCGTTTCCACAGAGAGTAAGATCCCGGATTTCCGCAGTGTTGACGGCTTATACAACCAGTCGTACAGCGTGCCGCCGGAGACGATCCTCAGCGCGACCTATTTCCATGCGCACACGGAGGAATTCTACCGTTTCTATCGCGATAAGATGATCTTTAAGGATGCAGAGCCGAACCCTGCGCACACATCGTTGGCGCGGCTGGAGGAGATGGGCATCGTGAAGGCGGTCATTACCCAGAATATAGACGGCCTGCACCAGAAAGCGGGCAGCAAAGAGGTGCTGGAGCTGCACGGAAGCGTGCATCGCAACTACTGCATGAAGTGCCGACAGTTTTACGGACTGGATGCGATCATCAACAGCACGGGCGTGCCGAAATGTGAGAAATGCGGCGGCACGATCAAACCGGATGTCGTACTTTATGAGGAAGGATTGGATTCGTATGTCATTGACCGTTCGGTGTCACACATTCGCAGAGCGAAGGTGCTGGTCATCGGCGGGACTTCCCTGGCAGTGTATCCGGCCGCAGGACTCATCAATTATTTCCGCGGAAATAAGATCGTGCTGATCAACCGCGACGCGACCTCTCGCGACAGCATCGCGGATCTTATCATCCGCAGGCCCATCGGTCAGGTCATGAAAGAAGCGCTGGAGATCGTGGAAGGAAAAACGGAGTGATCCGCAAAAAGGAAGGTTATATGGAGTTTCAGGTCGGTGAGATCATAGTTTTGAAAAGAGGGCATCCTTGTGGGGCCAATGAATGGCAGATCCTGCGCGTGGGCATGGACTTCCGTTTGAAATGCATGGGCTGCGGACGCCAGATCATGGTGCCGCGGAAGCTCGTGGAGAAGAATTTGCGCATGCCGAAAGAGAAGAAAAAGGAGTCGGGCGAGAAATAAAAAAAGTGCTTGCAATCCTTGCGTATCTATGGTATAATCTCGATTCGTGATATATTATTTATTTCCTTGCTCCTTAGCGTTTGGGACGTTTTACGGATCGTGCGATCCGCATTCGTACAGGGCGCAGAAAGGGGCCAGAGACCAAAAGGAGGTACAGAACGCATGAGCAAATACGAAATGATTGTAGTTGTCAGCGCAAAGCTCGAAGATGAGGAAAGAACTGCTGCTCTCGAGAAAGTCCAGAAGTATATCACACGTTTCGGCGGCACCGTTGAAAGTGTGGATGACTGGGGTAAAAAGAAGCTCGCTTACGAGATTCAGAAGATGAGAGAAGCATACTACAGCATCATCAACTTTGAAGCTCCGGCAGATTGCCCCGCTCAGGTTGAGAACCGGGTTCGTTTGATGGAATCCGTGCTTAGATTCCTTTGCGTAAAGAAAGAAGTTCAGTAAGGCTGGACTGCCACAAGCCTGTTTACGGTACAGGCGGGAGGTAATTTATGAATAAGGTTATTTTAGTAGGTCGTTTGACCAAGGATCCGAATGTTACATATTCTCAGGGCGAGAGACAGATGGCGATTGCCAGATTTACATTGGCCGTAGATCGCCGCAGAGGCCGTTCCAACGATAACAACGGGCAGGAGCAGACCGCCGATTTCATCGGATGTGTTGCTTTTGACCGCCAGGGTGAGTTCGCGGAGAAATATCTCCATCAGGGAACCAAGGTTATTCTTACCGGACGTATTCAGACCGGAAGTTACACCAATCGTGATGGCCAGCGCGTATATACTACCGATGTAGTTGCCGAGGACATTGAGTTCGCGGAGAGTAAAGCCGCAGCAGCCGGAAACGGCGGCGGATATACCGAGTCCCGTCCCGCTCCTTCAAATGCTTCCGCATCGTTTGATACCGGTGCCGCAGCATCTCAGGAAGGTTTCATGAACATTCCGGATGGCGTAGATGACGAAGGATTACCGTTCAATTAAAACCGATGAATTTTTAAGGAGGCAACTATAATGGCATACAATAAGACCGATAAGGCAGACGCTTCGAAACCCAGAAGAAGCGGTATCCGCAGAAAGAAGAAAGTTTGCGTATTCTGCGGCGATACAACGCCCATCGACTACAAGGATGTAGCAAGATTAAAGAAGTATGTTTCTGAGAGAGGCAAGATCCTTCCCAGAAGAATTACCGGTACTTGCGCAAAGCATCAGAGAGCTCTGACCATCGCTGTTAAGAGAGCAAGACACGTTGCTTTGTTACCTTACACGGTAGAATAATCTGAGCGCGGATCACGCGTTAACATATGTTTGAGAGCAAACGGGCGACTGCAGACGCAGTCGCCCGCTTCTTTTTTGCAGCGAACTCGGTGAGGGTCACCGCGCCGCACGGCTTTTGCGTGGGCAGGTTCACTGCGCTGAAAAACAAGCCCCTCTTTCGGAGGAGAAACCTGAGGGCCCGGCTCGAACTTCGGCGTTCCCTTGATGGGAACCCCTCGTCGGCCGCAAAAACCAGTCTTGGACGACATGGTTTTTGCCTCGGTTTCTCCTCCTCATTTGGGGTGTTTTTCAACGCTCGTTCACATGGCCTCTCAAAAGCCGCACGGCGCGATCGGCACGGGTTCGCCCGCCGAGGAAGGCGTTTGCAGTCGGGGGAGTTTTTGACGGCCTGATTTCATTGTTGAAGTGAGGCTCAGATATCCACGAGCGAGTCTTACTTGGATTTGGATGAAGCATTCTTTTTGCCTTTTTGGTATATTTTCCCGTGTGCAATCCCTGGAGTAGAGCGGGGCGGCTGGGGGCGATCCTCGACGGGCATGTGAGCGAGCCTTGGAAAAACGTTGCGCGTGAACTGCCGGATCAGGGACGGAGGACGGTCCACAAGACCGGCCGGAGCGCTAGACGAGGAGTTTTCATCAGGAAAACTCCGAAGTTCGAAGCGGGATCCCTGAATCCGGCTGTGAGACGCACGACAGTTTTTCCGGCGCAGGGAACCTGCCCGGAGGGATCGCACCCCGGCCGCCCTGAGTATATACACCCCAGGGAGTGCATTGCCCGCGGGAAAATGAAAGTGCTTTATTTTTTTGCGGAAAAGTGGTATACTAACACTGGTATGGTGCCCGCGGGTCCGCCCGCCGGCGCAGGTTTGAAACACTTCGTAATCACAGAGACTTTTGTCAGTACCTAGGGGGTATGTGAATGCAGATGCGAAAACATAATCTGAAGCGCGGTTTTTATGCCAGCCTTCAGTGGCCCATTTGGATGTGTCTGGTCTTGATCATCGCAAATGTCTTCGTATATTTGACGGATCGCCGCAGCGGTTACATCGTGAGCGGAGTGATCGTGCTGTACATCGCGGCGTGCATATTCTTCTATATGTACCGGCGCAAAACTTTGCTGAAGGATCTGATCGAATATGGATCGGACTATGCGCAGATCCAGAAGAACCTTCTTACCGATATGAAGGTGCCTTATGCGATGTGCGACGAGAAGGGCCGGTTCCTCTGGGCGAACCGGGCATTTTCCGGTCTGGTCAATGATAAAGAGTTCAAGAAAAAAACGTTGTTTTCCCTGTTTGGCACCGAGGATGGCCATTTGTTGCCGCACGACGGTGAGGACGAGACCGAGGCGGATGTAGTGCGTGAGGAACGCAATTATCACCTGACGGCACATCGGATCGAGATGACGAACCTGATGGACGAGATGACGCGCGACGTGGATCGGGCGGACATCGAACTGTTCGCGATCTATCTCTATGATACGACTGAGATCCTGCAGACGCGGAAACTCTACCAGGACAACAAACAGGTCGTTGCGCTGATCTACATGGATAACTACGAGGAAGCGCTGGAGAACCTGGAGGACGTGCGTAAGTCCCTGCTGGTGGCTCTCGTAGACCGTAAGATCAACCAGTATTTCTCGGAATACCACGGCATTCTCCGCAAACTGGAGAAAGACAAATACCTCTACATCGGCACGATGGAATATCTGCCGGCGATGAAGGAGAACCGCTTCTCTGTTTTGGAAGAGGCAAAATCGGTCAATATCGGCAACGACATGTCGGTCACCATCAGTATCGGTGTCGGCATCAACGGTGAGTCCGCGATCCAGAATTACGAGTACGCACGCACGGCGATCGATCTGGCGTTGGGCCGCGGCGGCGATCAGGCCGTAGTTAAGAACGGTAAGTCCGTCGAATATTTTGGCGGCAAGACGCATACACTCGAGAAGACCACGCGTGTTAAGGCGCGTGTAAAGGCACATGCCCTGCGTGAACTGATCGAGACGAAGGAAAAGGTCCTGATCATGGGCCATCATTTCAGCGACGTCGACTGTATCGGCGCGGCGATCGGTGTGTATCGCGCGGCGAAACATTCCGGTAAGCGCGCATACATTGTCCTGGAGCGCGTAGGCCCCGCTGAGAAGCCGCTGATCGACCGTTTTACGGATAATCCCGACTATGAGCCGAACCTCTTCATTAAGTCGGAAGAGGCTCTGGCTATGGCGGGCGGCGACACCGTCCTCGTGATCGTGGATGTCAACCGTCCCAGCTACACCGAGTGTCCTCAGCTGGTCAATGCGGTGAAAAACGTGGTCATCCTGGACCACCATCGCCAGACCGACGAGCGCGTGGAGAACGCGGTGCTGTCCTACATCGAGCCCTATGCTTCTTCTGCCTGTGAAATGGTTGCGGAGATCCTGCAGTATTATGCCGAGGATCTGAAGATCAAGCCGCTCGACGCGGACGCTTTGTATTCCGGTATCGTGATGGATACCAATAATTTCATCAATAAGACCGGTATCCGTACCTTTGAGGCGGCTGCTTTCCTGCGCCGCAGCGGCGCGGACGTGACCCGTGTGCGCAAGATGTTCCGCGATGACATGAAAGAGTACAAGATCCGCGCGAACACCATTAACCATGCGGAAGTATTCTGCGAGAATTTTACCATTGGTATCTGCGCAGGCGCAGGCTGCGATAACCTGAACGTCGTAGCGGCCCAGGCGGCCAATGAATTACTGAATATCCGCGGGATCCAGGCCAGCTTCGTCCTGGCGGATTTCAACGGAAAGATCTACATCAGCGCGCGTTCCATCGATGAGGTGAATGTACAGGTCATCATGGAGAAACTGGGCGGCGGCGGCCATATGAGCGTAGCCGGAGCACAGCTTTCAGGCATCAGCATTGACAGCGCGTACGATCTGGTGAAAAACACCGTATGTCAGATGCGGGAGAATGGAGAGATTTAATCAATGGAGATCATATTGTTACAGGATGTAAAAGCCCTGGGTAAAAAGGGTGAGATCGTTAAGGTAAATGACGGGTACGCCCGCAACTTCCTCCTGCCGAAGAAGGTCGGTATCGAGGCAAATAATAAAAACCTGACGGACCTAGCGGCGCAGAAGTTCCGCGCGGCGAAAGAAGAAGAGGAGCGCGAGGAAGAGGCGCGCAAGCAGGCGGCTTCCTTCGAGGGCAAGATCGTAACTATCCCCGTGAAGTGCGGCGAGGGCGGCCGTGTGTTCGGCTCCGTATCTACGAAGGAGATCGCTGCGGAAGCTAAGAAGCAGCTGGGCCTGGACATCGATAAAAAGAAGATGCAGCTGGATGAGCCCATCCGTATGGTCGGCACCGTGATCGTACCGATCAAACTCCACAAAAACGTGACCGGCCAGCTTACCGTGAAGGTGACGGAAGGCTGAGATCATTGACTCGGTCGCGGGCCTTCTTAAAGCAGATCAAGAGGCAGCCCCGACTGCCTGTGGCAAAGGAGCGGTATGGAAGAGGATATCATCAAACGGGTCATTCCGGCAAATAACGAGGCGGAGCGCGCGGTCATCGGTTCCATGCTGATGAGCCGGGACGCGATCACCACCGCCACCGATAAACTGAGATCTTCGGATTTTTATAACAAGCAGTATGGTGTCATGTTTGACACCATTGTTGCCATGCACGATTCCGGCGAGATCCCGGATGAGAGCGTAGATATCGTTACTTTGCAGAACCATCTTCGCCAGAAGGATTTTCCGGAGGAGATGCTTTCTTTGGATGCGCTTCGCGACATCCTGTACACCGTATCGAGTTCGGTCAATATTGCCCAATATGCGCAGATCGTGTACGAGAAGTCCATGATGCGCCGTTTGATCAAGATCAACGAAGAGTTGTCTTCGGTCTGCTATGGCGGTCAGACCTCTCTGGATGAGATCCTGGCACGCACGGAGAAAGACGTATTTTCCTTCCTCCAGAGCCGCGATACGAGCGACGGAAAGCCGATCAACGACGTTATGATGGAAGTCATCGAGAAGATCGAGAATGCTTCCAAAAGCAGTTCCACCGTGACCGGTATTCCGACCGGATTTACCGATCTGGATTACATGACCACCGGCCTGCAGAATTCTGACCTGATCCTGATGGCGGCCCGTCCTTCCATGGGTAAGACGGCCTTCGTGCTGAATGTGGCGCAGTATGCTGCCGTCCGGAAGAATTATTCCGTGGCGATCTTCAGTTTGGAAATGTCGGCCGCGCAGTTGGGTAACCGTCTGCTTTCCATGGAGTCCGGCGTCGACTCCCAGAAACTTCGTACCGGTAAACTGAGCGACACGGACTGGTATGACATCGTAGAGGCGACGAACCGCATTGCGAAGGCGAACCTGATCATTGACGATACTCCCGGTATCACGGTCAATGAACTTCGGTCGAAGGCTCGAAAGTATAAACTGGAAAAAAACCTGCAGCTCATCATCATCGACTACCTGCAGCTCATGAGCGGCAGCGGACGTTCCTCGGACAGCCGCCAGCAGGAGATCTCCGAGATCTCGCGTTCGCTGAAAGCACTGGCCAGAGAACTGAAGGTGCCCGTGATCGCATTGTCCCAGTTGTCACGTGCCTGCGAGACACGAACGGACCACCGGCCCATGCTGTCGGATCTGCGTGAGTCCGGTGCCATCGAGCAGGATGCCGATGTAGTTATGTTCCTGTACCGCGACAACTACTATAATAAAGAGTCGGATCCCGGCCTGGCCGAGGTCATCGTGGCGAAACAGCGTAACGGTCCAACGGATACCGTGCACCTCGCATGGCTCGCGGATCGCACGAAGTTTGCAAACCTCGAGAAGAGAGAGCAACAGCACAACGGATAAACATACAAAAACCGCCCGGTTTGCTAACCAAACCGGGCGGGCTTTTTGTCTTGCTATTTATCTGTCTTAATTGAAGTCTTTACTCTTCCGGCTCAATAGCAGATACCGGGCAAGCACCTGCGCAGGTACCGCAGTCGATGCAAACATCGGATTTGATCTCGAATTTGCCATTGCCTTCGCAGATAGCTGCAACGGGGCAAGCAGCCTCGCAGGTTCCACAGCTGATGCAAGCGTCAGAAATCTTAAATGCCATAAGTAGAAACCTCCTTTTTTTAATACTTACACCCTCAGTATAAGGGATAGTTAAGAAATTGTCAATATATTTCGCGAAATAATCAAAGATATGCGTCGAGTTAGCGTAGGCTAACTGAGTATACACACAACGATCAGGCTTTACCCTCTGCCTTAAGCTCCTGACGGCGCTTCTTCCAGGCGGCAAATATAATATCGCGCGCCTTTATCGCTTCTGCTTTCGAAAGCGGCGGAACACCCTTCAGCGGATAATCATAGCCGAGCTTCTCGTACTTTACCACGCCCATCGTGTGGTAGGGCAGTACGTCGAGCGCGCGGATGTTGTTCAGGGTCGCGAGGAACTCGCCCAACTGCGCGAGGTAGGTGGGATCGTCCGTGATGCCCGGAACGACAACGTGACGCAGCCAGACAGCCTTATTGATCTCGCTTAAATACTTTGCAAAATCGAGGATGTTGGTGTTCGGCTGTTTGCAGAGCTTCAGGTGTTCCTCGTTGTTGATGTGTTTGATGTCCAGCATGACGAGGTCGGTCAGCGCCAGGAGTTTGTCGATCTTCTCCATGAACTCGGGACTCTGACGGTTGAACACGATGCCCGAGGTATCGATGCACGTGTGGATGCCGCGCAGTTTCGCCGTGGTGAAAAACTCGGTCAGGAACTCGATCTGCATCAAAGGCTCGCCGCCGGTCACGGTGATACCGCCGCCGGTATAAAACTCTTTGCAGCCGTCGTACTCCGTCATCAGATCATCTACCGTGACCTCGCGGCCGGCGCCGATGGTCCAGGTGTCCGGATTGTGGCAGTACATGCATCGCATGGGGCAGCCTTGCATAAACACTACGTAGCGGATACCGGGGCCGTCCACGGTACCGAACGTCTCTGTGGAATGAATACGTCCTATCATATGCAACCCTCCGTGTGGGGGGACTTGCGCCCCCACAGCTGATGTAGAAAAAAAGCAGCCTCCAAAGCTTTGGAGGCTGCTTCCTTTAACTGTATCCTAAACCCGCATTACAGGTTGCGGGCAGCCTGTAGATCACAGACTCTCGTGGAATGTTCTGGAAATAACCTCATCCTGCTGATTCTTGGTCAATTTGATGAAGTTAACAGCATATCCGGATACACGGATGGTGAGCTGAGGATAGTTCTCGGGATGTGCCTGAGCATCCAACAGAGTCTCACGGTTCAATACGTTAACATTAAGATGATATCCGCCTTTCTCAACGTAACCGTCGAGCAAGTTGATCAGGTTATTTACCTGCTGAGCATTTGCATTTGCCATAGTAATTACCTCCTATTCGTTTTCGTCAATATCGAGCCCCTCCATAAGGGTAGGGGTCTGGCAGGCCATTTTCCGGCCTCCCACCACAGAACAACCAAAAAACTTCTCATTCTGAACATTGAGCTCGGAGTTCTCAGATGCCTCACGCGCGTCGATGTTCATGCGTCCACCGCCGCCTGCCATGAACGAGTCAGCATGGCAACGATGTCTTCCCCTTGCTTCTTTGTCGGATCAGCCATAAACTTCACCTCCTAAGGCATGAATTATTTTACAGTTTCAAGGTCAATGTCCAGGTCGCCCATGAATACGGCGTCTTCCTTACCAAGAGCGTTCGGGATGATGGAGAAGGTATTGGAGATACCATCCTGAGAGTCACGGAACGGCAGCTTAGCTACGGATGCGAGGGATGCTGCAGCACCCTTCTTATCACGGCCGTGCATCGGGTTAGCACCGGGTGCGAAAGGCTGGCCCTTCTTTCTTCCGTCAGGTGTGTTACCTGTGTTCTTACCATAAGATACGTTGGAAGTGATGGTAAGGATGGAAGTGGTCGGAACACCGTTTCTGTAAACCGGGTTGCTACGAACATAGTTCATAAATCTGGTAACGATCTCACAAGCGATGGAGTCAACACGATCGTCGTTGTTACCGTACTTCGGGAACTCGCCCTCGGTCTCGAAATCTACGATCAGGCCGTCCTCATCACGGATCGCCTTAACCTTAGCGTACTTGATAGCGGACAGGGAGTCAGCTACTACAGACAGACCTGCGATACCGGTTGCGAAATATCTCTTAACTTCTTTGTCATGAAGAGCCATCTGAAGTCTCTCGTAGCAGTACTTATCATGCATGTAGTGGATAACGTTCAATGTATTAACATACAGGGAAGCCTGCCACTTCATCATGTCATCGTATACAGCCATAACCTCATCGTAATCCAGGTACTCGGAAGTGATCGGACGATACTTAGGACCTACCTGAACCTTTGTGATCTCATCGATACCACCGTTCATAGCGTACAGGAGGCACTTAGCGAGGTTAGCACGTGCACCGAAGAACTGCATTTCCTTACCAACGACCATGGAAGATACGCAGCAAGCGATCGCATAGTCATCACCGTGAAGAGGACGCATAACGTCATCGTTCTCGTACTGGATGGAAGAGGTCTTGATGGACATCTTAGCACAGTACTTCTTCCAGTTCTCGGGAAGTCTCGGGGACCACAGAACCGTCATGTTCGGTTCCGGAGCGGTTCCGAGGTTATCAAGAGTATTCAGGAAACGGAAGGACATCTTGGAAACGAGCGGACGTCCGTCAACACCCATACCACCGAGGGACTCGGTTACCCAAACGGGATCACCGGCGAAAATGCTGTTGTACTCCGGTGTACGAGCGAACTTGATGAGACGAAGCTTCATTACGAAGTGGTCAATGAACTCCTGAATCTCAGACTCGGTAAATGTACCGTTAGCAAGGTCACGCTCTGCATAGCAATCCAGGAAAGTAGCTGTACGACCCAAGCTCATAGCGGCACCGTTCTGCTCCTTAACAGCGCCAAGGTAACCGAAGTAGGTGGCCTGGATAGCTTCCTGTACGTTCTTAGCGGGCTTGGAGATATCGCAGCCATAGATGGCAGCCATCTTCTTCAACTCGCCCAGAGCACGGATCTGCTCAGCGATCTCTTCGCGGTCACGGATAACATCGGGAAGCATGATGGAACCGCAAAGGTTCTTCTGCTCCTTCTTATCCTCGATCAGACGATCGATACCGTAAAGAGCTACACGACGATAGTCGCCGATGATACGGCCACGGCCGTAAGCATCCGGAAGACCTGTGATGATGTGGTTGGTACGAGCCACACGCATCTCATCGGTATAAACATCAAATACACCTGCGTTGTGTGTCTTTCTGTGAACAGTGAAGAACTCAACGATCTCAGGGTCTACCTCATAGCCGTTGTCGGAGCAAGCCTTCATAGCCATACGGATACCGCCGTAAGGCATCAGAGCTCTTTTGAAAGGAGCATCTGTCTGGAAACCAACGATCTTCTCGAGATCTTTGTTCAGATAACCTGCTGCGTGAGAGGTAAGTGTGGAAACAACTTTGGTGTCCATATCCAGAACACCGCCTGCTTCTCTTTCTTTCTTGGAAAGTTCCAAAACCTGTGCCCACAATGTCTTGGTTGCGTCTGTGGGGCCGCAAAGGAATGACTCATCACCTGTGTAAGGTGTGTAATTCCGCTGGATGAAGTCGCGCACATTGACCTGCTTTTCCCATGTGCCGCCGACAAAACCTGTCCATTCTTCTCTCATGATTTGCCTCCTGATGAAAATATATTTTTCCTCATGGACGTGAGGATTGTAAGTAGGCCGCGTAGGCCTAGTCTCTTGCATCTGAGTACATTATAGGAAGTTGATTTTCGCAAGTCAAGGGAGTTTATGTATTTATTTGTATACAAAGTACATGAATGTACAATGTATTCGAAAATGTACAATCCATGCGGGTCTGCGGGCTTTTTATGCTGTCTGATTATTTCGGAAAATGTTCGGAATATATGCCCAAAACCTTCATTTTACTTGACGCGCGTCCCGCGCGCGTGATAAAATAAAAATGGTAGTCTCGCGGGTATGGTGGAATTGGCAGACACGCAAGATTTAGGTTCTTGTACCGCAAGGTGTGCAGGTTCAAGTCCTGTTACCCGCACGAGATCATAAACCGGCTTCACAAGCCCTTAAGGACAGTTATCCTCGGCTCCATGGGGCGGGACGACGGTCCTTTTATTATACTGTTTGATCAATATGATGAGGAAATGAAAATGACTAATAGTTATGAGGCTGTGTATACGTATACACCATGGTGGTACGATGATTATGAAGATGAGGAGGAAAGTTCGCTGAGCAGCCCGATCCTCTGGGGTGTCGGGGGTCTTCTCCTCGGTGCGCTCTTGATGGCGCTGATCCTTCATATCATCCGAAAGAAAAAACAAAAGCATATACCGATGAACGTTCCGGTGAATGTGCCGACGATGCCGGACAGCAGGGAAGAACTGCTGCGCAAACGTGCATATGCTACGGACGACCTTCTGAAACCGGAAGTTGTGCCGTCGGAGGGTGATCAGATGCAGATGGGCTTTGGCGCGTTTCCTTCTGCGCAGAACCGTCTGGTCGAGGTGCGCTCGGCAGAAACGATCCCCGGTGAAACGATGCCGATGCTCGCGGCCCGCCTTCAGAGCTGTTTAAACCAGGAAGGCGTAGCGATCGATATCAAGGATGTCGGAAAGATCCTGGCAACTTATACTTGCTGCGGCGGCGTAAGGATCGTCGATACCAAAGAGAACGAACCGACATTGCTTAAGAGAGCGTCGAGGGCGCTTTCCGAATTCTTTTGCGCCAGCTTTCCGGGGAGCGCCGATATTGCCCCCGATTATCTCCCGGCAGACGCTTCCGTTCCGAAGCACGTCGGTCTGGTGATAAAACTATCCCGGCAAACCCAAGCCGACCGACGGCCGTATGGAGGGATCAACCGGGAAACATTTCGCGGGATCCTGCGTGAGACGGAGGAAGAGATCTTCTTTCCGGAGGAAGATTGGAAACGGGTGGATGCGCTTCTTAGCCATTATACCGGGAGCTGGTTCATGCCGGAACGTCACCTGACGATCAAAAACATAGAGAGTACATGCACCTGCCTGCTCGCGGTCGGAGCAGAACCGGATGAGGCATTGGATTATGCTCTGTACCAGAATTTGTTCCTGCGGATCGCCCGAAAGATCTCCCGAAGCGGCTTGAGCGTTATGAGCGAGGCTTTCGATGAACTGTTCAAAGGACGGTATATGCCGCTCTGTCGGGATTACCTGGAGCAATATAAGCCGGCGCCGGTCGAGACCGAAACACCGGCAACGGAGAATCAAACTGTCGATGGAGGAAAATATGAACCCGTATAATAAAATGCTTTGCGGATCGTTTTTTGGCCTGCTCTGGTCCATTCTGTCTTCCCGGGTGGCCATGATGTTATATTTTGTATTGCTGTTCGGCAGCATTGCCGCGATGATCATCTCGGTCTTGTATTTGACGACAGAAAAAAAGCAGGCAAAAGTGCCGACTAAGAAAGAAGAAAAGGCCGACGGGGAAGAAACCGAACCCGAAATAAAGGAAGAGACCTTCACCGGAGCTCTGGACATCAAAGACGATGATGATATCACATCCCGTTTCCATACGCTGGTCCAGTTGGATCGCGCTGCTGCGAGATATGTTGCGCCCCGGTATGATCAGGATATCACCCTGCCGCTCATCTGCAAACACTTTCGTAATTACGCGGCGTCTGCCTTGGGCCTGTTTTACAGCGAGGAGGATATCCGTAAATTCATCGCAGGCCTCGGCGTTTCCCACCTTATGGTCATGCAGGGCCTGTCCGGTACCGGTAAGACTTCGATGGCGACGGCGTTCGGCAGCTATCTGCAAAACCCTTCGACGGTCATCCCCGTGCAGCCCATGTGGAAGGAACGTTCCGACATCATCGGTTATTTCAATGAGTTCACGAAGCGTTTCAGTGAGGGAACGCTTCTTAAGAAATTATATGAGGCGCGTTACACCGACGAGATCTACGTGATCGTGCTCGACGAGATGAACATTGCCCGTGTGGAATACTATTTTGCGGACTTTTTGTCGCAGATGGAGTTGAGCCCATCCAACCGCTATCTGGAGGTCGTTTCCGATACCTGGGACGACGACCCGAAGCTTCTGAACCGCGGTATGCTTCGCATTCCGGAAAATGCATGGTTTATCGGAACGGCAAACAACGACGACTCAACATTTGCCATTTCGGATAAGGTTTACGACCGTGCGATGTTGATGAACCTGGATCGCAAGGCTGAGATCTTTGAGCCGGTCCGGACGGATGGAGACAAGATCTCATTCTCGCATTTTAAGAAACTGGTCGAGGCGGCGAAAAAAGAATACAGCCTGTCCGAGGAAATGAACGAGAAGATCCGAAAGGTCGACGAATTCCTCACGTCACAGTATCACATTACCTATGGTAACCGTATCCGCCGCCAGATGGAGGAATACATTCCCGTGTATATCGCGTGCGGCGGCACGGAGCTGGAAGCGGTCGATGATATGATCGCAAAGAAGGTCCTGCGTAAGCTGGACGGTCTGAGCCCCGTGGTACTTCGCTACTCGATGGATGCACTGGAGAATATATTTGAGACGACCTTTGGCCTGGAGAATATGACACTCTGCAGAGAAAGCCTGGAGCGGCTGCGCCGCCTCGCTATGTAAAAGGGGGCCGGTTATGAGTCAGAATCAAATGGACCGGTATTACCGGGCAGCCCGGCAGTTTGCCAAACAACTGAATGACGCAGAAATGCCGGCGGATGACGCGGAGAGAAAACTCCGCGACCTTTTCGCGCGCAGCGGGACCGAGACGGAGAAACTGTTGTCGGTCACGTATGATGTGAGCATTGACCGGGCCTGGATCGAACGGATCGAGGACGCATTGCCACATTTGGAGGCCGCGATCCGCGAGGACCGTCAGTTCATAAAGACGGAGGGCAATGTCACACCAATCGAGCGTGTTCGCAAGATCTCCCGTACTTCGGTCGAACACCTGTCCAGGCACAGCGAGATGATCACCCATGTGCCGGAAGAAGGGGAGGATCTGATCCCCGATAAACTGAATGTTTTTGAAAATGAGAGCAATTATGCCATCTACGAGAACCGCGTGCTCTACATGATCCTATGTTACACGCGTGATTTCGTGGATTACCGATACTATAAGATCTCGCAGGCACGAAAGGAATGCCGCTCCGAGATGGAGTTTCGCAAAGCCGTTCTTACGGCGGACGGTCCGATCCGTATGGAACTGAATTACAGCGACATGACTGCCGGTATGATCAGCGAGGATAATGAGGGGATCCTGGCGCGGTTGGAATCAACGGCTGCGGCGATCGGTGTGCTCCTGTCCATGCCGCTTATGAAAAATGTGGCGCAGGCGCCGATGGTGCAGGCTCCCATCACGCGGACGAACGTTCTGCGCATGGATAAACATTTCAAAGAAGTGGTCGCGCTGTATGATTATCTGAGTTGCTACACGGAGGAAGGTTTTTCGCTCGAGCGGCACGAGAAGGTGGTCACACCGTTCCCGCCTGCGCTGCAGCATTCCGCCGTCGAGATGTCCATGTACACCGCCTATTTGTATGATGTGTACACAAAAGATCTGATGCAGTCTTTGCAAGAGCGTTACGCTCAGGAGGAGGAACGTCGGGCGGCTGAGGCGAAAAAACAACGCGAGAAGCGCCTGGAGGCTATTTTCCGCGGAAAGAAGGCAGGGCAGATCTCACAAGAGGAATTCCTGGAGCTGCTCACTGAATCGGTGGCGATTGGCGAGGAAAAAGAAGAGCAGATCCGTAAACTTCAGGGGGAAGTGGCTAACTATCAAAGCGCGGCGGAAGCCATGGATGTTCGGTTTGGTTCTCTTCTGGGTGAGGTAGACCAGGGACGGGCCGAAACGGATGAACTGAGACAGAAACTTTCGGATACGAAAAAAGAAAATGCCATGCAGCAGGAAGAGCTGCAGGCGAAACTGGATAAAGCGCAGGAGGATCTGACGGCGGAGCAGGAACGTTGCCGCCTGTTGGAGGCACGCATTATCGGAATGTTGGAGGAGTACGGCGTGAAGAAGCCTGAGGCCGACATGACGGAGAGGGAAGAGTTTCTGGAACTCGAGAAGGAAAAAGCCGCGTTTGACCGGTTTTTTGAGAGCAAATGGGGTGTTGCAAAACGCAAGATCCGCAAACGTATTCTTTGGAAAAGGGGGTAAGCCCGGATGGAAGAAAAGAAAGACAGAGTCGTCTGGTTCTGGCGATTCGTTATATTTGCTTCAGTGGCCGGCGTGTGCTCCGTAATGATCATTCTCGGGTCGAGTTTTTCGAACGGGAAAAACCTGGCGGATATATTCGGGACCGGCACACTGCTGCGCTCGGAAACGGTTTTCCTTACGGTGATCTTTGCCCTGCTGTTGCCGATCATCATGATCGGTCTGACGCTTCACATGCTGAAGGAGGGGCGCGGCTATCTTTGGAACGGAAAAAAACGCAGAAGGAAAAACAAACAGAAGGACGGCCTGCGTTTTCACGCGCTGTGCGCGATCGATGATGCAGCTGAACATCAGCTGCCGAAGGCGGAGACCGGCGCGTTTCCGCTGCTTAAGGTCTGCTCGGACTTCCGTGCATTTGCCGCGTCAAAACTGCATCTGTACTACGAAGAAGAGGACATTCGCAAATTCGTGTCCGGTATGGCAGTCTCCCGCCTGATGATCATGCAGGGTCTGTCCGGAACCGGAAAAACATCCCTGGCGACGGCGTTTGGCGATTTCCTGGGGAACCCGTCGACCGTGATCTCCGTGCAGCCCATGTGGAAGGAACGCGCGGACGTCATCGGATATTTTAATGAGTTTACAAAGCAATTTACCGAGAGCCTGCTTTTAAAGAAACTGTATGAGGCCTGCTACTCGAAGGACATCAATATCATTGTTTTGGATGAAATGAACATCGCTCGTGTGGAGTATTATTTCGCCGATTTCCTGTCGCTGATGGAACTGAACCCGGATTCGCGTTATCTGGAGATCACCTCGGATCGTTGGGAGAAAGATCCCGTGCTGTTTGAGAACGGTCGCCTTCGGATCCCGGAAAATGTCTGGTTCATCGGTACGGCGAACAACGACGACTCGACATTTGCCATTTCGGATAAGGTATACGACCGCGCGATGGTCATGAACCTCGATAAAAAAGCGAAGCCTTTTAGCGCTAAGTTTGAAGGCAGTGAGAGGATCTCGTTCGCCTCATTCCGTATGATCACGGACTGGGTCAAAAAGACGTTTATCATGACTTCGCGTAACCGCAGAAAGATGCTGGAGATCGACCGGTATCTCATGGACAATTATCACATCACCTACGGCAATCGTATCCGCAAGCAGATGGAGGAGTACGTTGCCGTCTATGTGGCCTGCGGCGGGACCGAGGAAGATGCACTCGATGATTTCCTGGTGAAGAAGGTATTACGTAGACTCGAAGGACAGAATCCGATCGTGGTATCCAAAGCCAGAAAGGACCTGTTACAGAAACTGGACGAACTGTTCGGGATCGATTCTATGCCGCTGTGCCGGAGCTATCTGCATTTCCTGGGCCAGTCGGCATCGTAGGGGGAGCTATGAAGAAACATTTTTCCTTTAATCTGATCTGTTTTATAGGTGTATTGACCGCTGCCGTGATGATCCTGCTGACCATTCTGGCGGCGACGGGCAGTTTCCATTACCGCAAGACCGAACTGCTCATCCGCACCGGATCTTCCGAAAAAACCTATGACGGAACACCGCTGACGAGTTCACGATGGTTCCTGGTATCCGGAGAACTGTCGAAGGAACATGAATTGATCGTGGAGACGCGCGGAAGTCAAACCGAGATCGGGAAGAGCGAGAACGTCGCCATGATCAAGGTCGTAGATTCTTCCGGTTTGGATGTTACGGACCAATATTCGATCAAAACGGAGTTCGGCGACCTGATCGTGGAACGCCGTAAACTGACGTTCCTCAGTGAGGACGGGGAGAAAGTCTGGGACGGAAAACCGCTGGTTCAACATAAGGTATATTTGGTCAACGGACGTGTATATGGTGGCAATACGTGGGAAGCCTACGAATTCAACGAGCCTACCCGGGTCGGCATTTACCAGAATACATATCAAATACGTATCACCGATCCCGAAGGGACGGATGTCTCGGATAACTATGAGATTGAACTGACTTTCGGAAAGCTGACGATCCGGCAGGGCTATCTGGTGATCTCCTCCGGATCAGAAACCAAAGAGTACGACGGGCAGGAACTTAGCAATTCCGATTGCCGGATCGTAGAGGGCGGCGTAGCAGAGGGACATAAACTTCAGGTGCAGGCCGTCGGAAGCATCCGGGAAGTAGGCTTCTGCAGAAATACGATCCAGGCGACCATTACGGATGAGGACGGAAAGGATGTAACGAATCTGTACGATATCACGTTAAATACGGGACTTTTGACGATCACCCCCCGAAGACTGACCGTTCGGACGCACGATATCACCCGGCCGTATTATGATCCTCCGATCCAGGATGACTGGAGTCTGGTCGGCGGGACTCTGCTGGAAGGCGATGAACTGAGGATCGTGACTCGGCAGCAGAACAACACAGGGTACGATGAAGAGATCGGAACATTCGACAACACCGAAAGTTACTATGAGATCCATAACTCAAAGAACTATAAGGATAAGACCGGCTGTTACCAGATATCTTTCCTGTACGGAACTTTGGTACTGACGGATTGACAGGTCGCACGGAATGTGCGTGAGATAGACTGTTTCGGGGAAGAAACGGGCGGGTGAACACCGCCGTGGGAGGCAGACATGTATACAGAGTATGAACAGAAAATGGAACGGTTGGCACGGATCCTGAAAAAGGTGAAGAAGATCACGATCATAGTCGTGATCGTAGTGTCGGTTTTTTTGGCGTTTTTCTTTCTCGTCGGCTTCCGTTATCGTGCCCTGAAGTGCAATTCCGTGGTATACGGAGAGAAGCCGGATCCTTCGTCGGGTTTTTCCGCGATCGGTGAAACGACGTATGAGTTTCGGCCGGCGGGCGCTGAGGATGCAGAATGGAGCACCGAAGTACCGCTTCTGGTCGGAGAATACGAAGTGCGCGCCCATTCGGTTTCGGTCGTTGGGATCAAAAACGACAGCGGCATCAAGAAGTTCCAGATCCTTCCGAAGGAGCTCGATATTCGCCTTACGGACCTCTCTACCCTGGGAGAAGTGTATACCGTGACAGTCTCAGAGGATGATTACGAGATCGGCGGGCTGGAATACGACGACTACTTGAAGAGCGTAAAAGTGCAGACGGAGGAGAAAGGTTCGGATCTGATCTATTATCTGGATGAATTTGTGATCCTTCATTCGGACGGAACGGACGCTTCGGACTGCTATCGTATCCCGAAAAAAACGGCGTCGATCCGGGACGCTCATGAAAGAATCACGGTCGCTGCCGGAAGTCGCACCATGACCTATGACGGAGATATTGAGTCGTTTAGAAATTATGATGAATGGACCATCGTATCCGGAGCGCTTAAGCCCGGACACACGGCGGAGTTCCATTGCAAATCTTATCCCGATGCAGCAAAAGGGGATCTGTTTGCCGTTAACCGCATCGTCGACGGAGTCATCCGGGATGAAGACGGAAACGAAGTCACGGATCAATACTATATCGATTATAAGGACGGAGAACTGAAACTGTTGCCGCGGCAGATCACTCTGACCAGCGGATCGGCAACAAAAAAATATGACGGTGTTGCGCTGACGAACCCGAATTTTACGGTTTCCGGAGCGGGGGTTGCCGAGGGGGATACATTGTCCACGAGATGTACCGGATCGATCGTGAATCCGGGTACGGTACCGAACGATTTGGATACGATCAAAGTGACGAATGACGAGCATGGAGATGTCACCCGGTACTATGACATTGCCACGGTATTAGGAAAACTGAAAGTGACAGCGAACATCAGCGGAGGCGGAAACGGCAGTGGCGGCAGTGGTGGAAGCGGAAGCGGCGGCAGCGGAGGCGGAAACGGCAGTGGCGGCAGTGGTCAGGGCTTGATCTCAACCGCGAGCGAGGACGGCTTCCAAATATCTCGGGATGGCTCGGAGTTTTCCGGTTCCATGGGAGACTTCCGGTTTGGCGGACAGCAGAATAATGCGCAGAAAGTGTTCTCTTTTTACGCTCAGAGCAACCGCGATTATTACTTTAAGGAGTTTTCGTACGGCGTATATAACGGAAGCGGTTTTCAGAAATCCGAAGGAGAGGAAGATTACAAACCGTGGTGTGACTATCTGGTGGGCAATGCGATCCTGAGCAATGGGACCGGCTACCGTGATGTTGTGAGAATAGCGGATCTGGCCATTGACCATCCCGTCTACCCGTATTTCATGTCCGGTGGCGCAATGGCCGGCGGAGAGACCGGAAGATATACCTGCGAAACGTATTTCTACAGTTATGGTCAGAGTATTCCGACCAGTAATGACTCCCGGGAGGCAGAGTATAAGTGTTTTGTATATTCGAACTATCTGGATGTCCCGGAGGATGTGAAACAAGAGTTATTGAGACTGGGTGAAAACGCCGGCCTTTCGAACAGCGATTCCCTCATCGAGGACATAGCCGATTATATCCAAAACGCGGCAGAATATTCCTTTGATTTCGGCACCTTCCCGGAAGATGAGGACATGGTGCTGTATTTCCTGAAAAAGAGTAAAAAAGGTATCTGTCAGCATTATGCGGCGGCGGCGACCTTAATGTATCGTGCGTATGGCATCCCCGCGCGGGTTGTCCTCGGATTTATGCAGCAGGGACGTCCAGGCAGATGGACCACCGTGTCGACGAACCGCGGACACGCATGGGTGGAAGTATACATTGAAGGTTCGGGATGGATTCCGGTCGAGGTCACCGGTCAGCCCGGATATTCCGGCGGAATGTCCGGCGGTATGCTCGGCGGCGGCGAGTATCAGGAGGAGGACGACGATGAGTATCTGGAGGTCTCCGTTATGTACGAGGATTTTGTTAAAGTATATGACGGTCAGAGAGCCGGTTCGAAGGTCCTGAACGGATATTTGCGCTACGGCCGGCTTCGTGACGGCGATAAGATCACGATCCAACCGGTCATGGTAGAAGATAATGAGGTGTACCGGAATGTCGGAGTATACGATTTTGAAATACCGATGGAGGCAATCCGGATCACCGATTCTGCGGGACGGGATGTCACGGATCTGTACGTGGTCGGCTATACTTCACCGGCGTACAGTGTTCTGCCCAGACCGCTCTCGATTGCCGTATATGGCGATTTTGACAAAGAAACTACAGGCACGGGCATGCATCGCATGCAGTGGAGCATTTCGGACGGTTCTTTGGCGCCCGGACATACGCTTGAAGTATATCGCGATGACTCGGAGTCGGACTACGATCTTGTATACAGTCTGGGTGTAGTCGGTAATCATACGATCCGAGCGAGGATCCTCGATGAGAACGGGAGAAATGTGACGGATAACTACGATTTGACCACCTCTCAATACTATTCTTCAGATGTATATAGGTGATCAGGAAAGGGGGCAGTACATTGACCGGAAGAGTTTTGTCATCTTTGCTGGCGCTGGCCTTGGCGGCCACACTGTGCGCGTGCGGCAAGGGAGCCGACACGCCGGAGGCTATCACGGCGGACGCCGCGCAGGCCGGCACGGCGAACGGAAGCGGGGGCAATGCGGGCTCGGAGACCGCGACCTCGTGTGATGATTTCATGGCTCTCATGAGCAGCATCAAGGAGCGCGGCGATAAGACTGCACAGCTGGGTCTGCAGGCCACCGGCGAATACTACTATTCATTTGCCGGGGCTTCGACGAGCGCGCTGCGCTATGCGGTCGAGTACATCCTGTGGCTGAAGGGCGAGGGCGACACGATCGCGAGCTTCACGGCCGACAGCCGGTACTCCGGCTGGGACACGATCGCCGAGATCAACTACGCCTCCCCGTATACCAGCTATTTCGAAGGGCTTCTGCTCGAGATCCAGGGGCAATATGAGGAAAGCCTCAAGCCCTATTCGATCGCTTCCATCATGCCCGCGTTTCCCGACGAGGGCTTGGATTTCTATTACCTGAAGAAGATGGAGGTCGCGGACCTGTACACGTTGCGGGATCGTCTGCGCGACCTCGAAGAGAAGATCTATACGGCGTACACGCCCGACCTTACGGGCCATGAGTGGGACCGTTATCTGTACCACACGGACTACCTGCTCGGCCTTTCTGCCGAAAGCGTTGACGCGGAAGATTATTCAAAGGCGCTGGAGTATGCGCGCCTGGCGTTGAAAGCCGATCCTTTTTCGGCCGATGTCTGGAGAAATGCCGCAGCCTGTGCTTTGATCGCGCAGGATCTTCCGCTGGCCGGAAGCTACGTCGACGAAGGCTTGGCTATATTTCCCGAGGATGAAAAACTTCTCGAACTGCGCCGCTCGTTCCTGAAAGCCGGCGAGGAAATGGAGGTGGAGCCATGAAGAAGATAAAGAAGATCCTTCCGATCGTATTGGTATTCACACTTTCCCTGCTGTTTGTTTTCACGGCTTCGGCGGATGTCGAAACGGATCGCTTTGACATCATCTACGGCATCGATTATGACCGTATCACGCAGAAGACCGGCGGGACCGAGAAACATCCGGTGGAACTGAAACTCGGAGACCTGACATTCACCGGCGAACTGTCGGGCGAGTTCGGCCTGAGCATGAAAGAACTGAATGAGATCATCCGCGAGACATTGACCGAAAAGAACCTGTCGGTCGAGCAGGTCGTCGCGATCAACCAGCTTGCGCATCAGTTGCAAAACCGGGCGACGGCGGTTTGGGGAGAGCAGAGCCTG
The DNA here is from genome assembly GCA_017550425.1 of Lachnospiraceae bacterium. Classification (GTDB taxonomy): domain Bacteria; phylum Bacillota; class Clostridia; order Lachnospirales; family Lachnospiraceae; genus UBA1201. Next base: position 19,167 of record JAFZPG010000001.1, on the reverse strand, counting down.
GAGGCTTTACTCTCGATCATCACGATCCCGGGAGTACCGATCACCCCCGGCGATGTCTATGCATGTTTTAAGAAGGATGATGTTTTGCCGGCGGTGACTTCGAACAGTATCACCGCGGCACAGATGGCGGTGGAGAAGTCGATGGAGGTCACGCTGAAAGCCGGTAAGGTGGCCGGAAGGGTCACGAAGGCAGGCGCGAAGGCGGTTCCTATCCTCGGCTCGGTCGTTTCGACGGCAATCACCGCAAAAGGCCTGAAAGAAGGCGAACAGCAGTTTGAGGAGTTCCTGTCCGGAGTGGAAAAAACCCTCGAGGTCGCGAACGATTTCTACGCGACCTGCAGTCGTAAGGCGGTCGCGCTGGCCGAAAAAAACGACAGCCAGAATGTTTGGAAGATCAAATTCCCGCAGACTACGCAGAAGTATGAGTGCACCATCTGGGGCATTCCGAAGAATACCATGCGGCTGACGGTGAAAGGTGAATTAGTTAACGGCAGCGCGGGAATGGCCGGCGATTATACCGGGACCATCTCGCTGGAGTTTGATAAGGAAGACATTTCCCCGTTAGAGACGCATCTGGAGGATACGCCGGGATTTGCACAGGTAAAGAGCGTGCTCTATTCGTATGGCGCTTACCAAAAGATCCGGGATGAAGCCCAGACCGTGTCGGTCCTGCGGCGTTCGGTGGAGGCTAAAATGACGCTTCACGTGGACGAGACAAAGGGAAAGGTGATAGTCAGGGGCACTGCGGAACTCTTAAAGGATGATACGTCCTTTATGCTCAACCGCATCATGGAATGGAGAGACGACTCGGCGGCTGCCATCGGCGGCGTCGGTTATACCGAGATCAAGATCGATGCGTTCGATCTTTCGAAGATGACCATGATCTCTTCCTCGCGCGTCGAGTATAAGGGAAAGGTTGAGGAGCAGGTGGATGATGTCAATGATTTTGCGCAGGATTCGGGTACGGTCTTTGCGCCGGTCGATGTCAATCCTGTGATCCGGATCGATTTCACCAAGTGATTTAGTATGAGGGATGATCTATGAAGAAGATAAGATATTCCATATCAGCGGGTCTGCTCGCGGCGATGCTGGCATTGACCGCCTGCAACGGCGGCGCCGACAAAGGCGGAAATACCACGGCGGCAACGGTGGATGATGATCCGCCGCTCACGCGTGTGGATCGCGGCGCAGAGACTACGAAGAGCGCAGATAACGACGCTACCGAGGCGGCTCCGGCCCATACGGCGGCGAACCTGCCGGATTTTTCGGCCATCGTGGCCGGGAACGGCTCGAGCAACACGGTATGGGGGCAGCTGGATGCTTCGGCAAAGCAGGAGATCATCGCTGCGGCCAAGGCTGAAGGCTATGACGTTTCGTTTGATGAAGACGGCCGTATGACCATAAAGGGTGGCGATGGCGTGGACTTCGTCCAGAATGCAGATGGAACCTGGAACGTGAAGACGGAGGATGGCAACGTCGTGCAGTACGGCGGGAACTGGCCGGACAATGCGTTCACGCGCCTGATCCCGAAGCCCGACTTCCCGATCCTGGCCGCAAACACCTCCGAGGATGAGTTCACCGCGGCGTTCCAAAATGTCACAGTCGACCAGATCCGAGCTTACGCTGCAAAACTGAAGGCCTGCGGTTTTACGATCGATGCGGAAGAAGAGGACCAGACTACGTATGGCGTTGCCGTTTATACCTACAACGCATACCATGCAGACGGTTACTATGTGGACCTCTCATTTGCCGCAGGACAGTGCGGACTCACGATCTGCAAGGAATAGAATGAAAGGTCAGAAGATGGATAAATCATGTCGGATTATGCTTATATTGGTGCTGTGCCTTGATTTATTAGGATGTAAATCAAGCGGGCAGGTCGATGAAAGTAAAGAAGTCGGATCGGCTGCTGCCGACTCCTCAATTGGCTCACCTTCGACAGCGGTAGTTGAACCAAATGCAAAAAGTGACAAAGTGTTATATTATGAGTATTCTTGCAATACATTTGCCGAGAAATATGCCTTGTTTCAGGAGCATTCGGATCAGGGTCGCGTTTCACTCCATTTTTTTGATGTATCGACAGGACAGAGCAATTACTATTGCTTTGATCCGGGATGTGAACATAAGCCTCCGCAATATGATTTTGTTACAGGAGAATTGATATCCGACTTTTGTATGGCATTCGACCTCGGTGGTAAAACAATAGCCTTTCAAAAGGACTGCTGTTTCTTTTTTGATTATCCAAATCTGGTTCGGGCAGATCTTAAAGGGGAAAACCGACGGACAGTATCAGAACTGAAACTTCCGGATTCACTATCTTTTGTTCAGGAGATATATACATCTACTAACTATTTTCGAAGTTTTACCTATTCAAATGAAATGATTGAACAGATAGATGAGAACGGGGAACATAGTTGGTGGATCGGAGAACCTCTGGACAGACGTAAAGTCGTGATCATAATGATCCCATTAGATGGAAGTGAACAAAAAGAGGTGTTTTGTGAAGATGATTTATATGACCTTTCGATACATAACTTAAAAGAATATAATGATCATTTATTTTTTTGCACGTCCGGCTTGGATGTGCCCTATGGAAGTCTTCCAAGTATTCAGGAGGATATGGAAGGGTATTACAAAGCTTTAAAACAGCACAGTTATACGAAGGTATTCGATTACGATATAACAAAAGGATTGTTGACAGATTTGACAGAAACGCTTTCTGCATCTGAGAGTGGAGAATATGATTTTGCAGATGGTTATATAGTGAAATGCTCTGCAGCGGATGAACCCGGTGTTTTGTATGATTATTCCGGCCAGTGGATTCGTGAATTGCCATTTCCAGTGGGCCATCTGGTACAGAGTGATCATTATATATTGGCTTCATGGGCCATGAATGGTGAATACTGGTATTATCTTTATGATCCGATCGATGACAAGATTCTTCAAAAGGTCAACGGATCAAATAGGTTCTTTTTGGAGGCGGCAGTCGGGGAGAGTTACTATGGAAACGAAAACAATCAAATTTTCTATATTTCATCAACGGATTTTTGGGAGGGGCATATAGAGAAGGCGATTATTATTTCAAATAATAGATAGGAAAAGGGAAAAGGAATGTCACCGAAGATTTTGATCGTTGAAGATGATGTGCAGATCCAGGATGTGCTGCGGATCTTGCTGGCAAAAAACGGGTATGAGACGGTAAGCGCGTACTCCGGGACGGAGGCGCTTTTGGTGTGCGATGCTTCCGTGGATCTGACGTTGCTGGATCTGATGCTTCCGGGGAAGAACGGAAGCGAGATCCTGGAAGAGATAAAGGAGAAATCGAAGGCGCCGGTGATCGTGTTGAGTGCGATCACGGATGTGATGTCGAAAGTGGATTTGTTGTCGCTGGGGGCGGATGATTATGTGACGAAGCCCTTCCAGAACGAGGAACTGCTGGCGCGTATCACGGCGCGGCTTCGTGCGGCGGGGCAGGCAGCATTGCCCGCAAAGGCAAACATATTAACGTTTAAGGATCTGGAGATCAACACGGACGACTACTCGGTGCAGTGCGCCGGCAAGGATGCCGAGCTGACCGCGATCGAGTACGCGCTGTTGGAACTGTTCGTGCGCAACCGCAACCGCACGTGCACGAAGAGTATGATCTATGATTCGATCTGGAATTATGATGATGGCGTGGATGATAACGCGCTGAATGTACATATCAGTAAATTGCGCAAGAAGTTAAAGGAATGCAACCCGAACGAAGAGTATATCGAGACCGTTTGGGGCATCGGATACCGACTTAAGAAGTAAGTTGTGTGATACTACGGATCGCTTCGTCCTATGTATGCAAGCATGCACGTTCGGTACTTTTCGAGCCTGGTATCAATCATAAGACTTTCTTAAGGATTGTCTTAAGGGTTTGTTTAGACATGGCTGTTATGATGTACATGTAAGAAACAAACACACGGCAATGCCGAGACTTAAGGAGGAAAGAAACACCATGCGCGATGTAGTTATCAAGACGCATAATCTTACTAAGAAATATGGTTCGTTCACGGCGCTTGAGAACGCGAACATGACCATTTACCAAGGGGATATCTACGGTCTGATCGGACGGAATGGAGCCGGCAAGACGACGGCCATGAAGATACTGACAGGTCTGACCGACCAGACCGACGGCGATTATGAGATCTTCGGAAAGGCTTCAAAGGACTCCGCATCGATCCGCCGCCGTGTCGGCTGCCTGATCGAGAACCCGGCGTTCTTCGAGAACATGACCGCTTATCAGAACCTTCGCTACTATTGTTATCAGAAAGGCATCGCAGATCTGTCGAAGATCGACGAGGTACTCGATTTCGTTAATCTGCAGGATGCTAAGAATAAGAAATTCAAGACTTTTTCGCTGGGTATGAAGCAACGCCTCGGCATTGCATTTGCCATCATGGATAATCCGGACCTCGTCGTTCTCGATGAGCCGATCAATGGTCTGGACCCGATCGGCATTGCGGAACTTCGTGATACGTTCCACATGCTGGCACACGAGAGAGGCATGACGCTGATGATTTCCAGCCACATTCTTTCCGAACTCTACGCTTTGGCAAACCGCTTCCTGATCATTGACCACGGACGTGTGCTCAAAGAGATCTCGAAAGAGGAACTGGACAATGAGTGCAGCCGCGCGACCGTCCTTCGTGTAAACGATGTTAAGGGCACCTGCGTTATCCTCGAGAGGGATCATCAGATCAAGAACTTCAAGGTCATCGACGATGGGGAGATCCGCATTTACGATGAGCACTTGCAGACCGCCGGCCTGAACCGTTCGCTCGTTCAGAGCGGCATCGAGGTATCGCAGATCTTCGAGACCGGTATTTCGCTGGAAGAGTATTTCAAGAAAGTGATCGAGGAGGAAGAAAGATGATCAACATGATTCGCGCGGAGAAATACCGCCTCACAAAAACCAAAGGTTTCTATATTTTCTGGGGTCTGATCCTTCTGGTCGTTATCCTGGATCTTGCTACAAATACTATCGGCGCTATCGGCTTGGGAGTCGGGATCGACACGGACGAAATGCCGACCTATACAAAAGACATCATGTTTTTGATGGGTAATTTCAATTTCTATTTCTTTTTGTTGATGCCCGTGTTCTCGATCGTGGTCGGCGAGTTTTCCGACCACATCGTTAAGAATACCATCAGTTCTGCGATCAGCAAGTCGCGCTTCTTTGTATACAAATATGTGATCTGCGTAGTTTACGGCGTTTTGGTCTTCCTGGTTGTAAATGTTGGTTTTTACGGTCTGTACGCGATCTTCCGTTCGGACTATGGAAGAGCCGATTTCGGAGTTTACATGTCCCGGGTCATGGGCCAGCTTCCGCTGATCGTGATGCTGCTGAGCGTATTTGTGACGGTTGCTTTCCTGTTCCGTAAGGGAGCGGCATACAACTCGGTCATGATCATCGCACCGTTTTTATTCGAGGTTATCCTCGGTATCTGCATGGCTATTCCGGGCTTGAAGGATTTCTCCTTCCTGAGCAAAGTGATTCGGTATGAGGTCAGCACGGTGATGTATAACATCGGAAGCGGGATCGATTTTATGGGATCGTATTATCGGAACATCCTGATCGCATGTGTTGCAATTACGGTTCTGACTTTCCTGCTTGGATACAGTTCTTTCAAAAAACGTGAACTGTGATCGGATATAAGACGCGGGCATATGCCGAAGGTCCTCTTCGGCATATGCTTCCGCATTTTTGAAAAACATACGAAAAGAGGGCTGGTTTATGGACATATTTATGGTGATCATGATCCTTCTGGCGGCGGTCGGCTTTACAGCGGGCGCCGTGTTTTTCGTGTTGTTCCTGCAGCAACGCAAGGAGATGAAAAGCATTGACCGCCAGCTCTCGGACCTGATCGGGGCCTCGACGAACCAGCTGGTGCACACGGAGAACGGGCTCGGGGCGGACCTGATCAAAACGGTCAATTCCCTCCTGACCCGCATGCAGACGATCCGCGTGGAGTATGCCCGGCGCAGCCATACGATCGACCAGATGCTGACGAATATCTCGCACGACCTACGGACGCCGCTGACGTCGGCCATGGGCTATATGAACCTCGTTTTGGACTCGAACCTGTCGGAGGAGGAGAAGGAGCGCGAGCTCGAGATCGTTCGGCGCCGCCTGGTCCGCCTGGAGGAACTGATCAATTCGTTCTTTGAATTCTCGTCGATCATTTCCCGCGGAGAGGCGCCGAAGAAGGAACCGATGAACCTGGTGCAGGCGCTGGAGGAGGCGGTCTCGCATGCCTACGACGATTTCTGCGCCGCCGGTCGTAAGATCGACCTGCAGTGCGAGGGGCGCAAATGGATGCTGGACTCGAATTATGCGATGCTCATGCGTATCTTTGATAATCTGATCGGTAATGCGAAGAAACACGGCGTCGGGGATCTGACGATCCGCGCCGAGAAGACCGAAGATGGGTACCGGCTGAGTTTTGCCAATCCCTGTCCGGATTCGATCGACGTGTCTCGTGTCTTCGATGAGTTTTATACGACGGACATTTCCCGCACCAACGGCAGTTCCGGCCTGGGACTCGCGATCGCGAAGCAGTTCACCGAACTGCTGGGCGGCAAGATCCGCGCGGAAGCGGAGAAAGGTATGTTTGAGATTTTGATCGAGATCTGAAATAAACCAGTTTGTTCAACTTGGACAAACTGGTTTATCTGTGTGTAGAACAACAGTATTGAGGAAACATGCGGGGGCCCGCTGCATATGCAGCGGGCCCCCGCATGTTTTAATGGATGAAATACGTTAATTAATTTCGCGGTTCGAAGAATACGGAGGTTGCCGGATTTCCGTCCGGGGTTACTACGGTGTAGTCGTAGCAGCGCTTCTCTACCAGTTCCGAGTATTCGTCGATCGTGGCAGGGCGCATTACGATATTACCATCTTCGATAACGAGGTTCCCGTCTTCGTCAAATACCGGAAGGTTGTATTGGAGGACCGGTCCGTTTTGGCGGACACCGCCGGACATAAGGGTTTCATTGCCCAGGAACCAGATCGCCTGTTCCATGGTGGTCCGGGCTATGACGATCGCATATTTTGATCCGTAGAATTCCAGATCCACGCCCTTATCTACCATGAGTACGCTTTCGCTTATCTCAGCGTCGATCATAAGGCCGAAATCGTTGGTCTTATCTTCATTGACCACGAGAGAGCCGGTGCCGGTAAATGTGATGCTGCCGCCATAGTAGTAGCCGTAAACGAGGATGAAGCCGATCCGGTTTTCACCGATCAGGTTCACCGTGAAGCCATTGCCCATGAGGTTGACATCGAGGACGTCCGCGGTGCAGTTTTCCAGGGTCAATGTATTCGTCGCCTCGTCATAGGAAGCTCCTGGAACGTCGCCCAGAGAGTGATTGAATGGAGGCTTAGTCCAGGTTTCGCCAATCACAAGATAGCGATAAGAGGACTCGCCATTGATGACCATGCGGATGTATTCCTCGGGGATTCCGCTATCTGTATAGACACCGGCAAAATCCGGTGCGAGGTGCGAGAGGATCGGGAAGGCTGCATCGCCCTCCATCTCAAAATAACCGGGACCGTGGCTGTTGATGTGCGTTTCGTAGCGGACCACTTCTTTATAGACTGCATAGATCGTGCCGCCCAGCAGGACGAGCCGGTCGGGGCTGTCGCCGCTGCCGGAAGTGATCGCGTCCTCACTCAGTTTATAGCCGAGGAAGGTCCGGTTCCGCTCGAGTTCCTCCATGAACTTCATCTTATAGATCAGGCCGCGTTCCTTGCACCAGTCTTTGACTGAGGAGGCCGGGTCGGGGTCGGAGAGGGATGTGGTAAATGAATTACCATCCCAATCCTGTATGATGTATTGGAATAATACCATCTCCTCCGCGTCATTGACCGATCCTTCGGACCAAGGCAGGAGGGATGCCATGAGGTCATCCTCCGAGATCGTGGGCTCGATCGTGGGAGCTTCGGTAGGTTCCTCTGTGGCTTCCTGTGTCACCGGCTCCGTGGGGTCACCCGGACCGACCGGCTCGGTCGTCGTCTCGACCGGGATCGTCGGTACGACGATATCGATCCCCGGGGGCGGGGTTATTTTTCCCGAGTCACTCCCCAGAAAATCGAGTCCGAAGAGATCGTAGTTATACGATGCCCATACGATGATAATGGTAGTGACAGTCGCGGCGAGCGGTGCCCATAGTTTTCGAAAGAGTTCCCGCTGTCGCCTGCGATCTTTCGCAGCGGATGCGGGATGAACGGCGGGCGTATTCCAAAGAAATTCGGGGGCCGGTTCGCAGATCTCTCGCGCAGGTTGGTATTCTTCCGGTGGTAGGTTGTATTCATCCGGTAATCGGGTATATTCCATAATTGCCACCTTCTTTCAGGTTTCGATGGGAGATCGCGACCGCTTACTTTTTGTTGTCGAGATGCACATCCATCTGCGGGAAAGGAACCTCTACGCTCAGCTTGCGGAAACCGAGGAGCAGATCGTGGTTCAGCACGCGCATGCCGGTGTAGATGTCTTTTTCATCGACATCGACCACGAAACGGAGAACGACACTGCTGTCGGCCAGTTCCTGCACGCCCAGATATCTCGGAGCTGCTTTCATGATGTCCTGGTGGTTCGCGAAGATCTCCTCCATCAGCGCGGGGATCGAAGCCTCGAGTTTCTCGAGATCGGTCGCATAAGGAATGCCGATATTGCTGACGCTGCGGGAAACCTTATCGGAGCGGTTCAGGATGTTCTGCATGGCAGAATTGTTGATGATCTTTACGTTTCCGCCCGGATCGGTGATGCTGGTGGTGCGGATGCCGATGTTTGAAACGGTGCCGCGGAAGCCGTCGACTTCCACGATGTCGCCCACATTGTACTGATTTTCAAACAGCATGAAGGTACCGGTCACCACATCGGAGATCAGGCTCTCTGCGCTGAAACCTACGATCAGAGCTAAGATCCCGACACTGGCTACGATCGTCGATACATTGGCTCCGAGGATCGATAAGCCCCAGCACAGGATCAGGATCGCGGTCACGTACTTCAGCATGCTCGAAACGATGGAGAGCACGGAGCGCGCGCGGTGGTTTTCCGGTTTGAACAGCCCGAGCAGAAGCACGAGCAGGGTCTCGACAAAGAGAACGCCGGCGATCATGCATACGAGATACAAGAATTTCACACCGTTTACGTTGCCGAAGATATCGTCGATGTTATCGAAGTCGATGAATTTACCGATAAAACCGACGGTAAATGCGATAGCCAGAATGATGGTAAGAATGATAAGACGTATCACAACTGGTTTTTTGCTCTTCATAAGAATTACCTCCTTTGAATTAGGGTATAAAAATCCATAGGATCACCGTCTGGCGTATGCGGTCTGCTGACCGTGTCGGACAAACGGAGGATCCTATGGATCCGATTCATATATTATTTTGCTCCGCCTTCGACAGCGTCTTGAATGTCAAAATAACTCTGACCGGGGTTGGCGGCAGCATATTTGCCCGCGCAAGTCTTGCAGACACCATTGCATCCATGGTTGATAGCTTCTTCTACGGTGCCTTCTGTCTTGGAGTCACTGTTGTTGATGTGGGAACAATCTTCATAGAGATGGTATTTTTTGCCCCACTGTGTGTAGTATACATGTTCCGAATACTGAACCTGAGCGGTTTTCTCTTCCTGAGAGATCGGGCTCCACTCGATGCTGAACAGTACGCCGATCACAAGTGCGACCGCAACGGCGATGCCGGCAACCTTCTTCATCTGAGGATCCTTGTTTTCTTTATCCGTAAGGATGATGATCAGGAAAGGCAGGAAAGCGATGATGCAGGCCAGAACGCCCATGTTGTTCCACAGGAAGAATTTAACTTTATTCTTCTTCGATGCGGGGTCAATGTGATTTGCTTTCTTCCAAAGCAGGGATCCGATGATGACCAGGATCAAATCGACCACAATGAGGATGACCAAAGCAACGATGGTGTTCATGAATGTGATCTCGATCTTACCGGTATACAGGCAGATCGCGAAGATCTCACAAGCGATGGCCAGTACCCAGCAGATGATAGCGCCGATCCGGCGTTCCATGGCTCCGGCCGTGCTGTAAGGCTTCTCGGGAGTCTTGGAAGACTTCGCAGAAGATGCTTTTGCAGCGGGTTTCTCTTCGGCAGCTTTCGCCGTCGTTTTCTTTACGGTCTCTTCCGCCTTTTCGGCAACTGCTTCCGCCTTTTCGGAAGCTTTTTCAACTACTTTCTCTGCTTTATCGGCAGCAGCCTTTGCAGTGGAAGCTTTAGCGCCGGAAGACTTAGCAGTGGTGGTTTTCTTTGCTGTAGTGGTCTTTGCAGCGCCTTCGGTCTCTTTTTTCTCGGCCATAAGATTACACTCCTTCATGTTGGATTTTGTGTTCACGTCCGGCGGTTTCCCGCCGTTCATTACCTATATGACCATTATATATCATATTTAGTGTTATTTCAACGAAAAGTAGCAAAATTTATTGACTTTTTATGAGGTTCGGTGGATAATGAAGTTAAATAAATCTGAACTTGGAAAAGGAGACGAGATATATGGATCTTTCAGCTTTATTATCCGGTCTGATCACCGACGATACGGTAAAACAGGTCAGCAAAAAGACGAAGGCTTCGAAGAAAGATGTCACCAGCGTTCTGACGTCTGCCCTGCCCATGCTTCTGGCAAACGGTAACCAGACCACGACACAGCAGGTGGCGCAGGCCAGTGGCGTCAGCCAGAATACGACGTCCAACATCCTGAGCACGGCAGCGCCCATGCTGCTCGGTTCGCTCGGCGGCGGTTCTTCTTCGAACAGTTCCAATAATTCATCCTCGGGCAATGCTTCTTCGGGCGTTGCAGGCGGCTTAAACCTGGGCATGCTCACCTCGCTTTTGGGCGCGGTCGACCTGGGAAAACTCACTTCCGGTCTGATGGGACTCGTGTCTACGAACACCGCGAAGGATGAGAAAGAAGAGAAGGACGAGAAGCCGTCCGGCTCCGGAAAGAAACCTTCCTCAGGTAAGAAACCCGCATCGTCCGCAAAGAAACCGGCATCCTCCGGCAAGAAGACTTCTTCCACCGGAAAGACCGGCTCGGCGAAAAAACCTGCGTCCGGAAAGAAATCTTCCGGAAGTCCGCTGGATGCAGTGACCGGACTCCTCGGGAATCTGTTCAAAAAGTAAACAACGATATCGATAGCAACGGGGCTGTCTTATGACAGCCCCGTTTTGTCGTTTTTGAGGGCGGAAATTCCGTATTGTATGGACAAAACCGCCGTTTCGTGGTATGATATGTCAAAAGACCCATACTTGAATAAGAATGGAGGAGCGTGGATGGATAAGAAATATGTAGCTTATATCGGATCCTATACAAACTACGGAAAAAGCAAGGGAATTGCTGTGTTTGATGTGGACCTCGAAAAGGGGCTCCTGACGAAAAAAGGAGACGTAGAGGTGCACAACTGCTCGGCGATCTGTGCATCTCGGGACGGAAAGTTTGTATATGCCGTTGTGGACGAAGGTGTGGCCGCATTTGCGGTAGAGAAGGACGGAAGCCTGCGTCCCTTAAATACGGGAAGCATCCGCGGCATGCGCGGCTGCAGCATCGACGTGGATTCAAAGAACCGCTACCTGATCGTTGCGGGTTATCATGACAGTAAATTGACCGTGGTTAAGATCAATGAGGACGGAAGCGTGGGACCGGTGACGGATTCTTACTTCGAGCAGGGCTACGGCAGCGTGGTAGAGGGCAATTTCAACCCGCACATTACCTGCGTTAAGTTCACTCCGGATGAGAATTATGTCTGCGCGGTCGTGCAGGCACTGGATCATATCAAGATCTTTAAACTGGACCAACAGGACGGCACCCTTTCTTTTGCCGACGTGGTGCGCTGCGAGCTCGACTCGCACCCGCGTAAGATGGAGTTTTCTCCGGACGGACGTCATCTCTACATCATGTCCGAGAAGAAGTCCTACATCGCGGTCTATGACTACGCGGACGGCGGCCAGCGTCCGGTGATCGGCTTTAAGCAGCTGGTTTCGACGCAGCCCAAGAAGGGCAGCAGTTTTTCCGTGGCTTGTGCTCTGGAGATCCCGCCGAGCGGCCGGTACGTGATCGCGGCCAATGCAGGCGCCAACACGGTAGCATTTTTCGACCGCAACGCCGAAAACGGCCTGCTCTACCAGCGCTTCGTGCTCCCGATCAGTGGCGATTTTCCGAAGAGGGTCGTTATGCTGCCGAACGAGCAGTATCTTTTGAGTTTGAACCATGTGTCGAATTCCGTCACCTGCTTTAAGGTGATCGAAGACAAAAAGTACATGGTCATGAACGGACGCAGCATCGATGTGGATTACCCGAACTGCTGCGCGGTAGTCGAGATTTAAGGAGGAAACGTCTATGGCAGAATACAGTTACGATCAAATGCTTACATGGGTCGGTGTTTTCTCGGATCTGATGAACGTCAGCCCGGAAAAGATCAAACTCCTCAATCTGTGCGGCAAGGTCCGCAACGTTGTATCTACGATCGAGACGCATAAACGCGTGATCATATTTGCCAATGATACCAAGCCGGATCTGTTCTATGAGATCTGGGAGGCAGGCCTCGGAGAGTATGACCTGTGGTACGCAAAGGGCCTCACGCCCGGCGGGGAGATCGTGAAGACCACCGCATCCCAGCTTATGGATACGAAGGTCACCGAGCCCATGGTCATCTTCGTTATGAATGAGAAGACCCGGGAGTCCCTGCGTTTCGGTATCAAAAACGAAGTTTTCGCCCGCGGTCCCATCCGTTATGTGGGCAATGAGATCCGTGCGGTCATTATGAGCTTGCTGTCGGTGGACATGCATGATATCATGTATTTCGTCAGCGCCGAGACCATCGCCATCGAGGCAGCCATGGCTGCCCAGGAGGGTACCATGATCGCGATCGAGTGCGACGACGGCTCGTTCCGCTCGATGGAAGAAAACGTTGAGAAGTTCAAACTGCATAATATCGAGATCGTCAGAGGTTTCGACGAGGATAAACTGGCGCCGTTGCCGATGCCGCGTCTGTCCTTTATCGTTGCGACGAAATACCTCGAGCGCGACCTGGAGCGTCTGCTCCGCAAACAGCCGAAACAGCAGTTTGTCATCTATACATTGGATCTGGGCATCCTGTCTCAGGTGAAAGGCATTTTCGAGCGTCAGGGGATCCGCGACATGGAGATCCGCCAGATCACCGTATCGAAGCTGGGATCCGACGGGGTTTTCCAGACCGAACCGAGCCCGTGGCTCATCACGGGAACCACGATGGATTAGTAACATACAGGGAAACGAAAGCAGATGAAGACCAAAGAGAAGACCGAGCAGCAGCTTCGGCAGGAAAAAAGAGAGCGCATGCGCCGCTTAAGTACGCCCAATAAGGCGGAAGACCCGGCGGCGAAACATGGTAAGCAGATCAAAGAACTCTCGGATAAGATCTCCTATGAAGACCGGCCGCTGCATAAGATCTCATTTCGGGCTTCGCTGGATGCGGTCATGACGACATTGTGTCTGATCGTGATCGTCATCCTGATCTTGTTCCTCTGCGTTTTGGTGCCGGATGTTCATAAGAAGCAGGCCGCTGCGGAGAGTTCGGCAGAACCCTCGGCAGAGATCTCGTGGGAGATGCCTGCTACGGACATGAGAGGGGCGGAGATCCCATTGACCGAGAAGTTTTAAGGAGGGTCCGTATGGATCTGTTTGATTATATGCGGGAGACCTCCATGAAGCAGGAGGCGCCGCTGGCGTCGCGGATGCGCCCGACCACGCTGGATGAGGTGGTCGGACAGCAGCACATCCTGGGTAAGGGAATGTTGCTCTACCGCGCCATTACGACGGATAAACTCAGTTCTGTCATCTTTTACGGGCCACCGGGCACCGGAAAGACGACATTGGCCCGCGTGATCGCCAACACGACGAAGGCGCAGTTCACGCAGTTAAATGCCACCGTGGCCGGCAAAAAGGACATGGAGGACATAACCAAACAGGCGAAGGAAACCTACGGCATGTATGGCCGTAGGACTATCCTTTTTATAGACGAAATTCACCGCTTCAACAAGGGACTGCAGGATTACCTGCTTCCTTTTGTGGAGGACGGAACGGTCGTGTTGATCGGCGCGACTACGGAAAATCCGTTCTTCGAGGTGAACGGGGCGTTGCTGTCCCGGTCCATGATCTTCGAACTGAAGCCGCTTTCGCGTGAGGATATCGAAGTCCTCATCCGGCGCGCGGTGACGGACCGGGAGAAAGGCATGGGCAGTTACAACGCCGAGATCGAGCCGGATGCGGTGCATTTCCTGTCGGACATCGCAGGGGGCGACGCCCGCCGGGCGCTGAACGCCATCGAGCTCGCGATCCTGTCCACGGCGCCCGATGCTGACGGCAAGATCCGCCTGACCCTCGCCGTCATGGAGAGCTGCGTGCAGAAGCGCGCGGTCCGCTATGATAAGGACGGCGACAACCATTACGATACGATCAGCGCATTTATCAAAAGTATGCGGGGTTCCGATCCGGACGCCGCGATCTACTATCTGGCGCGGATGTTGTATTCCGGCGAGGATGTGAAATTTATAGCCCGCCGTATCATGATCTGCGCATCCGAGGACGTGGGCAATGTGGACCCGCAGGCTCTGCAGGTGGCCGTTGCCGCGGCCCAGGCGGTCGAACGCATCGGCATGCCGGAGTCCCAGATCATTCTGGCGCAGGCGGCCGCTTATGTCGCTACCGCGCCGAAATCGAATTCCTCGGTCAATGCGATCTCTGCTGCCATGGATTATGTGGGAAAACACCCGCAGGCCCAGATCCCGGCGCACTTGCAGGACGCGCATTACAAAGGAGCGAAGAAGCTCGGACACGGCGTTGAGTATAAGTACGCGCACGACTATCCGAACCATTACGTGGAGCAGCAGTACCTGCCCGACGACGTCCTGGGTACGGTGTTCTACGAACTGTCCGACCAGGGCTACGAAAAAAAGTTAAAAGAGTGGATGGAGTATATCAAAGGTGAGTGAGTATATTTTTTGTTTTGATCTGGACGCGACCGTGACGAAGGTGGAGATCCTGCCCGAGATCGCGAAGCATTTGCCGCAGGATGACCTGGGCGAGAAGATGCGTCAGATCACGGAGAGGACCATGGCGGGCGAACTTCCCTTCGAGGAGAGTTTCCGCTCGCGCGTCAATATCCTGATGCAGGTGCCGGTCTCGACGGTGCGCGAGATCATCGGCCGCGTGCCGGTGCACGAAGAGATGGTCGCGTTTATCCGCGAGCATGCGGAGCGTTGCTACGTGGTGACCGGAAATCTCGACATCTGGATCTGCGACCTGATGGAGACGATGGGCCTTGCGCCAGATCACGTGCTGTGTTCGCACGCGACGGTGGCGGACGATAAGATCGTTTCGGTCGATGAAGTCATCGATAAGGGTAAGGCGATCGCGAAGCTGCCGCATCCGTTCGTTGCGATCGGCGACGGCAACAACGACGCCGAGATGGTCGGCGCCGCAGAGGTCGGCATCGGCTTCGGCGGGGTGCGCGAGATCGCGCCGTCCGTACTCAATAACGCGACTCACGCGGTTTACACGGAGGAGAAATTATGTCAATTCCTAAGACGATTGTTATAAGCGCTGCCGGCATGGGTACGCGGCTCGGGATCGGTACCACGAAGGCGCTGATCGACATCGACGGAAAGCCGCTGATCATTCGCCAGCTCGAGCTTTTGAAAGACTATGACGACATCCGCATCGTGGTCGGATATCAGATGGAACGCGTGATCGAGATGGTCAATTCGTTCCGCAAAGACATCCTGTTTGTTTTCAACCACAACTATAAGAACACCGGTACCGGCGGAAGTTTTTCACTGGCCCTTCCGTTCGCCCGTGAGATGGTCGTGTCGCTGGACGGCGACCTGCTGGTCCACCCGGACGACCTTAAGCGCGTGCTGGAGAGCGATACCGAGTGTGCCTGCGGCGGCGTGATCAGCACGGATAATCCCATGCGTATGATCACAAGGAAAGGCGAGGACGGCAAGATCTACGGCGTCGGTTTCTCCCGCGAGGAGGGCGACTACGAGTGGACCGGACTGGCCCAGGTTCGCACCGCGCGTCTCACGCCGGGCGACCGCCACGTCTGCGACATGCTGACACCGCTGCTTCCGCTGGAGATGATCGAGATCCGCACGAAGGAAGTCGACACGATGAACGACTATAAGCACGCAGTGGCTTGGGTACGGAACGGATACAAGGAGTAAACATGGATACACCCAGATTTTATGAGCAGGCGGAACTGGACCGCATCCATAAGATGGAACTGGAGATCCTGGTGGATTTCATGACCATCTGCGAGAAGAACCACCTGCATTACTTTGCGCTCGCCGGCACCGGCATCGGCGCCATCCGCCACGGCGGCTTCATCCCGTGGGACGACGACATCGACATCGGCCTGCCGCGCGCGGATTTCGA
Source organism: Lachnospiraceae bacterium (assembly GCA_017550425.1). Classification (GTDB taxonomy): domain Bacteria; phylum Bacillota; class Clostridia; order Lachnospirales; family Lachnospiraceae; genus UBA1201. The sequence continues at coordinate 2,698 of JAFZPG010000001.1, read as the reverse complement.
GAAGTTCATCCGCATCGTGGAAGCGGAGATGGGCGACAAATACTATGTGCTCAACATTGAGCATGACCCGAAGTTCCCGCTGACTTCGACGCGGCTCTGCATCCGCGGTACGCGGTTCGTGGAACGCGCGTTCATGGACGTGGATTGCCCGCTGGGCATTTTCCTCGATCTGTACGCGTTCGATAACCTCGCGGACGGCAGTTTTGCTTATCAGAAGCAGGTGTGGACCGCGTGGTTCTGGAGCAAACTGATCATCCTGCGCAGCATTCGCCGCCCGGTCCTGTACCAGAGCGGACTGAAGGCGAAGATGATCTGGGCGGCCTGCGCCGTCATCCACGACACGATGGTGTTGTGCCGGATCTCTCCGCAGTGGCTTTATAAGCGCTGCAAGAAGGCGTGCACCAAATACAACTATAAGAAGACCAAGCGGTTCGGCTATCCCTGCGATACGAACCCGCATTGGAATACGCTTTACAAAGAGGACACCTTCCCGACGAAACGCTGGAAGTTCGAGAATGTAAAGCTTCGGTTCCCGAAGGACATGGAGAAGATGCTCCACGGCTTCTACGGGGACACCTATATGCAGCTTCCGCCGGAGGAAAAGCGGAAGACGCACTACCCGTATATTCTGGATTTCGGCGACGGAACCGGAAGAAAAGAAGAGAAATGAGGATAGTTTATGCAAGCGATCTTACTTGCTGCCGGCATGGGCAGACGATTGAAGAAGCACACCGCGGATAAGACGAAATGTATGGTCGAGGTCGGCGGCGTGACCCTGATCGAGCGTGCGCTTTCGCTGTTGGACACGAAGGGATTTACGCGCATCTGCATCGTGTGCGGATACCAAAAAGATAAGTTGAAGGAGTTTGTGGCGGGGCTGTCTGTTAAGACGCCGGTCGAGTTCATCGACAACGACCGTTACGAGACGACGAACAACCTGTATTCCCTGAGCCTGGCGGCGGACCGCATGGCGCAGGACGACACCCTGGTGCTGGAGTCGGACATCCTGTTTGAGGATGCCGTTCTTAAACGCCTGCTCGCGGAGGATAAACCCTGCGTGACCTTCGTCGCGCATCCGGAACCCTGGATGGACGGCGTTTTGGTGACCCTGGATGCCCAGGCGCGCATCGAGGAGTTCGTCAGCGCGGAGACCTTCCGCGCCGATGCCTATGCTTCCTATTACAAGACAGTCAGCATGTACCGTTTTTCCCGCGATTTCATCCGTTCGACCTACCTGCCGTTTTTGGCGGCGCACGTGGCAGCATTTTCCGATGAGGCGACCTACGAGTCGGTGTTGAAGGTCGTGGATTTCCCGGGACGCCCCGTCATCGACACCCTGCTCCTTACGAGTGAGCGTTGGTATGAGATCAATGATATCCAGGATATCGATATCGCAGAGTCGATCTTCGCCGAGGGTGAGGAGCGTCTGCGCAAATACCTGTCCCGCTACGGCGGTTACTGGCGCTATCACGGCCTGTACGATTTCTGCTACCTGGTCAATCCGTACTTCCCGAACGAGCGCTTCCTGAATGAGATGAAGTCTCATTTCGACGTGCTGATCCGCGAATATCCTTCGGGTCAGGCGGTCAATGCGACCCTGGCGGCGAAATACTTCGAGGTGCTCCCGGAGCAGATCTGCGTGGGCAATGGCAGCGCGGAGCTGATCAAATCGCTGATGGAGCAGATGGAAGGCAAGATGGGCATGGCCTATCCGACCTTCGAGGAATATGCGCACCGGCGCGCGCCGGGCGACATGATCCCCTTCTTTGTGAAAGAAAAAGACTTCAAATATACGGTCGATGACTTGATCGCGTTCTATGAGGAGCATCCGGTGAAGGCCATCGCCCTGGTGAACCCGGATAATCCGACCGGTCACCTGATCCTGCGTGATGACATCCTGCGCCTGGCGGCGTGGATGAAAGAGCGCGACATGATGCTCATCGTGGATGAGAGTTTCATCGATTTCGCGAAGACTGGCGCGCCTGGCCAGAGCTACTATGACGAGCACATGTCCCGGACGCTGCTGGTGCCGGAGATCCTGGATGAATATCCGAACATCGTCGTGATCAAAAGCATCTCGAAGTCCTTCGGCGTTGCGGGCCTGCGCCTCGGCGTGCTCGCGAGCGGTAACCGCAAGCTGATCGCGTGGATGAAGAAGGACATCGCTATCTGGAACATCAATTCATTTGCCGAGTACTACATGCAGATCATCGAGAAGTATAAGGCGGACTACGAGGACGCGATGGTGCGGTTTAAGGAAGTCCGTGTTCGCTATATGCAGATGCTTTCGCGCGTCGCGAACCTGAAGGTCTACCCTTCGCAGGCGAACTATATCATGGCGCGGGTGACCGGGGTGATATCTTCGCACCGCCTGGCAGACGTTCTGCTGAACAAATACAATATACTGATCAAAGATCTCTCGACGAAGGAAGGCCTGGACCAAGAAGACTACGTCCGCCTGTCCATCAAGACCGATGAGGAAAATGAAGCGTTGGTGAAGGCGCTTTGTGAGGTCCTCGGAGAGAGAGCATAAACGTCCGCAAACGGACGTATCCTAAGAAAGGAGCGAGAAGAGCCATGAAACGTAGGCGATTTAGATTGAATGCGTGGCTTTACATCGGCTCCTTTTTGATTGCCGGATTCTGCTCTTTTTTCTCCCGGACGGAGAATGCGCTGTTGAATTCGATCCTGTTTTCCG
>JAFZPG010000053.1 GCA_017550425.1 Lachnospiraceae bacterium | reverse complement strand
TGCGCTTGAACAACCATGGGTATAATTTACAATATTTTACAAAAATGTGCAATAATCCTTTCTTATTCAATATCTTGCGGTTTGTAAAAAAACGTCCACCACATGTCGAAATTCCGACCTGAATTTGACATTATTTCGCGAACATGTTACAATTCGGTTACATTTTTCATTTTTTGAGGATCTATGGATCGATGAAGCAACGAAAACCACAATCGGATCGCGCACGGGCCGCTGTTTTTACCGCATCTCTTCTTCTGAGCTGCGCTGTTTTGTCATGTCCGGTTCCCGCGCATGCGACGGAACCCGGTCTCGACCCGTTCATCGCAGGGGCCGGTTCTCTTCTCGATCCCCGAACACCCCAGACCGATCCTGCGGCTCTCCCGCAGTATTCTGTCAAGGCTTCGGATATCTCCGGCAATACGCAGACCAGATCCTCTTCCCTGTTTGAAGCGATCCCGGCCGCCACGCAGACACTGGTCGCGCGGGCTGCCGATACAGGAAAACCGGCCGAACGAAAAGACGACGGCAATGATGCCAAAGCGGCGGCTTCCGCACCGGAAGCAGAAGAAGCCCCGAAGACCGAATCCGCAGAAGAGCCTGCGGAAGAGCCTCAGGAAGAAACCTCCACTCTGGTCATGGCCGATGTGAACCAGACGCTGAATGTCCGTGTGGAACCGGATGCTTCCTCCGAAAAGATCGGTGTGCTCTACAAGGACTGCGGCGGCACGATCCTGGAGCGCCGGGACGGATGGACCAAGCTCCAGAGCGGTGATCTCGTCGGCTGGGCCAGCGATGACTATCTGCTGTTCGGCAAAGAAGCGGAAGCGCTCGCGAACGATGTCGGGAATCTCATTGCGAAGATCCGCACCGACTCTCTTCGCGTCCGCAAGGAGGCCAGCAAAGACAGCGGTATCTACGGACTTGTCAAGACCGGCGACACCTTTGATGTCATAAAAAAAGATGACGGTTCCGGTTTTGTCTGCATCGATTATAAAGGAAACGAGGGCTATGTCAGCGCAGATTATGCGGAAGTGACCTTCGAGATCGATACCGGCGAAACACTGGCAGCGATCAATAAACGGGAAAAGGAAGAAGCAGAGAAAAAGGCCAAACTGAAAGCCAATCAGGGGGCCGTCTCCGCAAATACGGATGAAGTAAAGCTGCTTGCCGCCCTGATCCAGTGCGAAGCCGGTAACCAGCCCTACGAAGGAAAACTGGGCGTGGCAGCTGTCGTCATGAATCGCGTACGCAGCGGCGCCTATCCCAATTCGATCTACAGTGTCATCTATGCTTCCGGCCAGTTCGGGCCGGCCGCGAGCGGCCAGGTTGCCGCCGCCTATGTCGGCCAGACCGCCATCGGACAGAGCTGCTATACCGCCGCACAGGCCGCGATCAACGGCGAGACGACGGTCGGCGGAGCGTGCCACTTCCGACGTGCCGGCGCACATGACGGCGTTGTGATCGGTAACCACGTCTTCTGGTAGATCAAAGGAGATCCCAACATGAACATGGTCTTATTCTGGCTGATCATTCTGGTCGCATGTGTCGCGATCGAACTCTTTACCATGGGGCTGACCACGATCTGGTTCGCCTGCGGCGCTGTGGTATCCACGATTCTGGCCGTATTTCTGCCGGACAACATCATCCTGCAGGTGATCGCCTGTATCGTCGTATCGATCGCCGTTACGCTGACGGTCCGTCCGATCGCGGTCAAGTATTTCAATAAAGACCGGACGCGGACCAACATCGAGAGCATGATCGGAAAACAGGGTGTCGTCATTGACGAGATCGACAACATCCAGGGCTTCGGCCAGATCACCGTGGGCGGCATGGAATGGAGTGCCCGCAATATCGTACAGGAAGAAAAGATCCCCGTCGGCGCGGTTGTGATCATCCGTGCCGTTGATGGCGTCAAGTTGCTGGTGGAAGCCGAAGAGCCGGTTTCCGCGGAAAGCTGACAGAAAAGAAAGGAGAGGTCATGGCTATCGTACTCATCGTATTCCTTGTCATCCTGCTGCTGGTACTCGTATCCTGCATCACGATCGTTCCGCAGGCGCACGCGTATGTCGTAGAGCGGCTGGGTGCCTATCAGGGCACCTGGAACGTGGGTCTTCATATCAAGATGCCGTTCCTTGACCGGATCGCCCGGCGCGTCAACCTGAAGGAACAGGTCTGCGACTTCCCGCCGCAGCCCGTCATCACCAAGGACAACGTCACGATGCAGATCGATTCCATCGTCTTCTTCATGATCACCGATCCCCGTCTGTTCGCCTACGGTGTAGAAAACCCGATCCTTGCGATCGAAAACCTCACGGCGACCACACTCCGAAATATCATCGGCGACATGGAACTCGATCAGACCCTGACCTCGCGCGAGGTCATCAACACCAGAATGCGCTCGACACTGGACGAGGCGACTGACCCCTGGGGCATCAAGGTCACCCGCGTTGAGCTCAAGAACATCACTCCGCCCGCAGCGATCCGCGATGCGATGGAAAAGCAGATGAAAGCCGAGCGGGAAAAGCGCGAAGCCATCCTCCGGGCAGAAGGTGTGAAGCAGGCGACCATTCTGGAATTTGAAGGTAAAAAGGAAGCCCAGATCCTGAAGGCGGAGGCTGACAAAAAAGCCACCATCCTCGCCGCTGAGGCACAGAAGGAAAAAGAGATTCGCGAAGCGGAAGGCCGTGCGGAAGCGATCCGTCAGGTGCAGCAGGCAAATGCGGAGGGTATCCGCATGATCCGCGAAGCGGGAGCCGACGAGGCAGTCCTGCGCATCAAATCACTGGAAGCATTTGAAAAGGCTGCCGACGGACAGGCGACCAAGATCATCGTTCCCTCGGAGATCCAGGGGCTGGCAGGCCTCGCCGCCGGGGTACAGGGTGTTCTGACCGACAACAAAGCTGTTGTCCAGCCCTGAGGAATAAAGGTGCAGAAAAAATGGAAGGATACAGTCTCCACGGTAAGGATTTCCTGAAGCTCCTTGATCTCACAACGGAAGAGATCACCGAGCTGCTCGATCTGGCTGCCGAACTGAAGAAAAAGAAATAGGAAGGCGTGCCGCACGATGTTTTCCGCGGAAAGAACATCGCGCTCATCTTTGAAAAGACCAGCACCCGGACGCGCTGTGCATTCGAAGTGGCTGCGCATGATCTCGGCATGGGATCGACCTACTTAAATCCCACCGATTCGCAGATCGGCAAAAAGGAATCCATCCGTGACACCGCCCGTGTGCTTTCCGGCATGTTTGACGGGATCGAATACCGCGGCTTCGGACAGGCGATCGTGGAGGAACTCGCACAATACGCGAAGGTCCCCGTCTTCAACGGTCTCACCAACGAATTCCATCCGACGCAGATGCTCGCCGACCTGCTCACCATCCGGGAACACTTCGGCAAACTGCAGGGCTTAAAGCTCGCCTATCTCGGAGATGCGCGCTACAACACCGGCAATTCTCTGTGCGTTGCCTGCGCGAAGATGGGCATGGACATCACGATCGTCGCACCGGAAAAATACTGGCCGGATGCCGCGCTCCGCAAGACCTGCGAAGAGATCGCCTCACAGAACGGCTGCCGGATCCTCTGCACGGAGGACGTCATGGCCGGTACCGCCGGGGCGGATATCATCTCCACCGACGTCTGGGTCTCCATGGGAGAACCGGATGAGATCTGGGAGGAGCGGATCCATGATCTGACGCCCTACCGCGTCGACCGGAAGGTCATGGACAACGCCGGCGCGCAGGCCATCTTCCTGCACTGCCTGCCGAGCTTCCACGATCTCGGCACCGGGATCGGCCGGAAGATCAACGAAAAATACGGCCTCACCGAAATGGAAGTGACGGATGAGGTATTCGAATCCTCCCAGTCGCTGGTATTCGAAGAAGCGGAAAACCGCATGCACACCATCAAAGCCGTGCTTTACGCAGCGCTATGAGGGTTTCTGATCACTCATGAACAGAGATACCATCGCCGGGCAGCTTACCACCACATGGGCTGCCCGTCGTCTTGATTATCGGCAGCAGACGGTTTCCACGCAGGAGGATGCCAAGGCACTCGCCCGATCGGGGGCACCGCACGGCACGCTCGTTATCACGGACGATCAGACCGGCGGACGCGGCCGGAACACCCGGGCATGGGCCTGTCCCCCCGGTTCCAACATCGCCATGAGCCTCATCCTGCGGCCCGCATTATCACCCGCGCAGGTACCGGCCCTGACGC
>JAFZPG010000052.1 GCA_017550425.1 Lachnospiraceae bacterium | reverse complement strand
GTCATGTGGGACATGTCGCACACGACTTCGAGATGGTCCAGGATGGTGTCGTAGTTGATGTCCACAGCGGTGATATCTATCTGGCGGAGGCGCTGCCTCACGAGGGTGGTATCCACGGACCGGACGTAGGTATTCCGGATCAGGATCTTCCGGACGGCAGGACGTATGTCGACCGCGCGGACAAGATCCACGGATCGGGATTCAAACTCATCACCATGCAGGGAATCATCGCATTCTTCTGCATCTTCGGATGGACAGGACTTCTGTTCCTCAAGGGCGGACTTCCGATCTGGGGCGCGTCGATACTGGCTTTTATCTGCGGCTTTGCGGCAATGTTCCTGATGGGCCTTGCACTTTGGGCCATGCAGAAGATCCAGTCGGACGGTACACTCAATATCCGCTTCGCACTCGGCCAGTCCGGCGAAGTGTACATCCCGATCCCCGGTAAGCGCGAGCAGCCCGGTAAGGTCATGGTAAAGGTCCAGGACCAGCTTCGTGAATTTGAAGCGGTCACGGACGAAGAGGAAAAGATCCCCACCGGGACACAGGTGACGGTGATCGGTATTACAAAGGGTACAACACTGATTGTGACCAAACATAACTAAACAAGAAGTAGGAGGAAACGAAAATGCCAATGAAATTAATGAATGTAATGTTGGCTGCCATGCCATTTGAGCTGATCTGCTTACTCGTCGTCATCGCTCTTCTGGCGTTCACACTGTTCTTGATCTTTCTTTCAAGATACAGAAAATGCCCTTCTGACCGCATCATGGTCATCTATGGTAAGGTCGGAAAGAATGCGGACGGTACCGCACGCTCATCGAAATGTATCCACGGTGGTGCTGCGTTTGTTTGGCCGATCATTCAGTCTTACCAGTACCTCGACCTGACACCGCTCTCGATCGCTGTAGACCTCAAGAGCGCCCTGTCCCGTCAGAACATCCGTATCGACGTACCGTCTATCTTTACCGTCGGTATCTCTACGGAGCCCGGTATCATGCAGAACGCCGCCGAGCGTCTCCTGGGCCTCAAGCTCAATGAGATCCAGGAACTGGCGAAGGATATCATCTTCGGTCAGCTCCGTCTGGTCATCGCGACCATGGACATCGAGGAAATCAACACCGACCGTGATAAGTTCCTCGAGGCGGTTTCCAGAAACGTGGAGACCGAGCTTAAGAAGATCGGTCTTCGTCTCATCAACGTAAACGTTACGGATATTTCCGATGAGTCCGGCTACATCAGCGCTCTTGGTAAAGAGGCTGCTGCTAAGGCCATCAACGATGCGAAGAAGAACGTTGCCGAGAAGGAAAGAGACGGTTCTATCGGTGAGGCTCTTGCCCAGAAAGATCAGAGAATCCAGGTTGCATCCGCAAACTCCATGGCGATCCAGGGTGAGAACAACGCAAAGATCGAAGTTGCGAACTCCGAGGCTGTACGCCGTGAGAAAGCCGCTGAGGCAATGAGACTGGCGATCGCAGCAGAGAAGGTTCAGGCCGCTAAGGCTTTGGAAGAAGCGTACGCAGCAGAAAAAGAAGCTGAGCTCTCGCGTTCCGCAAGAGAGAAAGCCACCCTCGAGGCCGACGTTATCGTTAAGGCCGAGATCAATAAGAGAGAAGTCGAGCTGGCTGCTGAGGCAGAAGCCGAGAAGATCAGAAGACGTGCAGCCGGTGAAGCTGACGCGATCTACGCTAAGATGGAAGCTCAGGCTCGTGGTATGCAGGAGATCCTCCAGAAGCAGGCCGCAGGTTTCGAGAAGATCGTGGCAGCAGCCGGCGGAGACGCCAAGAATGCTATGATGCTCATGCTGGCCGACAAGATGGAAGACCTCATGAAGATCCAGGTGGAAGCGATCCGCGACCTCAAGATCGACAAGGTCACCGTTTGGGACAGTGGTGCAGGCAGTGGCTCCGGCGATGGCAAAAGCTCTACCGCGAATTTCATCTCCGGTCTTATGAAGAGCGTGCCTCCGATGAACGAGATCTTCGAGATGGCCGGTATGAACCTGCCTGAGTTCCTCGGCAAGAAGATGGACAAGACCGAAGACGGTGAAGTTGTTCCGGCTTCTGATGCGGGTGCTGTTGCGGCCAATGCAAAAGAAGTGAAGACGGCGGAAGCACCGAAGGAGACAGCTCCGGTTGTGAAACCGCAGGCCAAGGTCGAAACACTGCAGCATGCGGATCCGACACAGAAAGCTTCTCCGGCGCAGAGCGCTTCTACGACGCAGACAACGACTCCGGCTCCGAAGGATGACGGCCCAATCTGGACCAAGAATCCGACAGAAGGCATGGACGATCTGTCAACGGATTTCTAAGGGATCCTCAAGCCCCGACGAAACGGGGGAGCGACATGACGCAAATGAGGTCTGTCTCACAACAGAACACAAAACCCGCAAAGTGGATTTCCTGCTTTGCGGGTTTCTTTTATATCGGCGGAATTTCTTTTCGAAAAGCACCGGGCGACAGTCCTTTTCGAGCCGTGCCGGGCGACAGTTCTTTTGGCGCAGAGAAGCCTTGAGCCGCGAAGCGGTTTCCCGTACAATGAAAGTGTCGGGAAGGGGGCGTCTTGCTATGTATTCGTATATTCATGATCTTCTGTCAGACCGGAAAGGCGAGGTGATCTTTACCTGTTTCGGCCCGTGGCACCTGGTGTGCATCGGCCTCTTTGTTGCCTTGACCACCGCGGTGGCGCTGCTTCTTCGCGGAAAAGACCGCAAAACCAAAGAGAAGGTGATGGGGATATTGATCGCCATACCTTTCGGCCTTTATGTCCTCGACTTCTTCCTCATGCCTTTTGCTTATGAAATGATCGACATCGAGAAACTTCCGTTTCATGTCTGCACGGCCATGTGCGTCGCGTGCTTTTTCAGCAGAAGGATCCCGTTCCTTCGGAAGTTCCGTATCCACTTCGCGCTCCTGGGATTTCTTTCCAATCTGATCTATCTGATCTACCCGGCAGGGCTGATGTGGTATCAGGTCAGTCCCTGGTGTTACCGCGTTATCCAGACGCTCCTTTTCCACGGGACGATGACGATATACGGATTCGTCACGCTGGTACACAGCGAAGAAAGTGTGTCGTTTAAGACCTGCCACCGCGACCTTCTGGTCATCACCGGCATGACGCTCTGGGCGCTTCTCGGGAACACGCTTTATAACGGAACGGCAGGCAGTTATTCCTATTTCCATAACTGGTTTTTCGTGGTGGAAGATCCCTTCGGAATGTTCGATCCGAAGATCTCGCCGTGGATCATGCCGGAACTCAATATCGTGGTGTTTTTCGCCGTGGAACTGGTGCTGATCCTGCTCTTTACGCTGATAAGACCTAACGTCTCTGCCGAAACGACAGCAGAACGAGAAGACGCATAGTCTCCACCAGTTTGGCTCGTGACTTCGCATCCACGGCCTTAGTGGCATCGATAATGTGGGACATTTTCACCGACCAGCTGGAGTCCGGCCGGAAGATATTGCTCGCACCGGAACTGGTGGCGATGTGGTACAGCATCTCCGTAAATTCCTCGCGATCTTCGAACGACTGATCCTTGAGCCAGCTGTTGACGGCCCCGATCCGTACCTGCGCGTTCTTGTCCCAACCGGCAGGATCGTACTTGAAATCGTCGTCGCCCACTTCCCATGTAAAAGGACTGTGCTGCATGAGCCAGAGCGCTTTGTTTTCGATATATTTCGTCCCCGGGGCGCTTTGAAGAAGCATCCCCACGAAGGAAGATGACGGAACCAGATGGTGCACGACCGGTGCGATCTTTTTATATTCCTCAGTTTCGTGCAGATTAAACGAGAAGCCCGGCCCGTCGAAAGAGAAAACTCCGAGGATCCTGGACTTGATGATGTTGGCGCAGGAGGTTGCGGAATAGATCGAAAGGTTGCCGCCCTTGGAATGGCCGCCGATGTAGAATTTCGTCTGCGGAGCCAGCTCGCGGGACAGATAATTGAGGTAGCGTGCGGATTCTTCCTGCGCAGGAACCGGGTACTGATAGGAGAGCTGGAAGTCTTCTTTCCAGCCGATCAGGGTACCGTCGGTCCCGCGGAACGCGACGAAACAGATGTCGTCGGAGATATGGAAGCACATGGCCGCGAACTGGATCTGCTCTCTATCATTGGTCCGCGCACAAAGATGCGAGATGGATACATTCATATAGCGGGGACTTTCACGAAGGATATCGATCATCTTCAGGTTGTTGGGGGTGTCGGCCGCGTATTGACCGAACAGCGGCATCTCCGAAGCCTTGGGCATCTCATGGAAGAACATGGACTCGGAAAGGTTGTAAGGCCATTCCGGTGTCCAGATGTTGTGAAGGAGATATTCCCACTGAAAATACGTCGCTTCGGCGAACACGAGCGCGTCGATGGGATTAAATGGAAACTCATCGAAAGTGCGTTTCTCGTTTTCGCAATAATTCAGAATCGTGCTCAAAATGCGGCCTCCATGTACCTGTAAGTAGTGGTTCGAAGAAGAACGGCGTTCTTTCGGAAGAGCCACCTTTCTTATTTTACCACGCTTCTTCCTGACGTGGCATTTAAAGTGCGGAGGCGGAGATAATCGAAATAAGAAGGCGCGGGGGAATAGAAAAATGCTCCCGTATCAGTTAAAATACAGGTGAAGAAACAGAGGAGGTGATCGCATGAACGAAGCCATATCTTATGCATATGCGTATCCGATCTGCGCGCTTCTTTTCCTGTTGCTGCTTCTTCTGCATTTCTTCAGCAAACGCCAGCTCCCGGTCCTTCGTAACCGGATGTTTACTGCAGCGATCCTTCTGGCCTGTGCAGATGCCATATTCGAAGTATTCGCCGTCATGGTAGTCCGGCATGCTTCGGCGGTACCCAACGGACTCGGTTCCATCGTTTTAGTGATCTACATGCTTTTACGGCTGTCGATGCCGACGATGATGATCCTTCACACCCTATCCGCAACGCAAAGCCTGAAGATGCGCAACTTCTGGGAGATCGCCATCATGATGATCCCCTCGGTCATCACCGTGGGCATTATTCTCTGCACCCCGCTGACCGGGCATGTGTTCTTCCTAAAGGACGGTGTTTACTACTGCGGGATCCTTTACCATTCAGTATGCGCAGTGTCCACGATCGCCTCACTTGTCTGCGTGGTCTACGCAGTGATAAAACGTAAAAAACTCACTTCGGTCCAGTTTGTCGCCATCGCGGCATTTGCCATCCTTCTGAGCGCCGGTTCGGTCCTCGAGATCAGTATGCCCGACAAGAATGTATCTTCGGTGGCCGTCGCCGCGTGCATGGTGGTAGCCTACCTGCTTCTTCCGAAGCCGGAAACAATGATCGATCATATGACCGGACTTCTCAATCTTGACGCCATGATGATGTATATCGACGAACTCATTTCAAGAGAAGCCAAGTACTATGTCCTGGTCCTAAAAGCCGAGAACATCCGCCGCATCAACTCCATCTTCGGATACACGATCGGAAGCTTAACGCTTCAGAATGTCGCGGACCTTCTTTCTTACTTCTCGCCCGACCTTCGCGAGAGGAGCCGGGCAAGACGATCCGAAGCGGATGAGATCTCCGATCCGCATAAGCATGAATCCGGCGATGACTGCAAAACCGATACGGAAGCGTCGCGAAGATCAGAAGCAGGCGATGCGAGAAAACTCGAGCGGAATCTTCCGCCGGCATGGGCTTTCCGCCTCATGAGTAACCAGTTTGCCATCGTCAGCACCAGCCTTCGCACCCAGGAAACGATCCTGGCCTTCCTGCAGAAACGGTTCGAAAATTCCTGGATGATCCGCGGACTGGAACTCAGCCTCATGCTCACCGTCGCAGAAATTCCGGATACCGGTTCTTTTGGATCGGGAAAAGACCTCTACAAGGTCATCGAGATGATTCTCCCGTCCGTCCCGAAGGGCGACGTGGTGACCATCAGCGAGCGGGAACTGGCGCGGATCGAGCGTAATGTGATCCTCGAGAATTCTTTGGAAAAAGCACTGGCTCAGGATGCTTTGGATGTCCGGTTCCAGCCGATCTTCTCCACCTCCACCGGCCGCTATTCGCACGCCGAGGCTCTGGTTCGATTCTCCCATCCCGATTACGGCGACATCTCACCATCGGAATTCATCCCGATCGCCGAGAAACGGGGACTGGTGGCACAGATCGATGAATTCGTACTCAGGAAGACCTGCGAGTGGATCAAGCAGGCCGAGAAAGAGGGCGTCGTTCCCGATTTCGTCAGCGTGAACATCTCGGCAACGGAAATGGCCGGCTCGGCTTTCCCGTCGAAGGTAAATGCGATCCTCGAGGAATACGGCGTCTCCAGAAGCCGCATCGTATTCGAGATCTCGGAGGCGGCGCTCATGACATCGCTGGTACTGATGCTTCAGAATTTCAGCTTCATGGCAATGCTGGGGTACGGATTTGCCATCGATAATGTCGGACTCGGAAACGGGGACTTCGAGAAACTGTCGATCCTTCCGGTCTCCGTAGTCAAACTCGACCGAAGCGTGATCGAACAGGTAGAGACCTCGCCGAGAAGCCGGATCCTCTTTGAAAATACGATCGATGTGCTCCGCAAGATGGAGATCCGATCCATCGTGGTGGGTGCCGAGTCCTCCGCACAGGCGGATTGGATCGAGTCCTGCCGCCCGGATCACGTGCAGGGATTCTACTATGCGCGTCCGATGGACGGAGCCACGGCGCTTGCGTTCTTTAAGAGAAAGAACGAGCAGGAGCCGCGAAAGACAGGCCGCGACGGAATCATCGTCGTCACCGAATAAAAAAGCGCCCCGGCATACAACACCGCAGCGCAATAAAAGAAAACTAAAACCGCCCCGGCTCTCGCGTGCTTGTGAAACGCAAAACCGGGGCGGTTCGTGATTTCGGATCAATGATTGAGGATCAGTTCGCAGCTTCCTCTTTCTTTGCCGGCTCTTCTTTCTTTGCCGGTTCGTCCTTCTTTGCCGGATCCAGGAACTTGTAAACGATCGCCGCAAAAGCAGCACCGAACAGCGGTCCCACGATGAATACCCATACGCAGTTGATGGCGTCGCCCTCAGCAAAGAGTGCCGGGCCGATGCTTCTTGCCGGGTTAACGGATGTGCCGGTGAAGGCGATACCGAGAATGTGAACCAGTGTCAGAGACAGACCGATGACCAGTCCGGCCACATTGCTGTTCTCGATCTTGGAAGTCACACCCAGAATGGTGATGACGAATACGAAGGTCAGGATGATCTCGATTCCCAGAGACTTCGCAACATTATCCTCATAAAGTCCATTGGCACCGAGGCCGCTGGATACGCCGACAAATGCACTTAAAAGAAGTGCTGCACCTGTTGCACCTACGATCTGGGAGCACATATAGAAGAGCATGTCCTGGAGGGACATCTTTCCATTGATGAACATGGCCAGAGAAACCGCAGGGTTGATGTGGCAGCCCGAAACATTACCAATGGAGTAAGCCATCGCAACGATAACCAGACCAAAAGCAAGTGCAGTCAGGATGTACCCGCCCAGGTTCTGCGTGGAGCATCCGGTCACTACCGCTGTGCCGCAACCGAAGAATACCAGTACGAATGTACCGATCATTTCAGCAAAATACTTTCTTAATGAATCCATGTGATAAACCTCCTATCGTAAAATCTATTTACCTATAGTATAAGAATAACACGAGACAAAACGAAAGTGCATGATATAATCAAACTGTAAAAAAGATATAAAGCGAGGGAAAAGAAATGCTCGACCAGGTCACGATCAATCTTCATAGCAGTATTGCTATTCATAATGTAAAAGCACTGTATTTTGATCCTTTCCGTATCGAGGAGAAGACTTCGGATGCCGATATCGTTTTCGTGACACATGATCACTACGATCATTTCTCTCCCGACGATATTGCCAAAGTCTTGAAGGCGGATACGTTCTTCGTTGCGCCGGCATCTACGGCGGCATTGATCAGAAAAACATTCGGCATTGCCGACGAGCGGATCGTAACCGTCGCTCCGGGCGATAAGACGGAGGTCCTCGGGATACCGGTAGAAGTGGTGGCATCCTATAATCCGGGCAAGCCATTCCATCCGAAGGCCAACGGCTGGGTCGGATATGTGGTGACCGTGGACGGACTGCGTTACTATATCTGCGGCGATATGGACATTACAGAGGAAGGCAAAGCCGTTAAGTGCGACGTGCTGCTTGTCCCCTGTGGCGGCACCTATACCATGGATCCGAAGGAAGCGGCGGAATTCACGGGCTTGCTGAAACCGCAGTATGTGATCCCCACGCACTATGGTGACCCGGTAGGTGATAAGAGCTGCGGTGCTGCCTTTGCCGCGGAAGTGAAGAAAACTTCGCCGGACACCGAGGTCGTGTTTAAGCTCTGAATATGCGCGGGCGCAGGCCGTAGAAGTGGAGAGTGCTTTTCGCGCAACAGACAAAGAAGCAGAGAGTATTTTTCGCGCGGTAAGCGTATGTTCGCGCGCCGCAAAAAAGAAAGAGGAAATATGGAATCCGTAAAAAACGAAAATGCATTTCCGGACATTTCGAACCGGAAGGCATTCTATAAGTATCTTTGCGTACTGGTCCTTCCTATTGTGTTCCAGTACTTCATGGCGGCGCTGGTCACCGCATCCGATGCATTCATGCTCGGATTTCTCGACCAGACGGCCCTGTCCTCCGTATCACTCGCGGGACAGGTGGCTTTTGTATACTATCTTTTCATCAACACCTTCCTGACCGGCGCGATGGTGCTGGGCGCCCAGTACTGGGGCAAGAAGGAATATACGACACTCGAAGATGTTCTGGGCGTGACCATGCGGTATACATTGCTGGTCGGTATGGCGTTTACGATCGCCTCTTTGGTCTGCCCGCAGTATCTGATGCGTGCTTTCACCAATGACCCGGAGCTCATTGCGGGCGGCGTGAAATACCTGCGCATGGTGGCCGTCGGATACGTCATTATGGGATTTGTCGATTCGTATCTGTGCTTCATGAAGATCTGTGAAAAGACCATGATGAGTACCGTGATCTCTTCGATCGGCGTAATTGTCAATATCATCCTGAACGGGCTTTTGATCTTCGGAGCCGGTCCTTTTCCCAAGATGGGTATCGAAGGCGCGGCGCTGGCCACGGTCCTGTCCCGTATTCTGGAACTCGCTCTTGTGGCGTACGGCGTGTTGAGTACGGACTGTGTCAAACTTCGCGTCCGAAAACTCATCACTCAGGGAAAGAAGTTCATCCACAAGGATTTCTGGAAGTATTCGCTGCCGGTCATGATCAACCAGTTCGGCTGGGGCGGCGGTATGACTATGTATTCCGTCATTATGGGTCACCTGGGATCTGATGCGACGGCGGCCAACTCGATCGCCAGTATCGTCCGTTCCCTGATCGCCAGTGTCTGCTGGGCGCTGGCTACCGGTGCCAGCATTATCATCGGGAAAATGCTCGGGGCGGGGAAGCTCGATATGGCGAAGAAGACCGGCGGACGTTTCGTGCGGCTCTCGCTTGCCATCGGTGTGGTATCGGGCCTGGTGATCCTTGCCCTGATACCTCTCGTGCTGATGATGCCGACGGATATGTCGGATGTGGCGCACGGGTATCTGAAGTGGATGCTGTTCCTCGGGACCTACTACATTGTCGGAAATTCCTTGAATTCGACGGTCATCGGCGGCATCTTTCCCGCCGGCGGTGATACGAAGTTCGGCATGATCTGTGACTGCATCACGCTGTGGTGTGTGGTCGTGCCGCTCGGTGCACTTGCTGCATTCGTCTGGAATCTCCCGGTCATCGCGGTAGCGGCGATCCTCACGCTCGACGAATTCGTCAAGATCCCCGCCGTGTACATACATTACAAAAAATACAAGTGGGTCAAGAACATCACGCGCGACGAGTAAGAAAAAGAATGCTTTTCGAGACTCAGACAGTTCGCTTCGCGAGGTGGCGCCTGCGATTTGTGAATGAAAATCATTTGTTGGTGCAAATGTACGAAATTGTTAATTATTCATCGTTTTTCGCGTTTTCGGGCTGAAATTTGATTGTAATAAAAGGGATTCTGTTGTAGAATTTTAACGGTGCGATTCTTGTGCACAAATTCATTAATAATCCCCAAAAGGGGAAAATATAGGAGGATTTTAACATGGCAGTTAAAGTTGCAATCAATGGTTTTGGTCGTATCGGCCGTCTTGCTTTCCGTCAGATGTTTGGCGCAGAGGGTTATGAGATTGTTGCTATCAACGATCTGACAAAGCCTTCCATGCTGGCTCATCTTCTGAAGTACGATACAGCTCAGGGCGGTTACTGCGGAGCTATCGGTGAGAACAAGCACACCGTATCTGCTGACGACGAAGCAAACACAATCACAGTAGATGGTAAGACTCTGAAGATCTACGCTGAGAAGGACGCTGTAAATTGCCCGTGGGGTGAGCTCGGTGTTGACGTAGTTCTCGAGTGCACAGGTTTCTATACATCCAAGGAGAAGTACCAGGCTCATATCACAGCTGGTGCTAAGAAGGTTGTTATTTCTGCTCCGGCCGGCAATGACCTCCCGACAATCGTTTTCAACGTTAACCACACAACTCTGACAGCTGAAGATACAATCATCTCCGCTGCTTCCTGCACAACAAACTGCCTGGCTCCGATGACAAAGGCTCTCAATGATTACGCTGCTATCCAGAGCGGTATCATGACAACTGTTCACGCTTACACAGGTGACCAGATGATCCTCGACGGCCCGCACAGAAAGGGTGACCTC
>JAFZPG010000051.1 GCA_017550425.1 Lachnospiraceae bacterium | reverse complement strand
TGCGCGTAATCTCCCAGGCCCTGATGCTCTTTTCTTACGCGCATTTTCGCGAAAAGCTTCCTTTTGCGCGTAATCTCCCGGGCCCTGAAGCTCCTTTCTTACGCGCATTTTCGCGAAAAGCTTCCTTTTGCGCGTAATTCCCCAGGCCCTGAAGCTCTTTTCTTACGCGCATTTTCGCGAAAAGCTTCCTTTTGCGCGTACGGTTCCCGCTCTACGCGCATGGCCGCGGCAGCCTCCCCTCTTGTTTTTTCACCCAAAATAGCGGCAAACACTAAAATTTTCATAAATCATCGTGGCGAGCGTGCAAATCGACAGAATTCATGATATAATAAGAACACCAACTAAGATTCAATTTTGGGTTTGCCTTGCAAACCTATGCTTACGTAGACGAAAAAAATCGTGCCCGCGATCGTGATCGGGCATATGTAAATGTGAACGGAGGTATACGCTTATGAAAAAACGCATACGAAACGTATTATCCATACTCCTCTCTCTGGTCCTGATTTCCGGAACGCTGACCTTACCGACAGCAGTCACGGAAGCGAAAGAGATGGAGGAATGCTATCACTGCGGCAAGACCGGTGAGTTTCACTGTGACGAATGCAATAACACCGGCACCATAGTCTGCGACGGTTGCAACGGAACCGGCCACTGGGTCTGCCCCGGTCAGGAAGATAAAGGCCAATGTAACAACGGCTGGTACACCTGCCCGAGCTGCGGCGGCGACGGCCTGTCCCGCCCCATCCCGGCGGATGGCAATGCCGGCCCCTGCGGTAACTGCGGCGGCTCCGGAAAACTGCAGTGCGTCCGTTGTCACGGCCAGGGCGGCGGCGTCTGCGACGGTTGCAACGGGACCGGCCGCAGGGAATGCCCGCGCGGTGACTGTCAACTGGCGCGCCAGTACGGTTACAAGTGCCCTTACTGTAAGGGTACCGGTTTCTTAGGCGTCGGCGCTTTCAAACCGGAGTGGAATGACGGCGTGCACAATGTGCCCGAAGTCGGCGACCACATCATCACCGACTCGGCGAACTGGAGAGGCTACACGTACGGCGGCGATCCCGACCCCGACCCGGTTTATCCCCTGGGCAGAGATCCGAAGACTGGGCGCGATTACGTCTGGTTTATCGATCTGGGCTCCGGAACCTGGGAGGTCGGCGGCCGAACCATCACCGCTTTCCGCAACGGCGAGCAGGTATCCGGTATCGTGGATCTGAAATACAACGATCCGCTTCAGTTGAACGGCATCAACGGATTGCGCGGGGTTCAGATCTATCTGGTCACGTCCGACGGGACCAGGATCGAACTTAAGCTCCTGAACGGCGATGGTGAGACATCCGTAGCAACAAATGTCCTGAACACGGATAAGATCCCGTTCAAAAACCTTTCCCTGGCTCTCGAATATACAGGCTCGGGCGATGAGCCCGGACCCGATGAACCGGGACCAGGACCCGACGAACCCGGACCGGGACCTGACGAGCCCGGTCCTGACGGCTCCAAGCCCGCTTGGTATCCGAACCTTCCGAATAACCGAAATTCCGATTTCGATATTCCTCTTCCCGATAACCTGACCGCGGTTCGTCCCGGCGGTCTCCGCGTGGAGATGGGGGCAATGAACGCCACCCAGCAGAAATATTATGCAGGCCTTTCGGACGAGGAATTGTTGCGGATCCTGTATAACGTTCAGACGATCGTAACATCGGCCGAACCCGGCCGGTCCGACCCCGAGCTCGATGCCCTCCTCGAAGCATTGGCCAGAAGAAATGGCTTTGAGTCATTGCAAGACGGAAGACTCTATCCTCTGTATTTTGAGGGCCATCAGGAGGTCGGCTTCCCGGTACATGTATCGGTTCATCTCCGCAAGGGCGACCTGGACGGAGGCCACGAGATGTTCGTTTATCACGTTGCAGCCGACGGCCATCTCGAGTTTCTGGGCGGGGCGGAATACGGAACCTACGACGACGGCTCCATCGAGCAGATCTCGTTCTACACCGCTTCCTTCTCCTCCTTCTTCACCACGAAACAGGAGCTGAAACTTGACATCGAGAACACGCCGGAAACGCGGGAGCCGGGCGAGGACCCGAACCCGATCGGCGGCGACCCTGACACTCCGAACCCTCCGATCTCAGGTGATCCGGGCAATGAACCTCAGGGCGGCAATGAGGCGAACCCTCCCGAACCGACGCAGCCGGCCGACATGTCTCTGGTCCCGCAAGACCGGAAATCCGATTTTGATATCCCGGTGGGAACGGATGGCGGACAGCCTGCGAAAGCAACGGTTCGCATCGAAGTCGGCAAAATGACGGAAAATGAGCAGCTTCTCCTGGAACGGATCCCTGAAAAAGATCTGGCACAGACATTGACCAATGTCCGCTCCATCGTAGAGAGCGCCGAACCCGGCAAAACGGTGCCGGAGACCGAACAGATCCTGAACGCCGTGGCCGAGGAAAACGGTTTCAAGACCATCGAAGAAGGCAAGATCTACCCTCTGTATTTCGAAGGTCATCAGGAGATCGGTTTCCCCGTTCGCGTCACAGTTCAAATCGAAAAGGGCACGCTGGCCGGCGGTAAGGACCTCTTTGTCTACCACATCCGAAACGATCGGAAGATCGAGTCCCTCGGCAAGGCGGACATAACGACCAACGATGACGGTTCGATCGAAAGCATCTCCTTCTACACCTCTTCGTTCTCCTCCTTCTTCACGGCGGAGCAGGAACTGAAGACCGATGTGAAGGTCGACACAGCAGCTCCGAATACGGAGCAGCGGGGCGAGCCCGAGCCGGATGATTACAAACCCATCCTGCCGATCCTGATCGGTGCGGGCGCCGGCATCCTCGTGGTAGTGATCGTGATCGTGGCACTTCTGTCTAAGAAGAAAAAGAAATAAAGCATTGATCCGATGATTCAATAACCGCAGGCGGCAGTCTTCCTTTGGAGACTGCCGCCTGCGGTTTTATCCTCAAATATTACTGTATCGTTTCCAGACGGATCGTGTTGGTATTGCCGGACTTTCCGTTGGTCTGACCCCCGGTCAGGATGACATTATCCCCGGCCGACAGCCCGAAAATCTGCCGTGCCTTCTGCATCGCATGGTAGAACACCACATCCACGGATGTAAACTCCTCACTCAGCACCGGCGTCACGCCCCAGCTCAGATTGAGTTTCCTCCAGGCTTTCACTGAGGTGGTCATGCCAATGATATCCACCGGCGGCCGGAAACGGCTGACCATCCGGACCGTAACACCCGAAAGCGAACTGATCACGATCCCCTTTGCCTTCGTATCGATCGCCATGGCACAGGTCGCGTGCGACACTGCGTCGATATTATTTTTGATCACGTATTCCGTTGTGGCAAACTGCCTGCAATAATCGATTGCCTGTTCCGTGCTCTCGGCGATCTCCGCCATATTTTTGACCGCGGCGACCGGGTATTTGCCGGAAGCGGTCTCCCCGGAAAGCATGATCGCAGAAGATCCGTCGTAGACTGCATTTGCCACATCCGAGATCTCCGCACGGGTAGGCCGGGGCTTCTCGATCATGGACTCCAGCATTTCCGTGGCAGTAATGACCCGTTTTCCGAGCAGACGGCACTTTTTGATCAAATACTTCTGGATCGACGGGACTTCCACAAACGGAATCTCAACGCCCAGATCCCCTCTGGCCACCATAATGCCATCCGCGATCTCGCAGATCTCGTCGATATGATCCACACCGGATCGGTTTTCGATCTTAGCGATGATGTCGATATCGCTTCCTCCGTTTGCGTTCAGAAACTCCCGAAGCGCGGAAACATCTTCCTTCGAGGACACAAAAGACGCTGCCACAAAATCCACGCCGTTTCGGATTCCGAACAGAATGTCCTCTTTATCCTGCTCGCTGAGGTAATCCCCCTTGAGAACGTGATTCGGAAAATTCATGCTCTTTCGGTCGGACATCTCTCCGCCGATCAGCACGTCACAGATCACATCTGCGTCGCGGATCTCACGAACACGAAACGAAAGCAGCCCGTTATTCACCAGAATATTGTCTCCGACGCTGACCTCTCGAGCCAGGTTTTTGTAGCTTACCGAAACCCGCTCGTTTGTTCCGATACAGTCTTCGGCGGTAAATGTAAATGTATCGCCGTCATTGAGAAACACTTTATGGTTTTCAAAGGTTTTGATGCGGTATTCCGGGCCTTTGGTATCCAGCATAATGGCTATGGGCAGATTCAATCCTTCCCTTACCTTTTTGATCATGTCGATCTTCTGTTGATGCTCTTCATGTGTCCCATGTGAAAAATTGAGTCGTGCCACATTCATTCCGGCCAGGCACATCTCTCTGAGAGTATCCTCCCTCTCGCTGGCCGGACCGATCGTGCATATGATCTTTGTCTTTCTCATCTTAACGTATCCTCTCTTTCGTATCCCCATGATCGCAGGTTTCATTAAGCAAGGTCAATCTTCGGAAAAACATATCTCGGATCACGTCCTCCGAAAACCAGTCCGGCGATATTTCGGCGATCTGATTCAAGCCGATAGTTCTGCCCCCTTCCCCAGTGGCGATCCGTATTTCCGACCAGATAATCCACTATGTTCATCATATGATAGGCATACTGATCCCTCTCCAGGACGAACCTGTCCCGATCCAGATCGTGGTTTATGCAGTAAATGTCCACATATTCCATGGATACGATCCCCAGCTCCTTTCTGACGATAACCTGAATATATCGTAGCAAATAATACATCAAAAATCAAGAATGGAAAACCGGGCGAAATGATTTCAGGCTCAGCACGAAACGTGCTGAGCCTGAAGGATTATTATCTATAATATCGATAGCTCTGCTATCATCCGATAACATTATCAAATCCGGCCTGCA
The DNA here is from genome assembly GCA_017550425.1 of Lachnospiraceae bacterium. Classification (GTDB taxonomy): domain Bacteria; phylum Bacillota; class Clostridia; order Lachnospirales; family Lachnospiraceae; genus UBA1201. Next base: position 18,372 of record JAFZPG010000051.1, on the reverse strand, counting down.
GATCTGCGATGATATCGTCGATGTGCTCGGTTCCGATGGAGAGACGGATGGTGCTCTGGCTGATGCCGGCCTTTTTAAGCTGCTCCGGAGTCATCTCTGCATGTGTGGTGTCGTAAGGATGGATCACAAGGCTCTTCACGTCCGCAACATTGGCCAGAAGTGAGAACAGTTTGAGACCGTCGATGAACTTATAAGCCTCTTCCTTGCCGCCCTTGATGTCGAAGGTGAAGATCGACGCGCCGCCGTTCGGGAAGTACTTCTCGTACAATGCGTGCTGCGGGTGGTTCGGGAGCGACGGGTGGTTGACCTTTGCAACCTGCGGATGGTTCGCCAGGAATTCTACGACCTTCTTCGTGTTCTCAGCGTGGCGCTCGAGACGCAGGGACAATGTCTCCAGACCCTGCAGCAGGATCCATGCATTGAACGGGGAGATCGCTGCGCCGGTGTCACGAAGCAGGATCGCGCGGATGTAGGTAACGTAAGCAGCAGGTCCTACCGCCGCTACGAAAGATACGCCGTGATAGCTCGGGTTCGGCTCGGTGAACTGCGGGAACTTACCGGATGCGTTCCAGTCGAACTTGCCGCCGTCAACGATGATGCCGCCGAGGGTCGTGCCGTGGCCGCCGATGAACTTCGTCGCGGAATGAACCACGATGTCTGCGCCGTGCTCCAACGGACGGATCAGGAACGGTGTGCCGAAGGTGTTATCGATGACCAGCGGGATCTTATGCTTGTGCGCGATCTCGGCGAGAGCATCGATGTCCGGAATGTCGGAATTCGGGTTGCCCAGAGTCTCGATGAAGATGGCCTTCGTCTTATCGTCGATCGCGGCCTCGACCTTAGCAAGATCGTGAATGTCAACAAAATGTGTATCAATGCCGTAAGCAGGAAGTGTATTGTCCAGAAGGTTGAAGCTTCCGCCGTAGATGGTCTCCTGTGCTACGATGTTGTCACCGGCATGTGCCAGCGCCAGGAGCGAGTAAGTTACGGCCGCCGCGCCTGCGGAAACCGCCAGGGCTGCAACGCCGCCCTCCAAAGCTGCAACACGCTCTTCCAACACGCCCTGTGTGGAATTCGTGAGTCTTCCGTAGATATTGCCCGCATCACGAAGATTGAAGCGGTCTGCAGCGTGCTGCGCGCTGTGAAATACGTAAGAAGTGGTCTGGTAGATCGGAACCGCTCTGGAGTCCGATGTCGGATCTGCTGTTTCCTGTCCTACATGTAACTGTAATGTTTCAAAACGATAATTGCTCATATTTTTGTACCTCCATAGTTGAAAATTCGTTTTTGTTATTTATGTGCTTGGTTGATTTCTTCAACCTGGCATTATCATAACACGGGCAATGCGTTTTGAAAATTACATAAAAATTCGACCTAGTTATAAGTTTGACCTATAGCGCTGTTTGAGAATCAAAACGCCCGCCCGGGGCTCCCGGACGGGCGTTTGATCTATTCACCTACAAGATCGACGTCTCGTATTGCTTCATTTCTTCAACGAAGGTCTTGGCGATCGGCGATAACTGGCGGTCGTCGCGGACCACGTAGCCGATGTGCATGACCTCCTCGCTTTCGAGGGGCACGGCCACATAACCGCTTCCGTTCAAGCTTTCACAGATAATGCCACTGCACAGGGTAAATGCGTTCAGCAGCGTCATCATGTTCAGCGCGGACGCGCGGTCATTGACATGGATGACCTTGCGGTACGGGTAGGTGCTCAAAACCTCCTCCGAAAAATAGAAGGAATTCTTCGCGCCCTGGTCGAAGGAAATGCACGGATATTCATCTAGGTCCCGAAGCGAGACCATCTCCTTCTTCGCTAGCGGGTTCGTCGCGCTCATGTAGACGAAGGTCTTACACGAGAACAGTTCATGGAACTCGAGATTATTTTCCGCAAATTCCGCCGTCAGCACGCGCTCGTTGAAATCGTTCAGATAGAGGATGCCGATCTCGCTCCGCAGGTTCTTCACGTCCTCAATGACTTCGTGGGTACGCGTCTCGTAGATCGCGGAGTCGTATTCGTCCATGCCCTCTTTCTTCAGCGTCTTGGAAAATGCCTCAACGGCAAATGTATAGTGCTGGGTGGACACGAAGAATTTCTTCCGTGTCTCCTTCCGCGCCAGGTAGCGGTCCTCCATGAACCGGTACTGCTCCAGCGTCTGGCGGGCATAGCCCAGGAACTCGCTCCCCTCCGTCGTCACCTTGATACCGCGGTTGCTGCGCGTGAAGATCGTGATCCCGATCTCCTTCTCCAGCTCGCGAATGGTTCCGGACAATGACGGTTGCGAGATATACAGTGCTTTCGCCGCCTCATTCATGGAGCCGCGGTCCGCGATCTCCACCACATATTTCATCTGCTGTAAAGTCATTTACCTACTCCTTAGTCACATGTATCGCATCACAGAACACCTTTTTCTGATGCATCTGACCTCTGTTTTTTATATGTCAGACCCATTATACATAATGATCACCAATCTGTCTATACAACGCGCCCCCTTATTATTCGTTTGATACCAATACAGTATGTAAAGATGCTTTTTTCATGCTCAGGAAATACACAACCATTAATAACGCAAATATGGCATATACAGTTAGTGCAACACAAGCGGCCGTCATGAGCATTCGCCCCGGAAGAATTAATAGTTGTATACCGTCGCTCTTTTTCAATGCACTTGCCAGAACAGCAAGAGATCCGACGGAAAGCACCAATCCCATAAGCATCGCTATCCCTGCCGTGATCAGAAGCTCCCAAAGCGATATCTTTATTATATCGGAAACTCGCATTCCGCATATAAGATACATTCCGGAGATCCTTTTTCTCTCCGCCAGATTCGTCCAAAGCATCAGCAAAAGATGGAACAGCATAGCCAACAATACCGGTGTTCCGAACATAGAAAAAACGATTCGGACCAGAGCTGAGGCCTGCGACAGCGTTAAGGCCTGTGTAAAATAATCCTTTCTGTAATTTAGCTGAATACCCTCGATCGAATCTGCAGCCCGTCCAGCCGTGGCCAATGTTTTATACTCCGGGATTCCAAACCGATAACACAGGGTTGCAACATTGTATTGTCGGAACATAGTTGGTCCGCCGAAGACCAGGATCTGAGGAACTTCACGCAGGCTTTCGGCATAAAACAGGTTTCCATCCACTATTCCGATAAGCGTATACCCGCTCAGTATTTCCTGCTCGTCACACATAAATACAAGTTTCTGTCCGAGCAAGCCTTCAAAATCCTCCGGTGCATAGCCAAATGCTCGAAGATAGTGATCCGAGATCAGCATTTCCCCGTCCGATACAGGTTCCCGTCCGCACACCAAGCCTCCCTCGGAGAAACTTCTCGGAAAATGATAACGGTACTCGTCCAGTTCGTTTTCTCCAATCAGCCCCGGATATCTCATTATCCCGGTCAGAAACGGGATCGACTTGCTTTTAAGGGCAGTGTCAAACGGATCCGACAATCCATAACGCCAAGAATGATCATCCGTTCCCTGCCGAATATCATCACCGACCTTAAGATATATATGCGAGATGTTTACGAAACTCCAATCATCTTCTTTTTCCAGATATCTTACCCAGTCGATCTTTCCAAACGCAGTCCTTGTAACCTTCTCCTCAATCTTCTCGGACACCATCTGGTATGCACGCTCCGCAAGCGCCTCCTGCTGCAGGTCGATTTCTGCCTCCAACATACACATGGAACGACGTCCCAACAGAATATTATCCTGCGACGAAGCAAGCGCCAGTCCCAGTTGCGTCCATGATAAAAGGACAGCAAAAATGACCCCGAAACCCAGCAGCATGTGCAGAGCATGCCCTTTTTTTCGCGTCAGATTTTGTACAGCCAGTTTCAGACACATAATCAACCTTCATCCTCATTCAATCTGCATCCTAGTTTCTTTTCATCGTACTGCCTCGCAGACGGAAGGCAGGATACAGCGATCAAAAGCACTACCGCTCCGAAAAACAGGAGCGAACGAGTGGACCATACGGAAAATGTCAAATCTAAATACGGAATCTGTTCCTCAATCTGTCTCTCCAAATTTGCCAGAAATGCCGGGGAGAGCAGGATTGCCGGCAGGGCCGCAGCGGCATAAACACAAAAAAACAAAAAAAACAGAAGCCCATAATAACACCGCCTGCTTAACCCTTGAGCCTTCAGGACAGCAAAATAATACAAACGTTTCTGATGATAAAAACGCATCATATCATAGGTAAGGCCAAACAAAAGCAGAAAAACCAGAAAAGCGGCCGCAAATACGGCGTATCGGATGATCCGGATGCTCTTCATAAAATCCTCCTGTACAGACAGGATGTAAATTCGTTCTGCGCGTATCTTACTTAGAACTCGAAAGAACTGCTGACTGTTTTCGGTATGAATCGTATAACAAACATCCGCGATCGGTTCATACTCCGTGCCGGCAAGCATAGCCCAAACGGTTTCTCCCGGAAGCCAGGCATCGAACTCGTCAAACGAATCCTCTAGAATTCCGGTCAATAAAAAGGGGGCTCTGCAGTCTGGAAATCCCGCATATACCAGGCTTCCGATTGAAACCCCCAACTCTGTAGCCGTCTTTCTTTTAAGCCAAATGCGATCACTTAATGCATCGCCCGATTCGGGTGCTCTTCCTTCCAGCATATAGCGATCCATCGTATCCATCCAAACGTTTTTACGGTTCTCGGGATAAAAAATCAAACCTAATTCGGCGTCTTCCCCTTCTGATATACCATCAATCCGGATTTCCTGAAGTCTGCCGTCCAGAAAGTATCCTCCTCCGCCGTTTATCGGAAGAGATGCGATCCGTCCCCATTCTTCTTTTGTTCTTATCTCGACTGAGAAGTTCAGCAACCTCCGTTTTTCAGCATATTCTTCCAAATCTTTCGGCAATTTCGAAACGGTGAGGAAAACACAAAAGGAGGAAAACAACAGAAAAAAGGCCACCACGGCAAACAAGGCAATCATCCGTCGCTGTGTCCTAAGTTCATATATCGCCAGTTTCATAAAACGGAGATGTTTCATTTCTCCATCCGCCTTCCATCCTTTAGCTGAAGAATGCGATCCGCACGTTTTGCCTCATCTTCGCTATGTGTAACCAGTATGATCGTAATCCCTTTGCGGTGAAGTTCGTCCAGCAGATCCATGACCATAGCCGTGTTTTCCGAATCCAGATTTCCGCAAGGTTCATCCGCTAGGATGAGTTCCGGACAGTTAACGAGTGCTCTGGCCAGGCAAACACGTTGCTTTTCACCTCCGGACAGTTGGGAAGCCCGGTGTTTCATACGTTCTTCCAGGCCAACCTGTTTGAGGACCTCCAAAACCCGTTCTTCCCGTTTTGTTTTTTGAACACCGGCCACCAAAAGCGGGACTTCCACATTCATAAAAACCGAATACACCGGTTCCAGATAAAAATTCTGATAAATATAGCCGATATGCTTGTTTCGGATCTTTGCTTTTTCCTTTTCGGAGAGGTCCTTCGTATTACTCCCGAAGAGCTCCACATCGCCCGATGACGGTATGTCTGTCAGGCCGATCATGTTTAACAGAGTGGATTTCCCACTTCCGGATTTTCCGACAACAGCCCAATATTCTCCCTGCTCTACAGATAGCGAAACATGATCCAGTGCACAAATATCTTTATCTCCGGATCGGTACATCCGGGTCACTTCTTTGCAGATCACCATATCCTTCATCCTTCATAATGCGCGGTGTATTTATTCCTGAAGCCAAAACTTGATATCCGAACTGACCGCATCAAAGATAATATAACCTTTTTCCGTGTAATAATGGAAGTAAAACGCCTGTGTTTCATCCTCCTGCCAAACCAAATAATCGTAAACCCTCGAAAGTTCATCGTACTCAATCTCAACATGTTTAAAGTCCGCATTTATATACGGCGAAACATCTAACTCCTCTATATATCCTTTACGGATCCGTTCAAACTCCTCATCCGACATGATCTCTCCTTCATCCCGTTTTCTAAAGTACTCCAGCCCGGCCAGTTCCAGAGCCAGAAACTCTTTCAGATAATCCGGGTTCATGTCCGAAAACGTGACTTCTTCATCGTCCAATATAATACAGCCGGTTTTCTCCGCTTCAAACCGGCCGGACGGGAAAGATTCTTTTTTAGCACACCCGGAGCACAAGCACATAAGGATGAGCAATAATCCCTTAAATCGATATCTCTTCATCTATCTGAACCTCAGTTTGCCAAATTGTTTACAAGTAATAACTGAGAGCTGTTTTTAATATGTTCTTAAGCAGCTCTCAGTTATCGAAAATATGCCAAAGCCGTCAATAATCAATTACTATCTTGTTTGCGCTTTCAAATTTGATTGTAACAGTTGTGTATTGTTTCGAACCGCCCAGCACTATGTAACAATTTGATACAGTTATGGAAGAACCTATTTTATAGTCTCCGGAATATGTCGTTTTAGCATCTGTCTGAAGTTTATGTCCTGAGCGACTGATTTCATTGACATATAAATCTTCAAAAGATACCTTCTTGACTTTCTTTGTATTAGAGTCATAGTCGATTTTTATCTTGTTGGCATGTCCCTTTACCAAAAGATTACCTGTACAGGCCAACGTGTCACTTCCTGAACTTCCTATGGCAGTATGGCTGACAGTCGTTGTTTCCAACGTATCTTCGTCACCACCGCATGCAGTTAAGCACGAAAAACATAATGCCATGATCAGCATCAAACTCGTAATCTTCCTTAATAAACCATATCTTTTTTTCATCCCATATTACCTCCTGGATTTATACATGAAGCCATATCTGAGCACCTTTCTCAGATACCTTCGTTCGTATTGCTGTCTTGTTAAATAAACCTGCGCAATACTATTCCCGGAAGAATATAGTCTGTCTATTGTCACCCCTCCCTCGCGCTTTTATCAGTCAATTAACACGAATATATTGTAACATTCGCTATTCTATATGTCAACTACGAAATCAGTTTGTTGAATTCCCTCCATCTCACATCGGATACACATATCCGCGATCTGGTGTAAAGGTTCGCTCGCGGATCTCAAAATAGATCACGCCGTTTTCCTTCACGTTCAGCTTAAACTTCAAGCCAACCTTCGCTTCCAGGTTCTCCGAAGTGATCGCCGGCACAGCCGCCGCGCGCAGCAGTTTTACCTGCTCCTCGGACAGATGGGAAGGTTCGCCCAGATCGTGCCAAAGCTTCAACGGGTTACAGGTGGTCTCATCGACCGTCTGGCATACCATGCTGTAGTTTCCATCGGGTGCAAATACGGTCACATCCAGGTCTTTCACCTTGCGGTCCTCTGCCTTCTCGCAGAAGTTCCATGCGATGCCGCGGAGCACGCCGTCGTCGCCTTTCACCAGGATCATGTCGTCGTCGCGGAATACACATTGGCCGCCCTTTAACTTCTTGTAAAATGCAAATGTGTAGAAGGTCGGCTTCGGGATGCAACGGTTTGCGACCATACCAAAACCGCCGTGGAACGGGGTGAACGGCACGCCCTTCTCCTCGAAGATGTCACCGAAGGTCCAGTACGAATAGGACGCATTGTCATCGCCCAGGCGGGACAGATGGTGCGCCAGATACGCCGCATTCAGGTTCGTGTCGTGGATGACACAATCCGGCGAATAGGACGTGTTGAACTCGGTAATGTGGATGGGCAGGCCGCGGTACGCCTCGTAACGGTCCACGATCTCGCGGGTCGAGTGCAGGTTGTTGAAACGGAACTCCGGATCCTCCAGCTCTGCGTAGGTGTAGTGGCCCTTCCAGTCATGCTGCTTCGTTGTATAGTGATGGCGGGTAATGAAATCCACCTTCAGGCCTTCGCTCGAGATAAACTTCATGAACTCGTCGATCCAGAACTCATCCTTTACGCCGCAGATCGCGGGACCGCCGACTTTGAAACGCTCGTCGAGATCCTTGATCGCACTGAATGTCTCTTTGAAGAGTTTGAAGTATTCCTGCATGTCGGCGCCCTTCCAGAAGCCCGGCAGGTTCGGCTCGTTCCAGACCTCGATGGGCCAGGTAACGACTTCCTCGGTGCCATAACGCTCGCAGAGGTGCTTCAGGGTCGCAACGACCAGATCGCACCATGCTTCGTAGGACTTCGGCGGGGTTACATTGCCCCTCCAGTAGAAGATCGTCTGATCTCCGCTGGCCAGCTTCTTCGGCATAAAGCCCAGCTCCAGGAACGGCTTCAGACCGACCTTCTTATATGCGTCCATGACCAGATCCAGATAGGTGAAATTATACTCGATCTTCGTCTCGGTGTCTTCCCAGTGCTCTTTATACTCCTGGAAGATCGCCATGTCGTCCGAGAACAGACCGTGGCCGCGGATGTGCGAAAAGCCGATGACATCCTGTACGAGTTTCAGCTGCTCCTGATACTCCTGCTGCAGCGCCAGGCCCATGCGGCCCGTGCCGACACAGTAGTCGACCTGGTTGTTAAATGCAATGTTTTTCGAAAGTGATACCTTTTTCTCCATAATTTTCCCTAGCGGTAAGCCGCCCCTTTCTCACAAAAAAATAGTGCGTTCATTATACCACAGAACGCACTATTATACAATCTTAACTTCGTCTTCCGAACTATTTCTCGTTGTAATCGTAGTTATTCCAGGAGATCTGCGAGATCTTACCGCTGTCGTCGACGATGAACTCGAATCCTCTGTAGCCCGAGGAATACTTATATGTGGTATACTCCGGAAGCAGGTCGCTCTTTTCGGTCTTATGTGTAAAATCCGGCTCGCCCAGCGCTTTCACGATATCCTCGTAGGTGCCGCCCAACTTCAGGCCGCCGTAAAACTCAATGTTCAACGCAAGTGTTTCCTCGGCGATCTTCGAGGTATTGTACGACCCCACCGTGAAACCGCCGAGTTCAGCCTCCGAATACTTGACCTTCGCGGTTCCGACATTCAACGCCCTCACCTGGAACAGTGTCTTTCCATCTGCGTTCTTCATATCGGTATCCATGGAGTAACGGTTCGAAGGAAGCTCTTCATCTCTTCTCTTATCGCTCATGATATAGCCCGCCTTCTCGAGATCCTCGATCTTTGCACCTACACCATAGTTCTGGTCGCCGATCTTTACGAAGTAAAGCTTGTTATCGCGGATATCCACGGATCCGTCTTCCTGCGTCGCCGCCACCGTCGATCCTTTATCTCCGCCGCCGAAGCCGACCATGGACAATGCCATCATGCCGGCCATCAAAAGTGCCGTAATCTTCTTTTTCATTTCTTTTCTCCTTAAATCCCTTGTATTTTCGGCCTCATTCAGAAGCCTTCACCGCCACTATAACATAGGATCCACAACATGTCAAATTGAGCAAGCAGTGAGCCATGCGGCCTGAAAACGCCGTTTACGAGCGTTTTCGGACATATGGCGAACGCCCATCATGAGCGGTGTAGCCCAACGAAGTGGGGCGGGAACCGCGAATGATGGAGCGCTGGTAAAGGCGCGAAGCGCCGACAGCGCGGGGCTTGCGACACACGTACAAGCAGTGAGCCATGTGACAGTGGGGACGGTTCTTGTTGTCACCGTGACAGGTGACAAAAAGAACCGTCCCCACTGTCACGCTGTCACGCCGCAACGAGAACGACCGTCACTTCCATTCCGTCTTCGGTCGGGTTCGCGAACACCTCGCCGCCCATGCGGTTCATCAGTTTGCGGGAAATGTACAGTCCCAGGCCGCTGCCGGCCCGCGTGCCCACATTCGAGCCGCGGTAGAAGCTGTCGAAGATGTGCTCCACCTCGCCCTCCGGCACGGGCTCGCCGGTATTCGCGACGGTCAGGAGCGACGCCCCGTCTTCCGTCGAATATTTCAGCGCGATCTTCCGTCCGTCGCCGTATTTGATCGCATTTTCCATCAGGTTCTGCAGGACCTCCACCAGGCGGTCGCGGTCGCCCCGCAGCAGACGGTTCGGATAGTCTTCCACCACGAACTCCGTGCCGATGCCGCTCAGTTTGTCGCTGTAGTACGCGCGGATCTCCTCCACCACATCGGCCAGGAAAAACTCCTCCTGCCGCACCGTGAAATCCAGGAAATCCTCGCCGGCCGCCTGTACCAGTTTGCTCACGTAGCCCTCGATCTCGTCCGCCTTCTGTGCGATCTGCTCCACCGAATGCTGCTTCTGCTCCGGGTCCTCGTACAGGTTGCGCTTCAGCGCCGCCGAATACAGTTTGATCGCCGACAGCGGCGTCTTCAGGTCATGGGACAGCGACAGCAGCATGACGTTGCGGTCGCGCGTGAACTCCAGGTTCTTCTCGCGCTCAGCCTGCAGCGTCTCACGCAGCATGTCCAGGCCCCAGACAAACTTGCGGAAATACGGGCTTCGCGACTGCGTCAGCGGCGCCGTCAGATTCCCCTTCGCCAGCATCTCCGGGTACTTCGACACCTTCGAGAACGGGGCAATAATGCTCACGAACACGTACAACAGGAAGACCAGCACGAGGACGCCGAGGATCACCAACACCAGGTCCATTCGATGCAGGATCGAACGGATGCGCGCGTCGTCCCCGATCACATAATCCATGCGGTACAGCGTGCCCTCGATATCGAACATCGAGTAGGTCGTCTCACTGTCGAAAAACTTCTCCTGCCCGTCGTTTCGCACGATCCGGTCCAGGTTCGGATATTTCCCCGCGAGCTCCGAAAGCGCCGCCGAAGCCTCGGCCGCGGTCATCGCACTGACCTGCTGCGCACGGATCGCATCCGCCGCGCGATCCATCTCCACGCGGTAGATCTTCGAACTGCTCTTCGTCGCGCCCAAATGCACAAAAAGTGCCGACAGAACGATTCCTGCCGACACGATCAGTCCCAATAGTATATATCGCATTCTTACTTTACTCAAACCGATACCCCTTTCCCCAAACGGTCACCAGCCGCTTCGGATTCTTCGGATCGTCTTCGATCTTCTCGCGCAGATACTTGATGTGCACGGTCAATGTCTGCATCTCCGAGTCGCTGTCCGACCCCCAGACGGTGTTGAACAGGAACTCCTTCATCAGTGTCTGGCCTTTATTTTCCATGAAGAGTTTCAGCAGTTCGAACTCCTTCAGGCCCAGATCCAGGACCCGCCCGTTTTTGATCACCTGCTGCTTATTCACATCCAGGACCAGGTCGCCGTCCGTCACCGTGTCCGTAGCCAGCCGCCGCTTGAAGATACCTCGGATCTTCGCGATCAGGATGTCGATGTCGTACGGTTTCTCGATATAGTCGTCTGCGCCCGCCAGGATCGCGTTTAGTTTGTCGTCCTTGGCATTCTTCGCGCTCACGACCAAAACCGGCGTATTCGCGCTCTTACGCACGTGATTGAGCACCGCCAGCCCGTCCATCTGCGGCAAACACAGATCCAGCACAAGAAGCCTTGCGCCGTACTTATCGTACAGCGACAAGGCTTTCTCCGCGGTCTCTACACAGCTCACGACGTAATTCTCCGCACGCAGGAAATCCGTCAGCAGCTGTCCCAGATCTTTTTGATCTTCCACGATCAGGATATCGACCATAATCTACCTCTTACCAGCCCTGCTCCATGAGCCAGTTGCTCAGGCTCCGCTCACGGTCACGCAGGTTCGAATTCGCTTCATATCTGCCTAAATTATACTCGGCCTTGATGTTGCCGTCAACGATAAACAGCAGGCGGGAGCACTTCGCAGCGACCTTCACATCGTGGGTAACGAGCATGATCGTCGTGTCCTCGCGGTTGAGTTTCGCGAGCTCCTCCATGACCTCGTCCGACGCCGAACGGTTCAGCGCGCCGGTCGGCTCGTCCGCGAAGATGATCTTCGGGTTGTTGATCATGCTGCGGGCAATGCAGGCTCTCTGGAGCTGGCCGCCGGAGGCCTCGGATGTATCATTGTCCGCGATCTGTGCTACGTCGAACTTACGCAGAAGACTGCGTCCACGCTCCTCGATGTCCTTCTTGCTGACGCCGCTCTGCTTCGCCTTGATGCCGGGCAGGATGACATTGTCCAGGATGGACAGGTTGCGCATCATATACATCTGCTGGAAGATGAAGCCCATCTTCTTCAGACGCAGGTCGGACAGTTCGTTGTCCGAAAGCTTATCCATCTGCTTACCTTCGAAGAAGACCTCGCCCGCCGTCGGACGGTCCATGCCAGAGATCGAATATAACAAGGTCGATTTACCAGAACCGGAGGGGCCCATGATCGCGACCATCTCGCCCTCCTCGATCTTCAGGTTCACATTCTTAAGAACATTGTTCTGCTTTTTATTTACGATATATGTTTTGCAAAGGTCCTTTGCTTCCAATACTGTACTCATGTTTTCTTCTCGCTTTCTATAAAAATTGATCTAAGTCATTCATGATACTACGGATTTCTCCGCGTCTTCGACGCTCTCGAAATCCTACAAACATTCGCCATCCTCTCCGTTTTCCTTCGGAAACCGGTATGGCTCATGTTTGTTCGGCTCTCAAGGTCCGACATGGACATGCAAGCATGTCCCGTCGGTACTTTTCGAGCCTTGTATCATTCCACATCTGCAGTATCCACAGCGTGTATGTGTTTCGTATAAAGTGCTGTCAGGAAGGCTGCCGCTACGGTCACGCCGAGGAGGATGAGCGGGTAGGCCACGAATACTTCCATCGGTTTGATCTTATAGCGGATGCCTTTACCCGCGCCCATGACCGCGAAGATCGCATCCATGAGGTGTGTCGCCGGGATGCAGAAGATCATGGCCAGGATCAGCGAGATCAGCAACATGAACATGAAGCGGAGCGCGTGGTGAACGAGCACGTCACGGCTGCGGATGCCCAATGCCTTCGACAGGGCGATCTCGCGGCGTTCGCGGCTGATGAAGGAACGCTCCATGAGGGCCGTCATCAGGAAGATAACGCCGATCGTGATGATGAGCAGCAGGTTCTTCAAAGCGGAAACCATGGGTGCCGCCTTTGTCGAGGACTCTACGAAACCGTCGACTTCGAGCAGTTCCTGCGGCTGGAACAGTTCACGGATGCGGTCGAAACGACGCTCCAGTTCCTTCCCGGAAACCTTCTCATCGAAATCGATCTGGAAGGGATAACCGGAGGAAATGTCCTGCGAATGCACATCCACGTCCGGGTGGAGACGTCCGACCTGACCCAGCTGCGAAAGGCTGATCATCGATGCGGTGATGCGGTACTCTTCGCGCTGTCCGTTAATGGTGATCCAAATCTTATCGCCGATCTCGGCGCCGAGCTCCTTCAGAAGAACTTCGCCGAGGGCGATCTCATATTTATTCTCCGGAGCGTAACCGTCCGTGTACTCGTAGTCGGCCGTCTTCGTCTCCGCACAGTGCAGGAACTGGACCTGGCTCTTTCTTCCGTTAAACTCGACCGGATACTTGTAGAATACCTCGACGTATACATTGGCCGGCATGTCATTTTCCGCGAGAACACGTTCGATCTCTTCCATTTCGTGCATCAGCGCGTACGGATCGTCGGAAGCCATCGCCTTCATGGTCGAGTCGGTCAATGTCATGTACGCGTCGCTTTCGGTTACGGAAAGCAGCGGAGCCAGATTGCCGCTTCTCAGCGTATTGGCCGTGTTCGCCAGCACCATGATCAGCACCATCGCCATCGCAAAGATCAGGATGATCATGCTGTACTGCCGGGGCGACGCCGTGATGTCGTTCGCTGCCATGTAAGAATTGAACGGCAAATGACTTTTCGCCAGGGACAGCAGGCCTTTCTTGTGGTAACGCTCGCCGGGCATTCCGTTACGCATCGCGTCGACCGGCGAAAGCTTTTTGACTTTGCGGGTGCTGTGGTAACAGAACAGCAGAACGACCGCCACGATGATGATCGCCATGAGGATGCGGATCAGGATGAGGTTTTCACTTCCGAAGACCATGTTGCGGGATGCCTCTTCCAAAAGCGCATGCTCAAACGGGATGCTTAAGAAGAAACCGATGACCGTTCCGACGATGGCCAGGCCCAGATATTTCACCAGGAACAGGCCGCGGATCGCGCGGTTCTTCAGGCCGACTGCCTTCATAACACCGATCTCACGGAACTCTTCGACCACCGAATATTTGATCGTGTGGCCCAGCAGGACGAAGGCGATCAGCAACAGGCCGATACTTAAGAGCACTACCATGCCCGCTACGATCATATCCATGATGTAAGTCGTCTTGATCATCTCGATATCGCCATCGAAGAGGATGCCGGACTGGAGACCTAAGTAATCCTTAACCTCATTGACATTCGTGCTGTTCAGGTAAACACGCGTTCCGAGGTAAGGCTTGATGCCTTCCGCGGCACGCACTCTTTGGTAATCCGCGTCGCTCATGATCAGGCTCGGATTACCCATGGCCGATGTTCCGAAGATCGCATCCTTCGCATATCCGGCCACCTTTAAGGTGATCGTCTCGTCTGCAAGTGTCAGTTCGAAGGTCGATCCGACCTTGAAATCCTCATCCGAGACCAGAGGGCCGCTGATGTAGACCTCTCCTTCCGCCAACTCTTTGATGACCCTGTCCGAACGATCGAAGTAGTTGATGATCGTGCCGGATACCGGAAATCCCATGACGGCGTTTGACACATCGGACACACGCTCGCCGTTCTTAAGCAGGCAGGTGGATGAGAAGAAGAAGATCTCCTCTTTCTTGCAGTTTGTCACACTGTCCATCGCAGACAGGTCGGCGATCCACTGATCGGCCAGCTCGCTGTTGCGCGTCAGCACGATGTAGTCCGGCGCCTCCGCCTTCTCCATATAATAGTCCAGTCCTCCGAAGACCGACACCGCACAATCGGTGCCGCTGATCGCGAACGTGGACGCGAGAATGATAAACACCAGCAAGATGATGTTCATCGTCTTCTTACGTTTCAGATCTTTCCTCAGTATTCGAAAAAACATGTGAGTATCTCCTCTCCGCAGGGCGTATTCTTAAGCATCTCCCGCCCTGTTGAGTTGATCTTATCATACCATATATTAAAAAATCCTTAAAAAGCGATGAACGCTTTTCCTACTCACTCAAGAGGCTTTTGAGTACTCCTACTATGTCTGAAAAATCTATTTCTGAGGCATATGCATACTCTTTACGATATTTCTTCCATAGCGCGCTCAAATTCTTGCTTTGGGAAATGCTTTTGAGAATGCCTTCAACATCCGATATTCTATCCAAAGTTCCTCTATGTTTTGCGGTAGCTTTCAATGCATCTTTGAGTAGTTGTTTATTGTATTCTTTGGTAGTCGCCAATATGTACGCATCATAATAATCCCTCGGGCGTGTATTAAAAACAGACCTGCTGAGAATTGTTTCGATTTTTTCTGCCATGATCGTTTCGATATTGTATCCCCACAAAGAATAGGATTCGTTTCCAAACATCTCCTGAAAATCATATTTCATAGCCCTAGGAGTAATGACATCCCCTGTGGTCACATCTATAGACATCGGATTATTGATCGTTTCAAACTTGGCTATCATACTGATCCGATAGCCCCCGTAAACATCATCCTCGCGAATGCGACCTATATCCTTCAGTTCAACAGCAATTCCATCCTCCACTCTGACAGAGCATATTTACGAAATTGCCTTATTTACTTGTTCAATTTCCAGGGGCAACCCTTTTAGTGTCGTATCAAGATCCATCGTTGCCCGATTATCCAGCCCGACTAAAGCTGCAATCAGCATGCCACCTTTAATCACAAACTTATCCTTATATGGCGATCGAGTCAGGCGCACCAAAAAACGTTCGAACATATAACTCTGCAAAACGACCTGGCAGGTATCCCTTTTTCATTTGCAATATTACGGATCTTGGCTTTTAAACTCATTGCTTTGTTCATAGAAGCACCTCCATATATTCACTGATTATCTTCTCCACATGCAATCGTTTTGCATACGCATATAATCTGTTAAGATCTTTGTCCTTTCTGGATGCATACATTTTTAATGCGGTGTAAAATGTTTCGGTACCGACTCTGCTCCTACTGCGAACAACATCACAAATAGTCCTTTCAAGATCATACCCCGATATTCTGTTCCCCATAGGAGTGATCAATTCGGTTTTCCCCATATTGAACAGTTCGGGCTTAACATAGAATACTTTACATTCTTCATTCAAAACAGAAGATGGAACTTTACCCGTAGGATATGTTATAGAGTACACAGAAGGAACCCGATCACTGATACCATGAAGGAACAGTGCTGTTTCATGGGAAAAAATTAAATTTCCCGACCGAATGGAAAGGGATAGCAATTCGTCTTGCATATCATCCGCAAGAACATACTGTCCCCTTGCGATGCGGTCAATGACCTTATTCTTACACAGGTTTGTTAATTGCATCCTCGAAATGCCATTCTCCCCCGCAACCTTAGTGCTGATTATCCCCCCATGACGTTTTGCAAGTGTTTTGATAATATCATTGATATCCATAGGATCACCTCCCGAAAGAAACTCTTGATATAAATATCGTACTCGATATTTATATCGTTGTCAATATACTTTTATACAAGTTTCGATATCGATATTTTTATCATTGTATTGTCTGGGCAAAAAATATGGCGGGGATATCACCCGCCATATCTGCCATCCGAAACTCGGATAGACATTATATACAGTTCAAAACTATACGAAACCTATATTCAACCCTGAAAGATCCTGGGCAGGAAATCGTGGATACAACGACGCCATACGCTCCAGTCGTGGCCGCCCGGGAAGGTCGTACGGTAGATGTTGACTTCCTTCGTCTCGAGCATCTTATCGTCCTTATCAAAACTGTTGAAGTACGTATCCTCGGTACCCATCGCGCGATAGAATACGCGGAAGCTCTCATTGAACTTCTTCGGATCGTCGAGGAGTGCCAGATGCTGGTCCGGCGACGGCCAAGGCGAAGACATAAATCCGCTGAATACGCCGACATAACCGAACAGATCCGGATGGGTCATGGTGATGATACTGGTCTGGTAGCTGCCCATGCTGAGGCCTGCCATCGCACGGTTCCACTTATCGGTCAGTACCGGATAATGCGACTCGATGAACGGGATCAGGTCGTCCAGCAGGATATGCTCAAATGTGTCGAAGCGAGGGAACGGACCGTCCTTCTGCTCCACCTGCGGCATACCATTTGCCATAACGATGATCATTTCCTTCATCTTACCGTCCGCGATCAGGTGATCTGCGATGCGGCCTGCGTGGCCCTGGTAGATCCAGCCGATCTCGTTCTCGCCGTAACCGTGCTGCAGATAGAGCACCGGATACTTCTTATTCGGATCAAACGATGCCGGCTTATAAACCAGGCAGATCTCGTGCTTACCGGTCGTCTTCGACATATAGTAATGACGTGTTACGGAACCGTGCGGGATATCGGAAAGGGAGTCCCAATCCTCTTCGCGGGGTACCGGAACGTCTACAAAGTTCATCGGGCGGCAGCAACCATAACCGATCGGGAAATACGGGCACAAAACGTCCGCTCCGTCGATCTTCAGGAAGAAATACTGGAAACCGCGTCCCAGGTAAACTACCTCTTCCCACATGTCGTCGCTGACCTTCTTCAGCGGGTGCAGGTTATTGAACTGGTCAATAACCACCTCTTTTGCATTCGGGGCCTTCACACGAAACTTCACGCCGCCGTCGGGCATGATCTCAAACCCCTGATCTCCGTCACGATTCGGTTCGCCGAAATACGGGTCAAACGAAATCGCCAGATCAAGCAATGTCTTCTTCATCCTAAAACCTCCTGGATCATATCTTTTTGATACTTTTAACGTACCTCGTCGGTCTTTTCGACCAAACATTTTCGACCCATATTATAGCACATTTCGTCAGTTTTTGGAAGTCTTATTTCCGCCCTTCTTTTTGATCACCACAGCCGCCGTCGCCGCACCGACAACGATCACGCCTGCTACGATCCCGATCAGCAGGATCAGGATTCCTTTATCGGACGGGTCCTTCGTATCTTTTGATGCAAAGGTCTCCGTTTCAGAGGATATTGCAGCTGTCGAAGCCTCCGTGGACACCTCTGCAGTCGCTTCGGTCAATGCCTCCGTGGAAGCCTCTGTGGTCGCTTCAGTCGCGGCCTCGGCAGAAGTCTCCGTCGGTTCTTCCGAAGTTGTTACTTCCGATGCATCTTCGGATGTAGCCTCTGTCGGAGCCTCTGTTTCCGTCTGGCTTTCGGTAGAAGCTTCCGTCGGCTTTGCCTCCCGGATCATAGTCTCCGAGTCAGCGAGTTTCAGTTCCGCCCGCGCCTGCTCGAGTTGCTGCGCGATCGCATCTGTTCCTTGCTTCACTTCAGCATCCCGCTTCTGTAGCATCTGCTGAAAATTCGGAGACTCTCGCAAATATTCGAGCAAACTTGTACCCGCATCAGGAAAACCGAATAATGTCACAAGCAGAGCATTCGATTGGGGGCCGCCCCCAACCCCTTCATATGCTTCGACTGACCACAAT
>JAFZPG010000050.1 GCA_017550425.1 Lachnospiraceae bacterium | reverse complement strand
TACGTAAGGCGGCCATCATCGGCTGCGGTTTCGTGGGATCCTCTACCGCATTTGCGTTGATGGAGGCCGGCACGTTTTCCGAGCTGGTGCTGATCGACGTAGATAAGAGCCGCGCCGAAGGCGAGGCGATGGACATCAGCCATGGTGTGCCGTTTGTAAAACCGATGAAGATCTATGCAGGCGACTACGACGATATCGTAGATGCTTCGATCATCATCATTACGGCGGGTGCGGCGCAGAAACCGGGCGAGACTCGGCTGGATCTGGTGCAGAAGAACGTGGCCATTTATAAGTCCATTATCCCTGAGATCAAAAAGCGCGGATGCGAGGGCGTTTTGCTCATCGTGTCGAACCCGGTCGACATTCTGACCTATGTGGCGCAGAAACTGTCCGGTTTCCCGGCCCACCGCGTCATCGGTTCGGGTACGGTTTTGGACACGGCGCGCCTGAAACATATGCTGAGCAATCATCTTTCGGTCGACAGCCGAGCGGTGCATGCGTTCATCATCGGCGAGCACGGCGACAGCGAGCTGGCAGCGTGGTCGGGCGCCATGGTCTCCGGCGTTCCGCTCTCCAAATTCTGCGAGATGCGCGGACATTTCAATCATGACGAGTCCGAGCGCCATATCCAGGAGATGGTCAAAAACTCGGCGTACGAGATTATTGAGCGCAAGAAGGCGACCTACTATGGCGTTGCGATGGCGGTCCGCCGCATCTGCGAGGCTATTGCCCGCGATGAAAAGTCCATCTTGTCGATCTCCAGCCTTATGGAGGGCCAGTACGGTCTGACGGACATCTGCCTGTCCATGCCGGCCATCGTGGGCGCTGACGGTGTGGAAGAGAAGATCCCGATCTCGCTGGATGAGGACGAGATCACGAAACTCATGGCTTCGGCGCGTGCGCTGAAGGAGATCGCGGATTCGCTGGATCTGACGGTCAATGAATAAAACACGGGGGATGTTATGCTTAAGTGTATTTCATGGAATGTGAACGGCATCCGAGCCGTTTACGATAAAGGCTTTATGGATTTCTTTAAGGCGGCAGATGCGGACCTGTTTTCACTGCAGGAAACAAAGTGCCAGCCGGGACAGATCGAGCTGGACCTGCCGGGATATCATCAGTACTGGTATTCGGCAGAGAAAAAAGGTTACTCCGGAACGGCTGTTTTTTCCAAGCAGGAACCGATCGGCGTGACCTACGGGATCGGCATCGAGGAGCACGACCATGAGGGGCGTGTGATCACGCTGGACATGGGAGCGTTTTACTATGTTACCGTCTATGTCCCAAACTCGCAGGACGGCCTGAAACGTCTGGATTACCGGATGACTTGGGAGGACAGTTTCCGAGAATATCTCGGGAACCTGAAAGAAAAGAAACCCGTGATCGTGTGCGGTGATATGAATGTCGCGCATCAGGAGATCGACCTGAAGAACCCGAAATCGAACCGGAATAACGCAGGCTTTACCGACGAGGAACGCGAGAAGATGACAGCGCTTCTGGCGAGCGGTTTTACCGACAGTTTCCGGTATAAATATCCGGATGCGCGTGACATCTATTCCTGGTGGTCCTACCGCTTTCATGCGCGGGAAAACAACGCAGGATGGCGTATCGACTATTATCTGGTATCGAATGACGCGAAAGATAAGATCGTCGACTCGAAGATATTGACCGACGTGTATGGCTCGGATCACTGTCCGGTGGAGCTGGATATCGAAATCTGAATGATGGCTTTCGTTTGTATCGTTTTGGTTGACAGATTCTCGGAAGCAGAGTATAATAAAACTAAATAAAGCAGATACGTCTGCATGAAAAGCGGCAGCTAATCGAATTTACTTCTTTTCCTGGTTCAATTCGATGATATCGCCGCTTTTTACGTTTATGGAGGCACGGATGAATAGAATATTTACAGAGGCTTTGTTCCGTAAAAACATATTGACCTATCCCGACGATTCCAAGGGTGAAAACTGGTTTGAGACCCTGTATGCTCTGGCGCAGTTGTTCGGGATCCGGATCGTGTCCGGGGATAAGACGAAACTGACGAACGAAAGCATCAAGATCTCGCAGGAGCAGCTTCGGATCTTCGTTCCGCCGGCTTTTTACACCGGATTTCCCGAATCGGTACGTGCGCTGAATGTGGACGCGTTGTTATTTGACCAGTTGTTCCACTATGCGCAGACCTACGGGGCCGGCGATTTTTCCGAACCGGGGCATTCGATCTTCGAAGAGGAATACGAGCGTGCGCCTTTTTGTGAGAAGTACAGGCCCAGGCAGTTTAAGGTGATGTCGGAGTCGGAAGGCGTGCAGCTGATCCTTAAGGATGCGGCGGCGATGCTTGAGCAGACCCGTCCCATTTCGGATACCGATCTGGATGTCCTGGCTGAAGCGATCTGCGAGTATGGATTGCCCGCACAGAAGGTTGCATCCAAAAATACCGCGATCCGTCTGATGATCCGGTTCCGCACGACGAACTATCTGAGCATGTTTAATCTTTCGGATATCCTGAAGATCGTGGATGAACTGATCTACGTATGGTATCCGCATATCTATGTAAAGGCAAAAAGCGAGAAGAAGAACCCACTGAAACTTCTTAATCTGAGAAACAAAGACCGTAAATGGATCACCGCCCTGATCGACCGTAAATTCGCGCAGGGAGGCCCTACGATCAATGTAACGGAGTGTTTTGAGAGAAAAGAACTTTGGTCGGGACTTCTGCATCATCTGCACTATAAGCCGAAGTGCGCTGCGGCGCGCGCGTTTGTGAACGCGATGCGAGGAAATAAGAATTACTCGACCTATTCGGCCATGGAAGATGCGCTGAAGAAAGACAGCGCGATCACAGCTCTGGAGGTGCTTCGTCACGGAAAGGGTTCGGGCGCCGTGCTCCGCAGCCTGAATTACCTCATTACCCGCTGTAAGAACGAGGAGGAGATCGACCGGATCCTCTCCGAGATCGACACGGCGAAAAACGAAGGCATCCTGGTCCAGCTTTTATATGCTTACGATCTGATGGTCCGCAACGGCACCATCAAACCGAGAGTGTTCCGCTATATCAAACACAACCTGATGGCTACCCACACCGAGACGCAGGACGAGTGGAAGGCGCGTAAGAGTTTCCTTACGCAAAAACTGGCGGCCTGCGCGCTCGATAAGGTAAAAACGAGACTGAAGCAGTTGTGGCACGGCCGCTTCGGCAAGGTCTACATTGACCCGTTTATGAAGCAGGTGGCATGGCCCATCTCGGAAAATGCGGGCGAGGCGGGCGTCGGTGTCCTACCGAAGGGCTCGAAGATCCCCGTGGACACGCAGAAGACCGTGCGCGCATTTACCTATTGGGAGCGCGTAGACGACATCGATCTGTCCTGCATGGGACTCACCGAGGACGGCGGCTGCATCGAGTTTTCCTGGCGCACCATGGCCGACCGGCAGTCTGACGCGATCACGTTTTCCGGCGACGAAACCTCCGGCTTCAAAGGCGGGTCGGAGTATTACGACATCAATATCCCGGAATTCCGGAAACTCTGGCCGGATGTCCGCTATGTGATCGTTTCGGACAATGTATTCTCCATGGTCCCCTTCAGCGGCGTATTCTGTCGTGCAGGCTTTATGCTTCGCGAGCAGCCGAATTCCGGCGAGGTCTACGAGCCGAAGACCGTGCAGACCTCCTTTACGATCAACAGCGCGACTAC
Organism: Lachnospiraceae bacterium; assembly: GCA_017550425.1. Taxonomy (GTDB): domain Bacteria; phylum Bacillota; class Clostridia; order Lachnospirales; family Lachnospiraceae; genus UBA1201. The sequence goes on along the minus strand of JAFZPG010000050.1, from coordinate 11,167 downwards.
GTTCGTGCATCTGTTCGGCCTGGATCTGCAGGAAGGCGCGTTCGTCTGGTTGAATACCGCTTCCGGAATATCCAGTCCCATCGCGGGTGAGCTGAACCAGGCCTATCTGATCGATTTCTTCACCCGGACGGAAGCATTTTCCGTATATGATTTCTTCGCATGGGCAGCGACCGAGATCGTGGACGATCCGACACAGGCCGACGTTGTCGTATCCGATGACCTGACCATCTGCGAAGGAAAAGAGAGTTACCACAGTTACGATTTTTCACGGCTCGCAGCCTTGCTTTCGTGAGCCGGAGAGCATAAAAGAAAGAGAGGGTTTACTATGAACAGTACATTAGAGGTTTTGGAGACCAGAAGAAGTTCCAGAAAGTATCAGGATCAGAGGGTTCCGCGCGATGTGATCGAGCAGATCGTTAAGGCGGGAACGTATGCCGCAACGGGCATGGGACGCCAGTCACCGATCATGATCGTTGTGGACAATGACGAGCTGCGCGACCGGATGTCTGCATTAAATGCGGCAGTCATGGGATCGCATAACGATCCTTTTTACGGAGCGAAGCAGTTGATCGTGGTACTTGCAGACCGCAGTATCGCGACGCATGTGTACGACGGAAGCCTGGTCATGGGAAATCTTATGAACGCGGCGGAGGCTCTCGGTGTTTCGTCTTGCTGGATCCACCGCGCACGGGAGGTCTTTGACTCGGAAGAAGGAAAGAAGATCTTGAAAGATCTGGGCATTGAGGGCGACTACGAGGGCATCGGAAATCTGATCATCGGTTACGATGACGGAGGGAAACGCCCGGCAGCTCCGAGAAAAGAGAATTATGTCTACTGGGCAGATTGATCGTTCCCCGGTACATAGCAGTAGCCAAAGCGGGCCGGATCGATTTCCGGTCCGCTTTAATATGAAAAACGTTAAAAAATACCTTGACAATCAAACTGATCTATGTTATTTTATTGAACGTTCAAGAGTTCGTTTAATTGATGCTTGAATAGTGACCTAAGAATAGAGGCTTTTTATGAGTGGAGAGACACTGTTACAAGTAACGATGGGGCTGGTGATCCCGTTTGCGGGAACCGCGTTCGGCGCGCTTTGCGTTTTGCTTCTGAAAAACGATCTGAAGGACAGCCTGAGAAAAGGATTGACCGGATTTGCTGCCGGCGTCATGGTGGCGGCCAGCATCTGGAGCCTGCTTATTCCTTCCATCGAGAAAGCAAAAGAGAACGGAATGGGAGAGTTTTCCTTCGTCCCCGCGGCCGTCGGCTTTTGCGTCGGTATGATCTTCCTACTGTTCCTGGACAGTGTGATCCCGCATACGCACATGGATAACACGGACGAAGGTCCGGAGAGCAACCTCAACAAATCGACCATGCTGGTCCTGGCGGTCGTTTTGCATAACATCCCCGAGGGTATGGCGGAAGGCGTTGTCCTGGCCGGTTTTGCCTCGGGCAATGTCGGCATTTCCCTGGCAGCGGCTCTGTCCCTGTCCATCGGACTGGCGATCCAGAATTTCCCCGAAGGAGCCATCATTTCCATGCCGCTCGCGGCCAATGGCATGAAGAAGAGAAAGGCTTGTTTTTACGGCATCATGTCCGGTATCGTTGAGCCCATCGCGGCAGTGATCACGATCCTCCTGACCGGTATTGTGGTCCCCGTTCTTCCGTACCTTTTAAGTTTCGCAGGCGGCGCCATGATCTACGTCGTCGTCGAGGAACTGATCCCCGAAATGTCGGAAGGAAAACACTCCAATGCATCGACGGTTTTGTTCATGATGGGATTTGTTCTCATGATGATCCTGGATGTGACCCTCGGATAATTCGCTTGCTTTTCACATCTGCCTGTGATATACTGTAACAAGCAGTAGGTGGACGAAAACATAGCAGCGAGTAAGTTCATGTATATTTATTTCAGATAGATCATGCGGCTCGGCAGCGTAAGCGGTTTCGGGCTGCATTTTTTGTTTTATGTGCATATTCAGGGGAGGTCCAATTTGAAAGTAGTGATCATAGGCGGCGTGGCCGGCGGAGCGACTGCGGCAGCGCGCATACGACGACTGGATGAAAAGGCTCAGATCGTTATTCTGGAACGATCCGGGTTTATTTCGTATGCGAATTGCGGCCTGCCTTATTATGTCGGCGGGGCCATCGAGGATCCCGGCGAGCTGACGGTGCAGACGCCCGAGGGGTTCCGGATCCGCTACAACATCGATGCACGAGTTTTATCCGAGGCTGTCGAGATTCGGCCGGCAGAGAAGACGGTGATCGTGAAAGATCTGCGGAGCGGGAAAACCTATGAGGAGAGTTACGATAAACTGATCCTGTCGCCGGGCGCGAAGCCCGTGATCCCGAAGGGAGTGGACGGGAACGCACCGGGTGTGTTTACCGTACGGAATGTCGAGGATACATTATCCATACGAAAATACATCGAGGATCATGCGCCACAGAAGGCCGTGATCGCCGGCGGCGGGTTTATCGGGCTTGAGATGGCAGAGAACCTGATCCGCAAAGGCGTGGATGTCACGATCCTGCAGGGCGCGAAGCATATGTTCATGCCGCTGGATGAAGACATGGCCATGCTGATCCATGCAGAACTGTTTAGGCGCGGGATCCACATGCGCACGTATGCTATGGTGGAGCAGGTGGAGGCGTCCGAAAACGGTCTGGTCACGACGCTGGCAGGCGGCGAGAGCATCGCCTCCGATCTGGTCATCCTGGCCATCGGCGTCCTGCCTGAAACCCATCTGGCAGCTGACGCGGGACTTAAACTCGGCGCGAAGAACAGCATCGTGGTCAATGATCACATGCAGACCTCCGATCCGGATATCTATGCGGTCGGCGATGCGGTCACGATCCGCAATCACCTGACGCAGAAGGATGTCCTGATGGCACTCGCAGGACCTGCCAATAAGCAGGCTCGCATCGCTGCGGATCATATCTGCGGAAAAACAGATCACGCTTATAAGGGAACTTTGGGTTCCTCGATCCTCCGGATCTTCGATCTGACGGTCGCTACGACGGGGATCAATGAGAAAACGGCGCAGGCACTGGGCTACACCACGGATAAGATCATCCTGGCGGCAGCCTCGCATGCGACCTATTTCCCGGGCGCGAGCCTGATGACCATGAAAGTCCTGGCGGATCACGCGAGCGGAAGATTGCTGGGCGCACAGATCATCGGCCACGACGGCGTCGATAAGAGGATCGATGTGCTGGCTACGGCACTGTTTGCCGGACTTTCGGCAGCGGATCTGAAAGATCTGGATCTGGCCTATGCGCCGCCGTATTCTTCGGCAAAAGACCCCGTGAATATGGCCGGCTTCATGTTGGAGAACCTGCAGGAAGGGACGCTGAAGCAGTTCTTTTATGAGGATATCCCGGGGCTTATGGAAAGGGAGGAAGGCGCGGCAACATTGCTGGATGTCCGGATGCCCATGGAATACGAACACGGGCATGTGAGTGGATTTGTGAACCTTCCGTTGGATGAACTCAGGGAGCGACTTACAGAGATCCCGAAGGATCGCCCCGTCTATGTTATGTGCCAGAGCGGCATGCGCAGTTACCTCGCCTACCGAATTCTGGTCGCGAACGGTTACGAAGCCTACAATTTCGCAGGCGGCTACCGTTATTATCAGTTGGTCGAATACGGAAAGAAGACCACTGCCTGAATTAGTAAATAATGAGCCAACCGGCTTTTAGGGAAAAGGAGAGAAAAATGTTAAGGGTTTGTAAGACAGAAAACGGTCTGGTCCGCGGACTTCCCGCGGCGGACAATCGTATCACCTCGTTTAAGGGTATCCCGTTTGCGGCACCGCCCGTAGGCAAGAACCGCTGGAGAGCGCCGCAGCCCGCAGAGGATTGGGAAGGCATCCGTGATGCATTTGAGTTCGGACCCATCGGCATCCAGGATACACCCGGTCTGGGAACGGATATCTACTGCCGTGAGTGGCATGTGGATCCGGAGATCCCGATGAGTGAAGATTGTCTGTACCTGAACGTGTGGACACCGGCGAAAAAGACGGACGAGAAGCTTCCCGTTCTGCTTTGGTTTTTCGGCGGCGGCCTGCAGTGGGGCTATCCGTCTGAGATGGAATTTGACGGCGAGCGCCTGGCGCGCCGCGGTATCGTAGTTGTCAGCGTAAACTATCGTCTGGCATCCCTCGGTTTCCTGTGTCATCCCGAGATCACGAAGGAGAATCCGGACGCTCCGGCGAACTTCGGTCATCTCGACCAGCAGGCAGGCCTGTTCTGGGTATACCGTAATATCGCAAACTTCGGCGGCGATCCTGAGAAGATCACCATCGCTGGTCAGTCGGCCGGCGGCGGAAGCGTACTGGCGCAGTTGCAGAACCCGAAGAACTTTGATGTGCTTCACGGAGCATGTATCTTCTCCGGTATCATCAAGATGAGCGATCCGAAGTTCCCGATCCGCATCAACACGAAACTGGACGAGGCTGAGAAGCGCGGCGAGGATTTCTTTAAGTTCCTCGGTGTAAATACGTTGGACGAGGCGAGAGCACTCGATGCGATCTATATTCGTGACAAGTACGCTGAGTATGCGAAGGATCACATCCGTTTCATGACCATTCAGGATGACAAGTTCATCTTCGGCGATACCCTGGATCTGTTTGAGGCCGGAAAGCGCGCAAACGTTCCGGTATTTGCCGGACATACCTACGATGAGTTCGGCAACAAGTACACGCACATGATGGAGAACGGCGTAAAGGAAGCCTTCCTCATGAACGAGAAGACATTGCCCGGCATCGACAACTATTACTATGTATTTGACGTGGATATTCCGGGGAAGGATTTCCCGGGAACCTTCCATTCCGTAGACCTGTGGTTCTTCTTCGAGACCCTGGCAAAATGCTCGCGTCCGTTCGTCGGCCGTCACTATGATGTGGCACGCCAGATGGCGAATTATTGGGTGAACTTCATCAAGACAGGCGATCCGAATGGCAACGACGCCGACGGACAGCCCATGCCGCAGTGGAAGCCGTACAATGACGCGACCCGCGCCGAGATGTGGTTTACCGCGAAGGGCGCAGCACCTAAGAAGGAAGAGCCGCATCGTCCGGTCCAGGTTTACAATCCGTACATGCCTTCGAACGAATACGTTCCGGACGGCGAGCCGCATGTATTCGGCGACCGCGTCTATATTTACGGTTCCCACGATCAGTGGGGCGGCGAGACCTTCTGCCTGGGCGATTATGTGTGCTATTCCGCACCGGTCCAGAATCTCAAAGACTGGCGCCTGGAAGGTACCATTTACCGCAAGACCCAGGATCCGCTGAACGAAGACGGCCATATGTGTCTGTATGCTCCGGATGTGACTCAGGGTCCCGACGGACGTTACTATCTGTACTACGTTCTGGATAAGGTCTCCGTTGTTTCGGTTGCTGTATGTGACACTCCGGTAGGCGAATATCAGTTCTATGGTTACGTGCATGATAAGAACGGCGTGCGTCTGGGCGACCGTCCGACGGATGAGCCGCAGTTCGATCCCGGCGTTCTGACCGAGGGCGATAAGACTTACCTCTACACCGGTTTCTGCGGACATGGCGACAAGAGCCGCCACGGCGCTATGGCGACCGTTCTCGGACCGGACATGCTGACGATCGAGGAGGATCCGGTATTCATCGTTCCGGGCGCCCAGTACAGCGAGGGCAGCGGCTACGAAGGCCATGCGTTCTTTGAGGCTCCGTCCATCCGCAAGGTCGGCAATAAGTATTGCTTCGTTTATTCTTCGCAGGTAATGCATGAACTTTGCTATGCGATGAGCGATCAGCCGACTTCCGGCTTCACCTACGGCGGCGTGGTCGTATCGAACTGCGATATGGGAATCGGCACCTATAAGCCCGCGGACCTTCCGATGGCTTACGGCGCGAACAACCACGGCGGCATCGTGAAGATCGGCGAGCAGTGGTACATTTTCTATCATCGTCATACCAATGGCACATGGTTCCAGCGTCAGGGCTGCGCAGAGCCGATCGAGATCACCGAGAACGGAACGAAGATCCCTCAGGTCGAGATCACATCCTGCGGTCTGAACGGCGGACCTCTGGCCGGCATCGGATATTATCCGGCATATATTGCCTGCCATATGTTCACCGACGTGCATTCGCCGTACGTGGGCGGTAATCCGGCAGACGGAGGCAACCGCCGGCAGCCGAAGATCATGCAGGAAGGCGTCGGCGTTACGGCATCGGAAGGCTATGTAGGCAACATGACGAAGAATGCGACCGTCGGCTTCAAGTATTTTGCTTTCGATCAGGTGAAGAAGATCAGCATCTATACCCGCGGCTATGCGAATGGTGTATTTGAGGTACGCACGAAGTGGGACGGCGAGGTGCTCGCTACATTGCCCGTATCTTCGGCCAATATCTGGACCGAATCGACGGCAGATATCGAACTGGATGGCGTGAGCGCCCTGTACCTGACATTCAACGGAACCGGTACAGCCAGTCTTGCAGGCGTACGTTTTTCCAAGTAAATACAAGTATATAAATGATACGGAACCCGAGGTCAGAAACGAGCGAAAGCTTGCTTCTGACCTTTCGGGCCCTGTGATATAATGCTCATGACATTATTTGAGAAAACTTTGCTCAGTTTTGGATAGATTTTTTTCGCGAAATTGTATATAATAGATTTCGTGTTTTGTTTCAACGCGAAAATGGCAGAAACCTATTTCGCGTTCGAAGATCGAAAATCGATTCCTCCGTCTTCGGGAGGGATTGAAGTATAAAGGAGAAAAGTTATGAAGAAACACCAAGGAACCGTAAAACGTTGGTTATCTGTTCTTCTCTGCCTGGCGCTGTGCTTCAGCCTGATCGCCTGCGGTAAGAAGGATGATGACACTACCACGGCTGCAGCTGAGACGACAGCGGATGCGCAGAAGCCCGCCGACACGACAGCGGATGCGCAGAAGCCCGCCGACACGACAGCGGATGCGCAGAAGCCCGCCGACACGACAGCGGAAGCTACTACAGCGCCCGAGACAACGGCAGCGCCCACGACGGCAGCACCGACCACGGCAGCACCGACCACGGCAGCGCCGACGACGGCTGCGCCTACGACAGAAGCGCCGACGACAGAGCCTGAACCGGAGATCAATACCGCAGACTTTATCGAGTACAAGTCCCTGAAGGATACCTATGCAGATCAGTTCCTGATCGGAACCATCTATGCGTATTCCACATCCACCGGCGCCGGTTTTGAGCTTGCGAAGGAGCATTTCAATGTAATGACTCCCGAGAACGATATGAAGCCGCAGTATATGCAGCCTTCCGAGGGGACGTTCAGTTTCACCGGTACCGATGCAATGGTGAAGAAACTGGCGGATAACAATATCCTGGTCGTAGGCCACAACCTCTGCTGGCATCAGCAGTCCGGTAACTTCCTCGGCTATGCTAAGACCCGTGAACTGGCGATCGAGCAGCTGAAGAACCACATCTACAACGTTGCCGGCCACTATAAGGGCCAGCTCATTTCCTGGGATGTAGTCAACGAGGCGATCGCTGACGGAGCTAAGCTTCCGGCAGACGGCGACTGGACGAAGTGCCTGCGTAAGTCCCAGTGGTATAACTCCATCGGCCCGGACTACCTGGAGATGGCCTTCCAGTTTGCAAGAGAGGCAGATCCTACCTGCAAACTTTACTACAACGATTACAACCTCAATGAGAAGAATAAGGCAGACATCGTATATGCGATGGTAAGCGATTTCAAGAAGCGCGGTATCCCGATCGACGGTATCGGCATGCAGGCACACTACCAGAGCGGCACATCGATCGGAAGCGTTCAGTATTCCATCGAGTTGTTTGAAAGCATTCCTGATATCGAGATCTCCATGACGGAGCTCGATGTTACCGTAGAAGCTGCAAACGGCAGAACTGCCCTGACGAAGAAGCAGGAGATCGAGCAGGCTGTATTCTATGCAAAACTGTTCAAACTGTATAAAGAGCATTCGGACCGCATTGCCCGTGTAACTTTCTGGGGCATGCAGGATAACTTCAGCTGGCGCAAGGAGAAATTCCCCTGCCTGTTTAATAAGGACAACACTCCGAAGGAAGCGGTTTACGCAGTTCTGGATCCCGATAAGTATCTCGAACTTCACGCAGTAGGTTACGGAGATAACCGCACACGCGCTACCGCAACATACGGAACACCGAAAGTCGACGGTTCTCCCGAGGCTCTTTGGGATAACTGCGATGAATATCAGATCAACACCATGCTCACCGCCTGGAACGGCGCGAACGGCACCATGAAACTGATGTGGGATGAAGACTACCTGTATGTTTTCGTTAAGGTTAAAGACTCATATCTGACCGACCGCAACAGCAATGCCTGGGAGCAGGATTCCGTGGAACTATTCCTGGATCAGAACAACAAGCGTACCGCATATTATGAAGAGGACGACGGTCAGTACCGCGTAAACTTCAAAGGTAAGGTCACCATCGGCGACAATACCATCAACGATGCGTTGAAGAACGGCTTTATCGGTAAGGCGATCACAGCCGGCGGCGGTTACTATGTTGAGGCTGCCATCCCGTGGGTAGTGGAAGCGAAGGAAGGTCTGGTATGCGGCTTTGACGCACAGATCAACGACACCAACCTCGGATCGAGCCGTGAGAGCGTTGCGAAGTTCAACGATCCTTCCGACAGTTCGTATCAGACGACCGAAGGTTACGGCGAAGTCATCCTCAAAAAATAACACGTAAACATATCTTTTCGTCGGCGTACGCCTGCATTTGCAGGGGTGCGCCGTCGTTGAAGAAATCCCTTAAACGTTACTGACACGTTTCAACATGAATTGCGAGGTTAACCGATGGATATTTTAAAAGGCGCACCGACGGTGCAGGCCATGTATGACAAAATGCAACTGAAACTCATGCATCTGGAAGGCTACCAGCCGCACCTGGCGATCATCCGCGTGGGAGAGAAGCCGGATGATATCGCCTATGAGCGCGGCGCGAAGAGCCGCATGGAAAAAACGGGCCTTCGCTGCAGTTGTTATGAGTTCCCGGAGAATATCTCCATGGAGGAATTCGAGCAGTCCTTCGACTTCATCAACAACGATGACGACGTGGACGGCATCCTGCTTCTGCGCCCGCTGCCGAAGCATCTGGACGAGGCAAAGATCGTGAATAAGATCGATCCGGAGAAAGACATGGACGGCATTTCCCCCGTGAATATGGCAAAAGTCTTCATGGGAGACAAAACGGGATATGCGCCTTGCACCGCGCAGGCCGTGATCGAACTGCTGGATCAGGAAGGCATCAATGTTTCCGGCAAGAGAGTGGCAGTCATCGGCCGCAGCCTGGTAGTCGGCCGTCCCCTCGCCATGCTTTTGATGCATAAGAATGCGACCGTGACCATCTGCCATACGAAGACGCAGAATGCCGAGGCGATCTGCCGCAGCTGCGACATCGTTGTTGCCGCAGCGGGCTGTGCGAAGATGGTCGGCAGCGCTTATCTGGGCAATGATGCGACTGTGATCGATGTCGGTATCAACGTGGACGAAAACGGAAAATTATGCGGAGATGTCGATTTCGAGGCGATCAAAGATATCGCGAAGGCTGCGACGCCCGTTCCCGGCGGTGTGGGCTCCGTTACCACCAGTGTTCTGGCCCAGCATGTCATCCGTGCTGCCCTGAAAAAGAAGGGGCTGGATGCATAGAGTTAGCACAGGGCAACCAAATTGCATTTTCCGCTAAAAAATCTTTGCAAAGCATTGACTTTTCCTAAGGTTCATGCTATGCTGACAAGGTGTTTTGAAAAACCAACAGTAACAGAATATATAAGAGAGGTAAACACAATGAAAAAGATCGATTTGACAAAGCATGGCATTTTCGATGTGAAAGAGATCATCTACAATCCTTCCTACGAAACGTTGTACGAAGAGGAGACCAAAGCAGGCCTGACCGGTTTTGAAGTAGGCCAGACTACGGAGCTGGATGCTGTTAACGTTATGACAGGTATCTACACCGGACGTTCTCCCAAAGATAAGTACATCGTTATGGATGAGAATTCCAAGGACACTGTATGGTGGACCACCGATGGCTACAAGAACGACAACCATCCCATGACCGAAGAGACTTGGAAGATCGTTAAGGATCTCGCTCAGAAGCAGCTCTCCGGTAAGAGACTGTTCGTTGTTGATGCTTTCTGCGGCGCGAATAAGGACACCCGCATGGCAGTTCGTTTCGTAATGGAAGTTGCATGGCAGGCACATTTCGTAACCAACATGTTCATCAAGCCCACCGCTGAGGAGCTTGAGACATTCGAGCCTGACTTCGTAGTATACACCGCTTCTAAGGCAAAGGTTGAGAACTATAAGGAACTGGGCCTCAACTCCGAGACTTGCGTAGCGTTCAACACAACCTCCCGTGAGCAGGTCATCCTGAACACATGGTACGGCGGCGAGATGAAGAAAGGTATGTTCTCCATGATGAACTACTACCTGCCGCTGAAGGGCATTGCTTCCATGCACTGCTCCGCAAACACCGATATGGAAGGCAAGAACACTGCCATCTTCTTCGGACTTTCCGGTACAGGTAAGACCACACTTTCCACCGATCCTAAGCGTCTCCTCATCGGTGATGACGAGCACGGCTGGGATGACAACGGCGTATTCAACTTCGAGGGCGGCTGCTATGCAAAGGTCATCAACCTCGATAAGGATTCCGAGCCCGACATCTACAACGCAATCAAGAGAAACGCTCTTCTTGAGAACGTAACCGTAGATAAGGACGGCAAGATCGATTTCAATGATAAGTCCGTAACCGAGAATACCCGTGTTTCTTACCCGATCGATCATATCGAGAATATCGTTCAGAAGGTTAACCCCGTATCCGCAGGCCCCGACGCTAAGAGCGTTATCTTCCTGTCGGCAGATGCATTCGGTGTTCTTCCTCCGGTATCGATCCTGACACCTGAGCAGACCCAGTACTACTTCCTGTCCGGTTTCACTGCTAAGCTTGCAGGAACCGAGCGCGGTATCACCGAGCCTACACCTACTTTCTCCGCATGCTTCGGCCAGGCATTCCTGGAGCTGCATCCTACAAAGTACGGTGAGGAGCTTGTTAAGAAAATGCAGAAGAACGGCGCTAAGGCATATCTTGTTAACACAGGATGGAATGGAACAGGTAAGCGTATCTCAATTCCTGAT
>JAFZPG010000049.1 GCA_017550425.1 Lachnospiraceae bacterium | reverse complement strand
GCTGGAGATCTGCGAAAAGGGTGAGGATCTTCGGATGAAGCTCACCGAACTGGTCGAGGAGGACGCGGTGGCGTTTGAGCCGCTGTCGAAGGCCTACGGCTTGCCGAAAACTACCGACGAAGAGAAAGCCTATCGTGACGAAGTCATGGAGAAAGCGCTTCTGGCAGCGGGCAATGTCCCTCTTTCGATCTGCCGCACGGTGTGTGAAGTGATCGATCTTCTGGGCCGTCTCGCGGATATCGGAAGCCGCCTCGCCATCTCGGATGTCGGCTGTGCCGCGCTGTTTTGCAAGACAGCGCTGCAGGGCGGGGCATTGAACGTAAAGATCAACACAAAACTGATGAAAGACCGCGCGGTCGCGGAAGAAATGGACAGTGAACTGGTGAAGCTCCTCGGTGAGTATGCGCCGAAGGCAGAGAGCATTTACGAAAGGGTAATGGGAAGCCTATGATACGAATGCCGGATGTGATCACAAAGAAGAAGAACGGAAAGAAACTGACGAACGAAGAGATCGATTTCGTGGTCCGTGGTTATGTTGAGGGGCAGATCCCGGACTACCAGATGTCCGCGTTTTTGATGGCGGTCTGCTTTTGCGGCATGACGAAGGCCGAGGTCTCGCACCTGACGAAGGCGATGGCGGCTTCGGGCGATCAGGTCGATCTTCGGACGATCCCCGGTTTTAAAGCAGATAAACACAGCACCGGAGGCGTCGGAGATAAGACGACCCTCATCGTGGCTCCGCTCGTGGCTTCGCTGGGCGTAAAGGTAGCGAAGATGAGCGGGCGCGGTCTGGGACACACCGGCGGCACCATCGACAAACTCGAGTCGATCCCCGGTTTTTCCACGGCACTTAGCACGGACCGCTTTATGAAGCAGGTGCGTGAGATCGGGATCGCGATCGCCGGACAGACCGGAAATCTGGTCCCTGCTGATAAAAAAATGTATGCGCTTCGCGACGTGACTTCGACGGTGGACTCCATCCCGCTGATCGCTTCCTCCATCATGAGTAAGAAACTGGCGGCGGGCAGCAACGGCATTGTCCTCGATGTCAAATGCGGCAGCGGCGCGTTTATGAAGGATCGCAAGTCGGCGGTGGAATTGGCTCGGGTGATGGTCGACATCGGAAAGGCGGCCGGTCGTAAGGTTTCGGCCCTGGTCACCGATATGGACGTCCCGCTTGGCTATGCCGTGGGTAACAGTCTCGAGGTCCTGGAGGCGATCGAGACGCTGTCCGGACGCGGTCCCGAAGATCTGCGCGCATTGTGTCTCGAACTGGCGGCGCATATGCTTTCATTGGCGGGGCAGGGCAGTGTAGACGAATGTCGCGCGCGTGCGGCCGAAGCACTGGATAACAAGACGGCGTTGGAGACTTTCGGCAAACTGATCGCAGCCCAGGGCGGCGATGCTTCGGTCATTAAGGATCCGAAGAAACTGCCGGTAGCGAAGTTCAGCAAAAAACTGGTGAGCGATGTTTCGGGCTATGTCCGCCGCATGGATACCGAGCAGGTCGGCATCGCGGCCTCGCTTCTAGGAGCGGGACGCATGACGAAAGAGGATGTCATTGACCTCGGAGCGGGGCTGGTCCTGCAGAAGAAGACCGGCGATCGCGTCGAAAAGGGCGAGACATTGGCCGTATTATATGCTTCCGAACAGGGAGAACGAATGGCGGCGGCCCTCGATTGCCTGAGAAAAGCCTACCATTTCAGTGAAAAAAAGCCGAAAAATCAGAAATTAATCTACGAATCGGTGGAGTAGAAGGAGAAAAAACTAAGCAAATAACTCATCTAAACCGCATTTATAATACAAACTCGAGAATTTTAGAAAGTTTTTAGAAAAAAGTGCTTGCAATTTTCGAGTAAACAGTATATTATTAAGTTAAGTAAAGACCATCATTGAATAGAGCCTGGGGTGTTCGACAAGCTTGCATTTTTGAACCTACATGTTGACATACGGGATTCCTATATCGCCAGGTGGATGACAGGCCTCCGTAGCAGTGGAAGTCAGAAGTCTGGTTGCGGAAACCCACCTAGCTGGGGCTAGGAGTCAAAAAGCAAGAAACGGCATTCCGGGTTCTATTTGACCCCAAAAACGGGAAAAGGGTCATAAATCCTAAGCGGAAAGGAGATGAGGGTATGAGCAAAAGTATTGTTAATATCGATGTTCTGATCGCATTGGCGAAAGAGAACGATAACCGGATCGACATGGATACCGTCACATTGATGTGCGACAAAAAGCCGGACGTAGCAGAAAAAGCGGAGATCGAAAAGGCTTTGAGCAAAGCGGGTGTCATCCTGATGGATGAAGATCCGGAGCTTGATGCGGACATGGATTTCGAAACGTTTATCGATGAAGAAGACGAATTATACAGCGAAGATCCGGAAGAAACGATATCCATCGATTCGGAGTATGCTGCAGACAGCATCCGCATGTATTTGCGGGAGATCGGCCGTATCCCTCTCCTGACGAAAGAGGAAGAGATCGAAATGGCGAAACGTGTGCTGGAAGGCGATGAAGAAGCTAAACAGCGACTGATCAATGCCAATCTTCGTCTCGTGGTCAATGTTGCAAAACACTTTGTACACGGCAGCAACATGGCTTTGCTGGATCTGATCCAGGAGGGCAGTATCGGCCTCATACGCGCCGTGGAGAAATTCGACTATACTAAGGGCTTTAAGTTCAGCACGTATGCGACCTGGTGGATCCGTCAAGCGATCATCCGGGCCATCGCAGACCAGTCGCGCATCATCCGGCTTCCCGTTCACATCCGCGAGTTATTACACCGCATGTCACGTGTTACGTCGACGTTTGTGAGCCAAAACGGTCGGGAACCCACCGATGAAGAACTGGCCGCTCTGCTTGACATCACACAGGATCGTCTGGCAAACCTTCAGGCGCTGTATGGTGACGCGGTGTCATTGGACACCCCGGTTGGCGACGAAGAGGACTCCGTCCTTCAGGAATTTGTGCCCGACGAAAAGTCGAAAGATCAGGATAACGTCATCGCGACGGGAATGCTTCGCGAAGACATCATCGAGGCTTTGAAGATATTGAGCGATCGCGAGCAGGCGATCCTGCTCCTCCGGTACGGGATTTCCGACGGACGCATGTGGACGCTCGAAGAACTGGGGGATCTGCTTCATATCACGCGTGAGCGTGTACGGCAGATCGAGATGCGGGCTTTCCGCAGGTTGCGCGCCAGCAAGGATATGCGAAACTTGCGGATCTACCTCGAAGATTAGTCCGCCGGAATGTCATATAGGACATTCCCATATAGGCGCCGGTCAGATGCCGGCGCCGTTTTTTTGTCTATAGATCTGCATTTTTCGAAAAAACCGCTTGACGTCTTTAAAACTGCATGGTATAGTGTAGGCGTTCATGTAACGAAAATATTTGATTCAATTCATAAAGGAGGTAATTGACATGAAGGGCTTTAATACAGTGAGCAAACGAAATATCGAAACATTACCTCGGGAATTGAACTAAGTGATAGATGCTGATATTGCGATAGTTCCATAGCAGGCGGGACCGTCCGCCTTACATTTCCGTGGCAGTTTGTCACGGTATTTTTTTGCCCGAAATTCGTTGGACACAAGCGTAACTGATGAAGACGGCAGGTCGTTTTATGACCTGTCAACAGTAGACAACGAAAGGTTAAAAGGGTGAAAACTTGATCAGATTAAAAAGTATTATCTGGTCCTTGGGACCGGAAACAAAAGAGTGGAGAGGAATGTATGCAGGCCGGGTCGTCGGACCGGACGGTAAAGAATACAACGATCCGACCTACTGGTCGGACGATCTGTCATTCACGATCGAGATGACCAACCGGGAGCTATACGACCGGCCTACGTTCCTATGCATGATCCCCACGGAGGATCTGGGGATCGACAACTACAGTACGGCGGTCGCGGACGATTGTTACCGGCAGCTTATCCCGTATCTGGAGGACTTAAACGACGAACTGTACAACCGACATAAAACGCGGGAGCAAACAGGCTGGTATTATACCGCGCATCCGGACGGTGAGATCCTGGAGCGTAATTCGGCGTATTTTTCGATGCGTTGCCGAAAGAATTATCGGAACCTGGGCGGTTGCGCGCTCGGGTATTATTGCGCCGAAGAGGTCGGAGGTCCGCAGATGTGTCTGTGTATGCGGATCCAGGTGCAACTGAAAAAGAATGATAAGAAAAAGTCGTTTCGGCTGATCGAAAACATACCGTTGACAATACGCTCGTTTATCAAGGGCTTTGATCGTGAGAGAAGCCGAAAGGTGAGCGAACTCGCCGAAAAACAGAAGGCTCTGCGCGAGTGGCTGGCGGGCAGTGCGTACTGTGCGTTCATTGCGAACGGAAGCATCCTCCCGAGGGACTCGAAGACAGGGATGGCGCTCGAGGGCGCGGTACCGTTTCAGGCTCCTGCGGGGGAAGAGATCGAGGCCTGCGGGATCCGCGGCCTGGGCATCAAAAAGGGTGTCACCATCATCACCGGCGGCGGTTATTCCGGAAAATCCACGGTTCTGGATACGATATCGGCCGGGATCTACGATCACATCCTCGGGGACGGCCGGGAACTGTGCGTGACGGATGCATTGGCCGTGTCGATCTCTGCGGAGGACGGACGAAGTGTGAAGGCGTTAGATATCTCGCCGTTTATCTCGTGGATCCCCGGGGGCGACCCCGCGGAATTTAAGACGGAGCATGCTTCGGGTTCCACCTCGCAGGCGGCGAACATCCTGGAAGCCATCCACGGAGGCAGCAAGCTGTTGCTGATCGATGAGGACCGGAGCGCGACCAACTTTATGATCCGTGACGCGCTGATGAAGGATCTGATCCGAAGAGAACCTATCACGCCGTTTACCGAGCGGGTCAATGAACTCTATGCTTCTCTCGGCGTTTCGACGATCCTGGTCATCGGCGGCAGCGGCGAATATCTGGCGGTCGCGGACCATGTCTATCTGATGGATGAGTACCGGATCTACAACGTGACCGAGAACGCAAAAGCAGTATTTGCACAGCATAACAATGGCGAAATGAAGACGACGGACGTGCCTAAGATCCCGGATTGGAGTCAGAAGCGGATCCTGATGACGAAAGGCTTTACACCGTATCCGAAGGTGTTCGGACCGGAAAAACTGGAGATCCCGGACATCGGATATATCATCATCGGAGACGAGAAGATCGACACGAAACCCATTCATGACATTGTCAGTCATGACCAGAGAACGGCGATCGGTTTTATGATCCGCCGGCTGGAGAACAAATACGGCGGGGATCTGTTTTCGGATCCCGACCGGGAGACGATCGAACTTGCGGCGGAGCTGGATCTGCTGTACGCGGAGATCGAAGAGAAGGGACTGGATGTCGTGTATTCCGAACTGTTCCCGGGCTGTGACCGCTACCTGGCCTTCCCGAGAAGACTGGACCTGCTGGCGGTCATCAACCGCATGCGGAGAGTGGAGTATGCCAAGTAAAGGTTGCAAACCTACCCTTGCTTTGATATAATTACTTCACCGATGATGGGGGGCTTTTTGTCGGGGAATCAAGTATTTAAGAAGGTAAAACGATGGGATTCATAGGACTTATCCTGTTGGCGGTCGGCCTTTCGATGGATGCATTTGCCGTATCCATCTGCAAAGGGCTGGAGACGAAAAAGATCACAATAAAAGAGTGCCTGCTGTGCGGCATCTGGTTTGGCGGGTTTCAGGGCCTGATGCCGTTCATCGGCTATCTGCTGGGAACGGGATTCGAGTCGATCATCAATAAGATCGCGCCATGGCTGGCATTTATTCTTTTGGCAATCATCGGCGTCAACATGTTACGGGAGGCTTTTTCGAAGGAAGAAGAGGAGACAAAGCCGGGTTTTAACGTAAAGACCATGTTTATGATGGCGGTTGCGACTTCCATCGACGCCCTGGCTGTCGGCATCACCTTCGTCGCAGTCCCGGTGACGATCCTGGACGCTTCTCATCTGATCAATACGATCTTTGCGTGTCTGCTGATCACGGCGACTACGTTCCTGTTTTCCATGGCCGGCGTTCGCATCGGAAACGTGTTTGGCGCCCGTTATAAGTCCGGCGCTGAAGCTGCCGGAGGCTTTGTGTTACTGTTTATCGGCATTAAGATCCTGCTGGAGCATTTCGGTGTGATCGATTTCATGAGCAACGGCGACGTTCTCTTCGGCCTGCTCATTCCGTTTGCCGGAACCGTGGCCGGCTCCGCACTTGTATTTATCATCAACAATAAGATGCGTGAAGGCATCAAACTGATATTGTCCGGTATGGCCGGAGGCATCATGATGGCCTGCGCCGTGTGGGGCCTTCTGTACCCTGTGGTCAGCCGGAACCGGATCCTCACGGCGGCTCTCGGCTTCGCCATCGGCGTCGCATTCCAGTACCTGCTGGATAAGGCGGTCCCGCATACGCATGCGCTGATCCACGCGGAAGAAGGCCCCTCGAGCAAACTGGGCTTTCCGGGGCGCGTGGTCCTTTCGGAGATCATTCACCATGTTCCGGAAGGTATGGCGGTGGGCGCGGTCTATGCCGGCTTTTTGGCTTCCGACAGCGAAGTTACATTGCCCGTTGCGCTGGCTCTCACCATTGGGATCGCCATCCAAAACATTCCGGAAGGCGCCTTTGTTTCTTCGCCTCTGAGGGATAGCGGTCAGGAGAGAGGTAAATCCTTCCTCATGGGCGTCATCTCGGGCGTTGTGGAGCCTCTTCTGGGTATAGCGACGGTCATTCTGGTCAATGCTTTCCCGGCAGCGCTGCCGTTTATCCTGGCGCTCACGGGCGGGGCCATGACTTTCCTGGTCATCGAGGAGACATTTCCCTCCATGATCACGGAGAAACACTCGGATAAAGGGACATTGTCTTTTGCATTATTCTTTACGCTCATGATGGTGCTGACATTTCTTTCGCGAGGATGAGCATGAGAACCCTTTTTGAATTTGATTATAAGAACTATAATGAGAACGGAACATCGGGGCGCATTTTCCCCGATAAACGGAAAGGAAGCCATGAGCGATGAGTGAGGCTGCAGAGCGACTGAAACGGTTACGCGACTTAATGAAACGCGAGAAAACGGATGTGTTTTTCATCCCTTCGTCGGATGATCATAATTCCGAATATGTGGCGCCGCACGATCAGGTGCGTCGGTATTTCAGCGGGTTTACGGGTTCGGCCGGAACGCTGATCGTGACGTGGGACGATGCCGGGCTGTGGACCGATGGCCGGTACCATGTGCAGGCGGAACGAGAGCTAAGCGGCAGCGGGATCCGGCTCTATAAGGCCGGTTTGAAGGATGTGATCTCGCCGATGGATTATTTGAGGAAGAACCTGCGTGCAGGAAGTGTTCTGGCGGCCAATGGCTATGTGATCCCGAAGACGGAGCAGCGGAAACTCGCCGAGATCTGCGAGGACTGCAGCGCGAGCCTGCGATTGGACATCGATCCGGCGGAGACGATCTGGAAGGATCGGCCGAAGCGTCCGGCGAATCCTGCATGGCGTTTGGAAGACTGCTATGCGGGCGAGAGCGCAAAAGCGAAGCTGAAGCGTTTGCGTGAGTGCATGCAGGAAGAGGAAGTGACCGCGGTGGCGGTCGGCGAACTCGAGAGCGCGGCCTGGTTACTCAACCTGCGTGGCAGTGATATCACGCACGTTCCGGTTGCGATGTGTTTCGTGCTCGTGACGAACGAAGACGCGACGCTGTATATTGCCCGAGAGGCCGTGGACAGCAAACTGGAGCAGGAACTTTTGGAGGACGGCGTGAAGATCGCGCCGTATGAGGATATCTATAAAAGTTTCGCGCGGTTTAAGACCGAAGATATCGTATGGATGGACTCGGCGCGGGTCAATGCGAGACTGTACGAAAGCGCGCTGCATTATGCGCAAGTATATGACGACACCCTGCCGATCTCCTTATGGAAGGCGACTAAAAACGACACGGAGGTCGCCAACATAAAGAAAGCACACGTGGAAGACGCGGTCGCGATGATCACGTTTCTGCGCGAGATAAAGGAAGATTTTACCGATGGTTCGATGACCGAGAGGGATGTGGAAGACCGCCTGCTGAAACTAAGGAGCGAACGTCCGGATTATATCGACTTAAGCTTTGAGACGATCTCGGCTTATGGACCGAACGCCGCGATGATGCATTACAGCACATCGGAGACATCAAATGCGCCCCTGCATGCGAGAGGCTTTCTGCTGGTCGATTCGGGCGGGCATTATAAGACGGGAACGACGGATATCACCCGTACGATCGTTTTGGGACCGCTGACCGAAGAGGAAAAACGTATGTACACCCTGGCGCTGAAGGGACATTTTCAGCTGTCGTCCGCGGTGTTCCGCGAGGGCATCACCGGCTATGGTCTGGATATCCTGGCGCGCGAACCGCTGTGGGAGCAGGGCGTGGATTATCTGTGCGGTACGGGCCATGGCGTCGGCTATGCGCTCAGCGTGCATGAGGGGCCGAATGCTATTCGATGGATCCTGCGCGACGACGCGAAGGACATCGTGGCATTGAAGCCCGGCATGATCACGACGGACGAACCCGGCGTTTATGAAGAGGGTAAATTCGGCATTCGCCTGGAAAACGAGCTCCTATGCATTCCGGCGATGGACACCGTTTACGGGCGCATGCTGAAGTT
>JAFZPG010000048.1 GCA_017550425.1 Lachnospiraceae bacterium | reverse complement strand
TGATATCCCCCGATACCATGGGCCTTTTATTATTCCATCAAACCAGCACATTCCTCCAAACTCTTTTAATCAAACCAGGACGCCCCACCCCACCGGCTAATGCATTTTGCAGTCCACAAAATATACGGGCGTTGCCGCATTGCAGGCCTCGTTTTTTCACTGTTTCGGCTGAGGCGCGCTGTATGCGATCACAAGGCGGGCATTGATCGAGCTGTAGAAAAACGCCTCGAAAGAAAAGAAGAATCAGGGTCAAAAACCGAATATCCCCATTCGGTTTTTGCGCGTCGCCGAGGGCGTTTTCGCGACAGGCAAGTGCCTGGCGCTATCAGGAAAACGGCCGACATCGACGCGGTGCCCGTAATTCTTCTTTGAGAGAGAGGATCGTTTTTCACAGCGCAGTGAACCGCCCGACGCTGATCCATACAGCGTGCCTCTTGAAACAACGAATCAAAAACGAGGCCGCCATACCGGCAGCCCCGTAGTATATTTTGCAAAATGCATTAGCCAAACAGGCCTTTTTTCTTCTTCCCGCCGCCTTTGAAAGTGTCGGCATATTTCCTCAGTGCATCCTTCTGCTCCTCAGTCAGTTTCGTGGGAACGGTAACGACGAGCGTTACATAGTGATCGCCACGCGTTGTCTTATTGCGGAGGAAAGGAACACCGCGGCTCCGTAAGCGTACCTTCGTATCCGGCTGGGTTCCGGGCTTCACCTCGTACTCGACCTCGCCATCGACCGTCTGGATGCGGATGGTTCCACCCAGCGCTGCCTCCGGGAAGGAGATCTCCTGTGTAGAGTAGATATTCTCGCCCTGTCTGCGGAACAAAGCATGTGCTCCGATCTGAACTTCAACGAGCAGATCGCCTCTCTCGCCTCCGTTGGATCCGGGTTCGCCCTTACCGCGAATACGGATACTCTGTCCCGAATCGATACCGGCGGGAACCGATACCATGATCTTCTTACGGGAGGTGATATAACCGTTGCCGTAGCATTTCGGACATTTGTCAACGATCTTCTTACCGGTACCGTTACAATCCGGACACGTTGTGACATTTCTCGTGGTCACGCCGAAGATAGACTGCTGGGTGTAAGTAATACGACCGGTACCCTTACAACGCGCACATGTCTGCGGTGTGGTTCCGGGCTTAGCGCCGCTGCCGTGGCAGTAGGTACATTCATCTTTGATATTGATCTCGAGCGGCTTCTCAACGCCGAAGACCGCTTCTTCAAACGTGATCTTCAGGGTCGTATGCAGGTTCTGGCCTTTCACGGGAGCATTCGGATCCGCGCGACGTCTGGAACCTCCGAAGAAATCACCGAAGATATCGCCGAAGATATCGCCCATGTCCATGTTCGTGAAATCGAAACCATTGGCTCCGCCGCCGGCCGAACCATCGAACGCAGCCATACCGAACTGATCGTACTGCTGACGTTTTTGAGGATCGCTTAATACACTGTATGCCTCAGAGGCCTCTTTAAATTTCTCGGCCGCTGCTTCATCACCGGGATTACTGTCAGGGTGGTATTTCTTAGCCAGGGTACGATACGCGCGTTTTAATGCAGCATCGTCCGCGTTCTTCGGAACACCCAGAACTTCATAATAATCTCTTTTCTCAGCCATAATGCTACCTCTCCGTTACCTTGATCCGTTCGGAATCACTCCGTTTGTATTATATACGAATTCCAACGATTTCTCAAGATATTTTTACAAAAAATCGCAGATTCGGGTTCAAGGTCGGAACGTCTGTGACTCCACATCCGTCCCGGCCTTTCGTCCGAAATTATTATACTTCTTTGTAGTCGCCGTCTACGACATCGCCCTCATAGAAGCTGTCATCTTCCGGTGAAGAAGTCGTCTGCTGGGCTCCCATATCCGGGCCTGCACTCTGTGCGCCTGCCGATGCCTGGGACTGCTCATACATCTTCTGGAATACGGTCGATGCGTTACGCATCAGCGTATCCTTCTTCTCATTGATCTCGGCGAGATCCGCGTCGGTCATGTTCTCCGCGGTCGTCTTGGACAATGTCTCACGAAGAGCCTCAATGTCTGCGCGAACCTTATTCTTCTCATCCTCGGAAAGCTTATCACCGACTTCGTCGAGAGCCTTCTCGGTCTGGAACATCATGTTGTCCGCGTCGTTACGAGCGTCAATGATCTCCTTACGCTTCTTATCCTGAGCTTCGTACTCCGCTGCTTCCTTAACCGCCTTCTCGATATCTGCATCGGACATGTTGGTGCTGGAAGTGATGGTGATGTGCTGCTCCTTGCCGGTTCCGAGATCCTTCGCGGAAACGTTAACGATACCGTTGGCATCGATATCGAAAGTAACCTCGATCTTCGGAACACCTCTTCTTGCAGGCGGGATACCATCGAGCAGGAACTCGCCCAGAAGCTTGTTATCCTTTGTGAACTGTCTCTCACCCTGGGTGATACGGATATCAACTGCGGTCTGGTTATCCGCTGCGGTGGAGAATGTCTCGGTCTTCTTAGTAGGAATGGTCGTGTTACGAGGGATCAATACGGTAGCAACGCCGCCGTAGGTCTCGATCGCGAGGGACAGGGGGGTAACATCCAGAAGGAGGATGTCTCCTGCGCCTGCCTCACCGGCCAGCTTACCGCCCTGTACGGCTGCACCGATCGCTACGCACTCATCAGGGTTCAGAGACTTCGAAGGTTCCTTACCGGTCAGCTGTGCAACCTTCTCCTGTACGGAAAGCATACGTGTGGAACCACCGACCAGAAGGACTTTACCCAGGTCTGCAGCTGTGATGCCTGCATCCTTCAAAGCGTTCTGTACCGGAACTACGCTACGCTCAACCAGATCGTGTGTAAGTTCATTGAACTTCGCACGAGTCAGGTTCATATCCAGGTGCTTAGCGCCTTCTGCGGTTGCGGAAATGAACGGAAGGTTGATGTTGGTCGTTGTCGTTGTGGACAGTTCCTTCTTCGCCTTCTCGGCTGCTTCCTTCAAACGCTGAAGAGCCATCTTATCCTTCGAAAGGTCAACGCCTTCGGTCTTCTTAAACTCATCGAGCATCCACTCGGTGATACGATTATCAAAATCGTCGCCGCCGAGGTGGGTATCACCGTTGGTGGACAGAACTTCGATAACACCGTCACCGATATCGATGATAGATACATCGAAGGTACCGCCGCCGAGGTCGTATACCATGATGGTCTGCTCTTTTTCATTGTCCAGACCGTAAGCAAGAGCTGCCGCAGTCGGCTCGTTGATGATTCTCTTTACATCGAGACCAGCGATCTTACCTGCGTCCTTTGTAGCCTGACGCTGAGCGTCATTGAAGTAAGCAGGAACTGTGATAACTGCCTCTGTTACTTTTTCGCCGAGATACTGTTCTGCATC
>JAFZPG010000047.1 GCA_017550425.1 Lachnospiraceae bacterium | reverse complement strand
TAACTGATATGTAATGACCTTTGTCAAGACCTAAATTGACAATAATCACCACAAACTTATTCTGTTGTATCCAAAGGCGCCGTGAAAGAGCTTTAGGGTATCAGTTCCCGGCATTGGCCACTCTGATATACGTGGATTCAGGGATTGCTCCCCTTACCGACAGGTCAATGGTCCGCCGCGAGCTCTACCGTCTAAAAGCGTGGATCACTAATAAGTGCCAACATAGTTAGATCGTAGATAGCTCAAACCTTGAAAAGTCTAAAGCTCTTTCAAGGCACCTCCGGTTTGGTTTTTAATGGTCGTTGTAAACGGCGCAAGCCGGCTTACAACGTCTTAATGAGACCCTTATCACTGTGTGATGGCCATGTCAAGGCTGCGGAGCACCGCCGAAGGCGGCTTGGTCTTGACTTGGACAGCACACAGTGATACCTCACGCGACATTGCCGGTCACCATCCCCCACATGAAACATGCGAGTTCTCTAGCGATGGCGGTTTTAGCCACATTGGTTTTCTTGTTGTTTCTAAGGACCATGCGGTAGTATTTGCGGCGCAAGCGTTCATTCGCCTTATCCGCATATGCGATAACTTCCGGATCATTCCCGGCTTGTCTGGCTTTGAGTACTTTTGATTTGAAGCCGATCTGCCCGCGACAGTAGCATTGGGCAGCTTCCACCAGAAGCGAGCGTACATGGCGGTTACCTGCTTTGGTAATCCCCAGCCGTTTCTGTCCATCACCGCTTGAATCCTCTCCCGGAGTAAGACCGATATATGAAGCAAAGTGCTGTGCAGAAGCGAAACGCTTGAAATCGCCGACTTCCGTAAGCACAGCCAGAGCAGTAACAGTTTTTACACCGATGAAGCATGACAGTTTCCGAACGTTTTCACGATAGTTTTCACCGGCAGCAAGCTCTT
The DNA here is from genome assembly GCA_017550425.1 of Lachnospiraceae bacterium. Classification (GTDB taxonomy): domain Bacteria; phylum Bacillota; class Clostridia; order Lachnospirales; family Lachnospiraceae; genus UBA1201. Next base: position 11,155 of record JAFZPG010000047.1, on the reverse strand, counting down.
CAATACGCTTGTCAAGGCGGTCGAGTTTGTCAACGAGATTATCGTAGGTCAAAAGATACTCTTGGAGTATCTCGGCATATAATCCTTCCGGTGCCAATGACCTGAGCCACTTAAGATGAGCCTGCGTCCAATGGCTGTGTGTTTCATCAAAGTGATAACCATGACGAAGGCAGAAAGATAAGATCTGCTGCTTCACTTTTTTAAGAGCAAGCTTATGGTCATCTCTCATGCGAAGAAACTCTTTTGTCTGCTCATCCTGCTCGGTCGGGATATGAACCGGTGAATAATCATGATGAGCCAGGCATCTGGCGATAAGTGCAGCATCACGTTTGTCGGTTTTCACCTTCTTCCGTCCCCTCTGCGAAAGCATGGTGGTCGGAGCAAGAATAACGCAATCCACACCATGATCCATCAACTGATGGTAAAGTGTGAAACCGAGGCATCCAGCCTCATAGCCGCATATAAATACAGCATCGTTACCGTAATGGAAACGCATGGCTTCAATGTAGCTTATGACTTTGCTATAGTGGCCTTCCACCTTCATGGGGTATTCAGTCGTTTCTTTCTCGTTTGTATAACAACAAAGAGAAAAAGTTTCCTTATGAACGTCCATTCCAACAAAAACTGTGCTATAATACATTTAATGACCTCCATTTGTATGCGGTAACCCTGTACCACTTTGGTTTTGACGATTCATAGTATACAGGAAAATCCGCGAAACTACAAATCGGGGGTCATTACATATTGTCTAACCGTTGTTTTTGCTGGCATTAATTAGCCGGCCGCAAGTCTTTTCTCCCCTGATCGAGCCGGTTCGGCTAACTAACCGTTGTTTTTGCTGGCGTTTATTAGCCAACCGCAAGCCTCTCCCCCTTGATTGCACCATTTAGGCTAACTTACCATGGGTTTTGCAGGGATATATTAGCCCCACTGAACTCTAACCAATATACCAAGCCAAAAAAAGGAGATACCATGATTACAGAACAGGATATTATAAACGAAATTGAAGCTATTGAGGACCAAATCAGAAATATATCATCTGAATTTGAGAAATTGAAAAAGCGGGTTCCTGAAGGGGCCAGACTTCGTGCAGCTAAACACGGAAAGTCCTATCAATACTTTATAAAAAGCCATGGGACTGATACCAACGGCAAATACATTAAACAAAAGGACCGAAAAACCGCAAGTGTCCTCGCTCAGATCGAATATGATTCGAAACTGATCTCGGAATTATGCAAAAGGATCGAGACGCTAAAGAGGTTCCAAGCGGCGTTCGGAAATCCTTTTGATAACACCTTAGACCAAATGGTTTTCGGTAAAAGAGAATTGATCGCCCCGCACTATCTCGCAGATGAAGTTTATCTCAGCAAATGGATTAATCAAGAATATACGGGACTGAGCTTTGAAGAACACGCAGCCGAATACTATACGAGAAAAGGGCTTCGGGTTCGCTCAAAATCCGAAATCCTGATCGCAGACATTCTCGACGATCTTTCGATCCCCTTCTTATACGAAAAGCCTCTTCATCTTAATTCGGAGATCGTTCATCCGGACTTCACGCTACTAAACATAAAACAACGAAAAGAGATGTATTGGGAGCATTTCGGGATGATGGATGACATGGACTATCGAAACAAAGCATTCCTGAAGATCCGAAAATACGAATCCAACGGGCTGTTCCGTCATGACTCTTTCATCTGGACTTTTGAAACCGGAAGATTTCCGCTGGATACCAAAGCCATCCGAAAAATGGCAAAAGAATTAAAAACTACACTTGGTTACCATACATAACTCTATTTTTCGGTTCATAGCTAACTTCCTCTTCTTTCCGTCTTCCAGCTCCCCCCTTCTCACCCCTTGACAGTTATCTTCCGAAACGCTAAAATGATAACAACAACGGCGGATCGCACAGTCATTCTTATGCGATCCCATGAAGGTTATTAACCCAATGATTCATCTCGATCCGTTAGCAGAAGGAGGTCGCCATGATCGTTGACTATATCGGATGCCGGCATAAGCATCCGGAAGATTTTCATATTAACCGCCCGCAGGGTCTGGAGAACCACATCCTGCTTCTGATCAAATCCCCGGCGCTCTTCTCCGTCGACGGGGATTTGATTCCCGTGCGCAAAAACAGCTTCGTCATCTATAAGGCAGGCGTTCCGCACGAATACGGTGCCAACAAAGAGCCCTATATCGACGACTTCATCCACTTCCACTTCGAGGAAGGTGATGAGGAGTATTTTTTGTCGCATAATATGGTCTTCAATCGCCCCGTTTACGTCGGTGAGCTCACGGAGTGCTCCGAGATCCTGCGCAACATGTGCTTCGAATTCTGCACCCCCGACGAGGATCGCAACGAGGCCATGAACTTCTACTTTCGCCTGCTGATCTTGAAGCTGGGCCGTGCTGTTCGCGGCACTTCCATGAACTCTTCGGATCTGAATACCGACCACTTCCACTCTCTCCGCACGATCCGTGAAAAGATCTTCAGCACGCACGCCTTCCACATGACGATCGACGAGATGGCGCGCGCGGCCAATGTCAGTCGATCCTATTTCCAGCATTCCTACAAGATGCTCTTCGGGCAGAGCGTCCGTGATGATATCCTGCAGAGCCGGATGTCCCACGCAAAACTGCTCCTGTCTTCCACAAAGATCCCGGTATCCGCGATCTCCGAGCAATGCGGTTACAACAACGACGTGCATTTCATGCGCCAGTTCAAAAACTACACCGGGCTGACGCCCACCGAATATCGCAAGCGTTATTCCGAAAAAAAGTAAGAAGAACCGAGTTTTCTTTTTGCAATGTGTTTCAAAAACCGTAGCACAAATAATCAGTATTTTAGAACACATCTGTCTATTGTGAATTGTATGAAAAAAGAGTACACTTATAGCGTAAGTTGAGATCAAACTTATGCAGCCGGATGAGATACCAGTACGGAAAAAGTGTCGCATTTCCTGCATTGTCTCAATGGGTCGATGGCTCAACCCTTTGATAGATAGTGGTTTCAACAATTATAGGTCAGGTATGAAACACCGGACCGACTGTGAACCGCATTCCTTCTGCTGCAGGCGGAGATGCAATCCATCGCGCTACACACGTCCATCTCGGGACATTCTAATTCCTTTCTTGCGAGCGTCACCGCCCGCGGTTCACAAGTTTTGAAGCACAAAAACACAGGTGACATATGCCGGAGGTTTTCCCGTTTCGGCATAAGAATACCAATGTTATCGATATCAGCCGCTCCCGAAAGGGAGTTTTTTTTGTGCCCCTCTATTGACATTTATACGATTTTGTATTACAATGTAATACAGAGATGAACCTACGTATGGAAAGGAGCTGATGCTATGACTATCTCATTAAGACTAAACGATACGGATTCCAAGATCATTAAGGCATATGCAGACATCCATGGTTTGTCCGTTTCAGAGTTAGTAAGAAGAGCCATTCTTGAGCGCATTGAGAATGAATATGACCTGAAAGCTTTTGAAACCGCAATGGCAGAATACAAAGCCAATCCCGTGACTTACAAACTCGAAGATGTGGCAAAGGAGCTCGATCTGATTTGAGATATTCCGTCGAATTCACCGAAAAAGCTAAAAAACAGCTGGCAAAACTCGATAAACACATTGCCAGACTGATCATAAGCTGGCTGTACAAAAACCTTCAAAACTGCGAAGATCCGAGAGCACATGGCAAATGTCTTACGGCCAATCGATCCGGTCAGTGGCGATATCGTGTCGGCGATTACCGACTGCTTGCTGATATCCAGGACGAAAAAGTGATCATCCTGATACTTGCGCTCGGACATAGAAGCGAGATCTATAACGACTGACAGCATGTTTCGAAATATGTTTGAATATTATCAAAAACGAGATGCCGGACCGGCATCTCGTTTGATTCTACATATAGTTTATTTCTTCCACGTTCCCTTCAGGAACAGTACCAGCATCGGAAGGATCTCCAGACGGCCCGCGAGCATGTCGAACATCAGTACCGATTTCGACAGGATGCTTAAGGAAGAATAGTTTCCGGCCGGCCCGACGATACCGAGACCCGGTCCGATATTATTGAGCGTAGCCGCGACCGAAGTAAAGGTCTCCGTGAAATCCAGCGTATCGAGTGAAACGATGATGCAGGATACGACGAATACCAGGATATAAGCGACCAGGAACCGCTCTACCGAGTGGATCACCGTCTTCTCCATCGGCCGCCCCTCGAAATGCACACGACGCACACTGCGGGGATGGACCGCGCGGTCCAGTTCGTTCTTGCAGGATTTGATCAGCAGGACCCAACGCGATACCTTCATACCGCCTCCGGTACTGCCGGCGCAGGCGCCGATGAACATCAACAGCACCAGAAGTGTTTTGGAAAATGTCGGCCACATATTGAAGTCCGCCGTCGAAAAACCGGTGGTCGTCATGATGGCTCCGACCTGGAATGCGGAGTGATGCACCGCATCCCGAATGGTCGAATAGTTACCGTTCATGTAGATATTGACCGTGATCGCCGTGATCGCCACAAAGATGATGATCAGGTAGTAGCGAAGCTCTTCACATTTGAACGCCTGCTTCGGCTTCTTCATCAGGAAGAGGAAATACACATTGAAATTCACGCCGAACAGGAACATGAAGATCGTGATCGCGGTCTGCTGCCCCATCGCGTAGGAACCGATGCTTGAATTCAGGATACCGAAGCCACCGGTGCCGGCCGTCGCAAACGAAAGCGCCATCGAATCAAAAGGCTTCATGCCCAGGATCAGCAGCGTTCCCATCTCAGCCACAGTTATGAAAATATAAATACCATACAGGATCTGCGCTGTCGAACGGATGCGCGGAACCAATTTGCCGACGGAAGGGCCCGGGCTCTCCGCCTTCATCAGGTACATATCCGAACCGCCCGTCATGGGCAGAAACGCGAGCAGGAATACCAGCACGCCCATACCGCCGATCCAGTGCGTAAACGAACGCCACATCAGGCCGGTCTTGCTCATGGCCTCCACATCCGTCAGGATGCTCGCACCGGTCGTCGTAAAGCCGGAAATGCTCTCAAACAGGGCGTCTACAAACGATTTGATCTCACCGCTGATGACGAACGGCAACGCGCCCACGAGACTCATCAGGATCCAGGCCAGCGCCACCGTCACGAAACCTTCGCGCGCATAGAACGCCTTATTGTCCCGTTTAATGTAGCGCCCCAGTGTGCCTAAAACCAGGCTGCCTGCCATCACGATCAGGTACGCAACGCCCTGATGTTCCCGGTAGATCAGCGCCGTCACGCAAGGCAGTGCCATAAACACGCCCTGCAACTGGAGCACGCGGCTGAGTATATAAAATATCATGGGATAATTCATACTAGCCCTCCAGAATATCCTTCACGTCATGCAGGCCGGTATGCGTCGTAATGACGATGACCGTGTCGCCCACCATGATCTTATCCTGGCCGCCGGGGATCAGGATCGAACCGTTTCGGTTAATGCAGGCCAGCAACAGATTATCCTTCAGCGACAGCTGCGACAGCGGCACGCCGACCACCGGCGACGCCTCGCGGATCCAGAACTCCAGCGCCTCGGCACGGTTATCGACCAACTGGTACAGCGTCTCCACATTACTACCGAGGGAGTTCGACATGGCGCGCACATAGCGCACGATCTCCTCTGCCGTCGTAAACTTCGGGAATACAATGCTTCCCGCATCCAAAGTCTTTATCAATTCATCATAATAGATTCGGTGAATGCGCGTTACGACCTTCGCCTGCGAAACCTTCCGCGCGAACATCGACAACATGATATTCTCCTCATCCAGATTTGTCATGGATACAAACGCGCTGGCGCGGGCAATGCCCTCTTCCATCAGCACGCTCCGGTCCGCCCCGTCACCGCAGATGATCGACGCCTCCGGCAGCAGTTCGCTAAGTTCGTCCGCTCGCTCCGCATCGCGCTCGATGATCTTCGTCGCGATACCGCTCGAGATCAGTTCCTGCGCGAGATAATACGTCGTCGAACCGCCGCCCACGATGAGCGCATCTTTTACCGCCTTCGTGGCCATGCCCATGGCACGGAAGAACTTCGCGATGCTCCGCGGTGTCGCCGCGACGTGGATCACATCATTTTCCTTCAGGGTGAAATTACCGCCGGGGATGTAGACCTCGCCGTCCCGTTCCACGATGCAGATCAGGACGTTGCAACCCAAACGCGACGAAACATCCTTCAGTTTCAGCCCGACGAGCACGTTCTTCGCATCCAGCTTAAAACTGGACAGTTCGACCTTACCCTTCGCGAACGTCTCTACCGAGATCGCCGACGGAAACTTCAACAGCCGCGCAATGGCGTGCGCCGTCGCCAGCTCCGGGTTAATGGTCATCGAAAGGCCCAGTTCCTCCTTGATAAAGTCGATCTCCCGGTTATACACCGGGTTGCGCACACGCGCGATGGTCGAGCAGTCGCCGGCCTTCTTCGCGATCAGGCAACACAAAAGATTGACCTCATCGGAGTCCGTCACTGCGATCAGCAGATCCGCCTGCTCAACGCCGGCTTCGATCTGCGTCGAATAACTCGCGCCGTCTCCGACCACGCCCATGATGTCACACTTATTGGCCAATGCCTCGACCGACTCCTTCACGTCGTCGATCACAGTCACATTATGCCCCTCTTTCCAAAGCTGCTCCGTCAGCGCCCCGCCGACATTACCACAGCCAACAACGATGATCTTCATACCATATACTCCCTAAAGCGGTAAAACTGTAGTATATATTATATCAAATTCCCGATGGGAATGCAAGGAATGGCGGGCTCTCCACGACCTTAGCGATCGGTCATGGGCAGCCAGATATCCTTACAGATATCATCCCCGTAGATTTGATCATACTGGATCATGATCTTGTTTTGGATACTCTCACGGATCTCCTCCGTGATCTGAGAAACGACATCCCGTTTCTCATCCATCATATAGAACAGGCAATCCGAAGATAAAAAGGACTCATAATAATCTTCCAAAAGAACCATTCTGGCCATCGGCAGCCCGCTCTTTTTAATGATCCTGGGCACCAATACGCTCACATTGTTCAGTGACATCTCCAGATCCGGACTGTCCATACAGTTGGACCACGAGATCACCGGAACCGAATACATCGTCAGGATATCCTGAACATCCTGCTCCGAAGACCCGGCATGGATCGCAGTCGGATTCCAGTCTTTTTCGACGGTCTCCCGGATAATGCCCATATCGCTCAGTTCCGATGCCATCAGGTTCGGGCAATGATCTCCGAACATCACCAGGATCACAGGCTCGTCCTGTTCTTCGAAATACGAGACCAGCTTCGCATAGGCGACACTCGCTTCGTACACTCCGTTGATACAATGGGTCAAATACTCATACTCCGTGTCCGGCCACTCCTCGGTCGGCGCCCAGTTTTGCCCTTTTTCATATGTTACCGTATAAGGGTAATCCTTATTTAGCGGGATATCATAATCCAGAGTCGTTCGGTGCGCGGCGATCGAAACGGCGAAAATGAACGTTTTATCTGCACTCCTGTTTTCAAATTCATAAATGATTTGATCTGCCAATGCGTCATCGCTTATATAGCGATCAAACGGAGCCGTATATTTCATCTCCGCCCTAAAGGTCAGATGGTCAAAGCCCAATCTTGAATACAGTGTATCTCGACTGTAGAACGCTCCGTCATACGGATGGATCGCGTGTGTATCATATCCCAAAGTATTGAAATACTCCACGGCCGAGTGTGCATCCCGTTCCGCCATCTCATTCATGGCCGTGGACGAACTGGAGAAATACTTCGAATTCCACCCGGTCAAAAGCTCGACTTCCGAGCAGATCGTACCGCCACCGTAGATATTCACGCCGGCCGTTCCGATCGACACTTTATCCCCCAATTCCCTTACGGGGCCTAAAGGATCGTGTGAAAACTTCATCTTATCCGGGTCGGTCCGCGCCATATCCCACCAGGATTCATCCATGATCACGATCACGTTGGGATATTCATCGGCAGCGAGCGACGTGACGCCATTCTGCCCCGATCGGGAAGCCAGAATACTCTGATAAGCCTCTCCGACCTCTTCTGCCTTATATGTGGTACTCTTATCTTCAAAGAAACGATAGACCACAAAGTCCGAAGGTCTTTCTGTCAGATAGAAAAAACTGTCCAAATAATCCGATGTCTTGATCTTCCTGTTGATACGATATTGGTAATGGAAAAACGCGCCGATCAAAACCAGACCGATGCCTGCACGGATCCCCCAGAAGATGAGTTTTTCTTTTCGGATCATGGCCTTACGATCGTTTCGGACGAGACGATCCGTAAAAAAGGTCAATGTCCCGAATAGCAGGACGATGACCAACATGCCCAGAAAACGCATGCCGAAATTCAAAGAAAGATATTCTTTTGCCATGCCGGCTGCTTCCGTCAGCGCCAGATCCCTGTAATTCAGAAGTTCCATCCGGTTTTGGAATTTGATCTTGCTGGCATAACACAGGATCATTCCGAGCGTACCGGATGTCAAAACCGCGATGTATCCTCTTTGAAATACAAAAAACACAAAGAGAAGCAGGATCATTACGACAGTGACTTCATAAGAGCGGAAGAAAAACTCCGACACTGCACGCGGTAACACGATCAAATATTTAGGAACATCATAGAGATATGTCAGATAATCGGATATGAAATACGAGAAAAAGCCTTCCGCCACATCGGTCACATAATATTCCATGGCGCAGGTAAAAACGAGCGCAAAAACATAAACTTCAAAAACGGTGAGTAAAACATACCCCGCTCCTCTTTTCCCCCGAGTATTAAACACATCTTTGAGTTTCAGATTCTTTATGTTTTTATTGCGTTCTTTCGTTTCCACGTTATCCATCGCACTCTTTCCGATCATGGTCTGACCTTTTCCAGTTTTAAGCAGATCACAGAACTACTGCAAAGGGCCCCAAACATCCTCACAGACTCCGTCTCCATACATCAAGTCATACTGGATCAATGATTTGATCCGAATGCTCTCATCGATCTCCTTCGTAGTTTGATATACAAAGTTACGTTCCCGATCTATCATAAAAAGTGAATGATCTGTTGCCAATTGCGTTTCATAATAATCCTCAAGCAGTACCATTTTTGACACTGGGAGGTTTGCTTTTTGAATGATTCTGGATCCCAGGACACTTAGATTGTTTAATGACATATCCAGATCGGCATCTTCCAGGCAGTTACTCCAGGAGACCACCGGAACTGAATATAAGACCTGAGTATCTCTTATCGTTTTCTCAGAAGAATCCGGGCGAATTGCCGTCGGTATCCAATCTGCATCGATGTTCGCATCCAAAATGCCGACATCGCTCAAATGTTGAACTGACAGGTTCGGACAATGATCCCCAAACATAACCAGTATGACTGGCTCGTCCTGGTCTTCAAAATATCGAACGAGTTTCGCAAAGGATTCGCTGGCCTCGTAAATTCCATTTACCGTCCGTTTGAAAGAAGCGAGATCTACTTCTGGCCAGTCTTCGATCGGCAACCAGTCTTTTCCTTTTTCGATGGATACTTTATACGGATAATTCTCATTGAAAGGGGCTGAATACCCCATATGAGTCGAATGCGTAGCCACGGAAACCGCAAAAATAAAAGCCTTGTCTTCTTCTCGGTTTTCAAACTCATATATGATCTGATCTGCCAAAGAATCGTCATTGATATATCGGTCAAACAGTTCCCTGTAGATCATATCCGGATCAAAAGTAGAGTGATCAAAGCCCATAAACATGTACATATCTTCGCGGCTGTAAAAATTCGCCAAAAACGGATGAATCGCACGCGTATTGTATCCAAGTTTATTAAAGTATTCGACCAAAGAGTGGATCTCCCGATCGTTCACCACAGAAATAGAATTACTAAAGTATTTTCCATTCCATCCCGTCAAAAACTCCGTTTCCGAACTGATCGTTCCACCGCCGAATACATTAACGCATGCAGTTCCCCAAGCCACTTTATCCCCTAATTCCTTAACCGGTCCCAACGGATCTTTGGATAATTTCATCTTGTTGTCATCGACCAAATCCATGTGCCACCATGATTCATTCATAACGACGATCACATTGGGATACTGATCCGCAGATAATACCCTGTCTTTATGACTCGCATTGTATTGCTCAATTAAAGGATCCAGAACTGTCCTGTATATCTCTTTCACTTCTTCTGCCGAATAGGAAGTTGTATCACTCTCAAAAAAATGATACACAACAAAATCTGTAGGCCTTTCCGACAAAAAATACATTCTTCTCGAAGCGTCCCCCTGAATCATCCAATCGCCAATTCTTCCCCTATAGTGAAAAAATGCCGTCACCATAAGAAGGCCCAGGCCGAGCCGTACACCCCAAAAGATCCGTTTTTCCTTACAGGCCATCGCCTTGCGGTCTTTACGGACCAGTCGGTCCGTAAAAAAGGTCAATGTGCCAAACATCAGGATCAGGATCAACATCGCGAAAAAACGGGCACCGAAATCCCAAGTGAGGTACTTCGTCGCCATATCCGCCGCTTCTGTAAGCGTCAGATCTTTGACATTTAACAATTCCATTCGGTTCTGAAACTTTATTTTGCTCGCATAGCAGAGCACCATACCGAGAATTCCGGAGGTCAGGATCGCGATGTAGCCTCTCTGGAAAACAAAAAAAACAAACAGCAGCAAGATCATAAAGACAATGATCGAAAATGCATGGTAAAACTCTGCCGAAGTCACCTTGGGAAATGAAAAGATATAGTGGGGAGTGTCATAAAAGTAAAACAAAAAGTATTTTGAGATCACATAGGAAAAGAAATTGCTTTTGGCATCTGTCATGTAATATTCCATGGCGCCGGTAAACAGGATGGCAAAAACATAAAAAATCAGGCATGTCAGCAAAACATATCCGGCTCCCCTTCTGCCCCGGGTATTGAATACCTCTTTAAAATGCAACTCTTTTTTTGATCTCTCTGTCTCTTTTGTTTCTTTTATCTCTTCCATCTTACGCTTATCTCCCAAACCCTCCGGACGGTGCTTGAAGCGGAAAACGGGATGCGGTTTGACGGGGAAATCCTGATTCCGTTTTTCCGCGAGGGCGGCCGCTATACGATGAACGATATCCATTATGTGGCGGGAAAGGACGGG
>JAFZPG010000046.1 GCA_017550425.1 Lachnospiraceae bacterium | reverse complement strand
CATAGGAGGAATTGAGATGAAAAATACGATCAGACAGTTAATGCATTCCTCCAAATTCGTCGTCGGTGCGGGGCTCTTTGTGCTGATCCTTCTGACGATGCTGATCTACCCGCTGATCAATCCCGGCAACCCGCTGGAGATGATCGGTGTTGGTACGTTTGCTAAGCCGGGCACTTATTTTTCCCTTTATGATGCCATGGATACCAAGACGGAGACCCTGAAGCTCAAAGATGCGGAGGAAAAAAGACTGACTTCGATCGTCAGCATGGAAGACCGTGTATCGATGGTCGAGTTTATGGATAAGATCGGTGTGGATGTGAGCGGCGTTGAAATGGATGACGTTGACACAATCCTCGATCTTTGGAAAGCAAATTTTGATGAGACAAGTAAGCCTAAGGGCATTACCAATGCCAAATGGCGTAACTATAAAACCCTGAATAACCGTTTAAGCAAGATCGGTAAGGAAGAGCGCGCGATCTATGACGTGGATCCTGCAACGAATGAGGAAAAATCACTCAAGGTCGTCGGCGGTACCGACTATGTCAATATACGCAGCGTTGTAAATACGAAGACGCTGCCGCTTGGAACCGATAACTTCGGACGTGATGTGTTAAAAGAACTGGTCAGCGCCTGCGGGACTTCGATCCTGATCGGTCTGGTGGCCGGTGCGGTTGCAACCCTGATCGGCCTTGGCTTTGGGCTTTTGGCCGGATATCTTGGCGGCATTGTGGATGACATCATCATGTTCGTGACCAACGTCTTCACGGTTATCCCAAGCTTTGTGCTACTGATCCTGATCTCCTATTCGATCGGGCAGGAGCAAAGAGGCGCAACGGTTGTCGCAGTCGTGATCGGTTTGACATCCTGGACCTGGACGGCGCGTTCTGTCCGCTCGCAGGTTATTTCATTAAGAAACCGTGATCATGTAAATCTTTCGAAACTGTCGGGCCATTCGCTTGTCCGGATCGTTCTAACGGACATTCTGCCCTACATCGCAAGTTATGTGGTCATGGCGTTCATCCTGCAGGTTTCCTCCGGTATCCTTTCGGAGGCGCAGTTGTCCTTACTGGGTCTTGGACCGAAGACAACGACAACACCGACCCTCGGTCTAATGATGAACTGGGCAATGCTTTATGCCGCACACACCAACGGTTACTGGTGGGCATATTTCCCGGTCATCTTAACGATCACACTCATCTCGTTCTCCCTGAACCTGATGAACACAGGTATGGATCAGGTATTCAACCCGACCCTGAGAGACTAAGAGAGAATGATTTAGGAGGAGATTCGAGATGGCAAAGAAAATGTTGGAAGTCAGGGAACTGACGACAAAATATATCACCCGCTTTCACGAAGACGTCTATGCGGTCGATCATGTTTCTCTTTCCATTGAGGAAGGGAAAAGCCTTGGCATCGCAGGCGAGTCCGGCTGCGGAAAGTCCACACTGGCCCTGTCTCTGATGGGCTACTACTTTCCGCCGCTGCACTATACAAGCGGAGATATCATTATTGACGGTACAAACATTTCCGGCATGAATCCGGATGATGTACGAAAGAACATCCTGGGAACCGAGATCGCCTACATTCCGCAGGCGGCCATGAACGCGCTCAATCCGACACAGAAGATCATGAAGTTTGTCGAGGATGTCATTCATGCGCATGATCCCAAGATGCCCAAAAGCGACATTCATGACATGGCATACAAGCGGTTCGAACTGCTGGGGCTTCCGAAGGAGGCTTTAGAAAAGCATGCGGTGGAACTGTCCGGCGGTATGAAGCAGCGCGTGGTCATCGCGATCTCGACGATCCTGTCACCCAAAGTGCTGATCGCCGACGAACCGAGTTCCGCGCTTGACGTAACAAGCCAGAAGATGGTCATCAAGATGCTGCGAGACATGATGGAGTCAGGTATGATCAAGTCCATGATCTTCATCACGCATGAACTGCCGCTGCTCTATAACGTGACCGACGATATCATGGTCATGTATGCGGGCCAGATCGTGGAACGCGGTACGGCAAAAGAGATGGTATTCGATCCCATCCATCCGTATTCCAAGGGCCTGATGGGTTCCATCATCGTTCCCGAGGAAGGCACGAGAGATAAGGTCTTAACGGCGATCCCCGGCACACCGCCGAACTTAAAGAACCCGCCCAAGGGCTGCCGGTTTGCGCCGCGCTGTAAGTATGCAACACCCACCTGCAGCGCCATGTCCATAGAGTCCAAGGACTTCGGAGAAGGCAGGAACTACCGCTGCTTAATGTCCGTCAGAAAGATCAGGGAGGTGTATGAGAGTGAGCAACAGTAATGAAGAGAGAAAATCCTGCCTGAGAGGCGTTGGCGTTACAAAGGTATTCGGTTCCGGAAGCAAAAAGACGGTAGCGGTCGACCACGTTGACTTTGATTTCAAAGAGGGCGAGATCGTGACCATCGTAGGCGAGTCGGGTTCCGGCAAGACGACCCTTTCCAAGATGCTGCTGGGGCTCATTGCCGTAACGGAAGGAGAGATCTACTACCAGGGCGCGCTCCGCGATATCAAGGGTTCGCGCAAGAAAAAAGAATACTGGAAGAACATTCAGGCGATCTTCCAGGATCCGTTTGCTTCCTATAATATGTTCCACAAGATCGATGATGTGCTTCTGGACTGTCTGAATATGAGAGGCTGCAAGGATCTGCCGTATGAGCAGAAGGTCGAGATGATGACGGAAGCCTGCAGTTTCGTAAACTTAAAGTTCGAAGAGCTGACCAATAAGTATCCGTTTGAATTGTCAGGCGGACAGCAGCAGCGTCTGATGATCGCAAGGATCTTCCTGTTAAAGCCCAAGATCCTGCTGGCCGATGAGCCGACCTCCATGATTGATGCCTGCTCGAGGTCCACGATCCTGGACATGCTGACCAAGCTGCGCGATGAGATCAACATGACGGTCATCTTCATCACACATGACATCGGGCTGGCTTACAAGATCAGTGATAAGGTCTATATCATGGAACACGGGAAATTCGTGGAATCCGGTGAGGCGGAGACCGTGATCATCCATCCTCAGGCCGACTATACAAAACGCCTGATCTCTGACGTTCCCAAGATCTACGAGGAGTGGGATCTGTCGACGGTATAATTTTCAGAAACCAGATATGGTACTTTCGATACACTCTGCTATGGCCGCGGTTTTCCGCGGCCTCTTCCTTTTTTGTCTTATCCCGGCTGATTTATATGTATTTTTATATAGAAGAGACGAAGCCGACCACAGGTCGATACCTTGAGCGGATTCGCGCATCTGTGGTAAAATATGCAAAGAATCGCTGTAATATATTTAAGGAAGGAACTATAAATGGCAAAACTGTATTTTCGTCACGGCGCCATGGGCAGTTCGAAGACCGCGAACGCTCTCATGGTCGAATACAACTACTACGAACGCGGCAAGAAGGCTCTCCTCCTGAAACCCAAACTGGACAACCGCGACGGTGATAAGGTGATCAGAAGCCGCATGGGTCTGGAAAAGGAATGCCGGTTCGTCGAAGATCTGGTGCAGATGAGTGATGAAGAGATCAAGGCGTATGATTGCGTGATCGTCGATGAGGCGCAGTTCTGTAAGAAAAGCGACATCGAACTATTCGTGCATATCGTGGATGACCTGAGCATTCCCGTCATTTGCTACGGTCTGCGCACAGATTTTCAGAGAGTGCCGTTTGAGGGTTCAATCTGGCTTCTGGCCTGGGCGGATGTGATCGAGGAGATCAAGACCGTCTGCTGGTGCGGACAGGGTGCGCAGTGCAACACACGCATCACGCCGGAGGGCAAAGTGGTCAAGCACGGTGAACAGATTGTTCTGGGAGCAAACGATAACTATGTGGCGTTGTGCCGCAGACATTATAAGGAAGAAAAGATCGGGCCGGCATAAAAGTCACATAAATATAGAAATTTTACATAAATTTGTGCTAAAGTCTTTCGGAAAATGTCCGATAAAGTAAATGTAAGAGTTTATAAGTGCGCTTTCACATGGCCGTGAGAGCGATAAAAAATCCAAGGAAGGAAAGGGGAGAGCAACATGCGTATTGAAGCTTATAATCAGGTCAACCAGATTTATCAGCAGCAGAAGATCAACAAAACTGCGAAGACCGGCAAAACAAGCCGCATGGATCAGGTACAGATCTCCAGCCTCGGTAAGGATATTCAGACCTTAAAGCAGGCCGTTAAAGACGCGCCCGACATCAGAGAAGAATTGACCGCACCGTTGAAAGAGAAAATCAATGCAGGTACCTACAATGTTGACGGCGGTGATTTTGCAAGCAAGCTGTTGGAGAAGTACGAAGCCTGGAGGTAACAGTCGTTGGCCAGCCTGATGGAAGAGCTCTTAAATGTGCTCAGTG
>JAFZPG010000006.1 GCA_017550425.1 Lachnospiraceae bacterium | reverse complement strand
CTTCATCAACACCTACCACGCTAAGGGAACCTTTAACGTGGATGCATTCAAAGAATACGTGAACCAGTCCTTAAAGGGCGGCGAGTTCGAGTTTGAACTTACCTCCAAGGACGGATTGTTCAGCAAACTGACAGCAAAGAACGATGCTTCCGGTAAGGTATCCTTCGCAAGCGTGAACGTAACGGAAGCCAATATCGGAACGCATGTTATGACGATCCGTGAAGTTGCAGGAAACGCGACATTCATCGACTACGACAGTTCCGAAGTAACCGTAAAGGTCGTTATCACCGATAACCATGACGGAACGCTCACCTGCAAACTGGTGGACGACAACGATCTGGAATGGGTACCGACCGACCACAGGTTCATCAACACCTATCACGCAACCGGCGACTTCACCGTAAAGGCGTTCAAGGAGTTCAAGAACCAGCAGCTCAAGGGCGGCGAGTTTGATTTCTCCATGACCTTCGGTTCCGATACCTATACGGCATCCAACGATAAGAACGGTAACGTGACATTCACCACCATCTCCGTGAACGAGCAGATCTTAAACGGCAACGAATCCGTTAAACTTCCGATTACCGTCAAAGAGAACGGCGGAAACGCATCCTTCATCGACTACGACAGCCACGAAGTGACCTTGTATGTAACGATCAAGGATAACCACGACGGAACACTTACCTGCACATTGAGCAACGACCAGGATCTTGAATATGTTCCGACTACGGACGGACGTTTCACGAACACCTACCACGCGACCGGAACCTTCTCGATCTCCGGCCAGAAGGTCTACAAGAACCAGGACTTCAAGGGCGGCGAGTTTACATTTAAGCTCTCCAGCGCAGACGGCCTCTTCGCAGACCAGACCGTAACCAACGACGCAAACGGCGATTTCGCATTTGCAGCGATCGATGTAACGGAAGCAAGCATCGGCACCCACGAAGTAACCGTGGAAGAGGTAGCAGGCAACCTTACATTCGTTGAATACGACAGCCATAAAGTAACCCTCAGCGTAGTCATCACCGATAACCATGACGGTACACTTACGGCAGAGGTATTAAACGACAAGGGTCTTGCGTACAGCGTAGCCGATACCACATTCACAAATACGTACCGTGCTAAGGGCGATTTCGAGATCTCCGGCAAGAAGATCTTCGAGAACCAGGAACTGACCGAAGGCCGGTTCACATTCGAACTCTCCTCCAAGGACGGACTGTTTGAAAAGGTTACGGCAAAGAACGATAAGAACGGCAACTTCACTTTTGCAAAGATCAACGTAACGGAAGCCAATATCGGCACCCATGAAGTGATCGTTAAGGAACTTTCCGGCGAAGCACTGTTCATCGATTACGACAGTCACGAAGTAACGCTCAGCGTTGTTATCACCGACAACCATGACGGTACGCTCACCTGCGAGATCCTGAATGACAAGGGTCTTGCTTACAGCACCGACGATACTACATTCACCAACGCATATCACGCCAAGGGCACCTTTGCACCGAAGGCACTCAAGGAGTTCCCGTACGCACTGGCAGGCGGTGAGTTCACATTCGAACTCTCCGGCGACCTCGGAAGCTTTACGGCAACGAACGATGCAGACGGCAACGTCTCCTTCCCGGAGATCTCCTTCGACGAGAGCAGCATCGGAAAGACCTACAACTTCACCATGAAGGAAGTAGCAGGCAAGGTAAGCTTCGTAGTATACGACAGCACCGAGTACAACTTCACGGTAACCGTGATCGATAAGCACAACGGACTGCTCGGTTTTGAGACCACCTATAACGGCGCAGTCGTTTATGAGCCGTTTGAGTTCATCAACAACGTAAAGACCGCAGCGCTTGAACTCGAAAAGCTGAATGCGGAAACAAAAGAACCGGTAGCAGGCGCGACCTATGAGGTCCGCGACCAGTTCGGCAACGTACTGGATACCATCGTGACCGGTACGGACGGTAAGGCTACGGCGAAGACCCTGGCACTCGGTATCTACGCGGATAAGAAGTTCCAGGAGACGGAGCTCTACGTAGCAGAGACCATCGCGCCGAAGGGCTACGCACTCGATCCTACCACCTACAAACTGGATCTGAGCACGGTAGAGACCCACAGCGTGATCCCGCTCACCGTTTACGAACAGCCGCAGAAGCAGATCTTCGGATACATCAAGAAGGGCCAGATGGCAGTCGGCACAGAGAAGAAGGAGACCGAATTCGGTACCGTATCCTCGATCGTAGTCGATTACCGTGACCTGGCAGGCGTTGAGTTTACGATCTACAAGGATGCCGACTGTAAGGAAGCGGTAGCCAAGGTAGTGACCGGAGAAGGCAATTACGATACCGAGACAGGCGTGACCTACTGCGAACCTCTTGACCTCGGCACGTATTACACAAGAGAGACAGCGGCACCTGCCGGCTACGTTCTCGATCCGACCGTCTACAAGGTAGTCCTGGAAGGCGACGAGAGCGGAGAGGAACTGGCGAAGATCCTGTCCCTGACCAATACGTATTACAACAAACTCTCCGGAGCAGAACTCACGATCAAGAAAGAGGGCGTTGTATACGATCCTGAGACAAAGACCTATTCCGAGAACACACTGCCTCTGGAAGGCGTAGTTTTCGGTATCTACACAAGAACACCGATGGTTTGCCAGGGCGAGATGATCGCTGAAGCAGACACTCTCATCGGCCTGATCATGACCAACGAAGAGGGTATCGGTTCGATCCGTTACCAGCTCCCGAACGGCACCTACTACTTCAAGGAACTCCGTACACTGCGTGAGTTCGCGATCGACGACACGGCTTACGATTTCGAAGTTGACCTGTCGAGCAAGGAAGTGACAAAGGTTGACCTGATGGCGCAGCGTGAGGATCAGAGCTTCTTCAACTACCAGATCGACGGCTACATCTACGGCGAGAAGCGTGCAACGACCGCACAGGGACCGCACCTTGCAGGCTGCGGCTTCCAGTTCATGAATGAGACGACCGGCGAGATCATCAAGAACCCGGATTCCGAGGACGGCTACTGGTACACCGACGAGACCGGCCTTACAAAGGGCATTAAGGTTCCAATCGGCACCTTCAACTTCAACACGATGCAGTGGATCTATTACACCTATTCCGTAGAAGAGAAGGTAGCGCCTCCGAACTACAACATCAAGTCCGGCAAGACCACATGGACCTTTATCGAGATCGCTAATGACGTACGTCTTGTGACATATGCGGATAAGATGGAGACATTCCCGCTCGTAGTCGATACGATCGAACTGGGTCTGAACGATTACCTGCCGGCAGTCGGCTGGACGATGGTCGTTATCTCACTGCTTGCGCTCTGGAAAAAGAAGCGCGGCACACGTGGACCGCTCTCCTTCCTTCACGCGAAAAAGGTGAAGGCCATGGAGACCGGCAACCCCTCCTTCCTGGAGCAACGTAAAAACTCCCGGGGATGGTGGAACAAGTAAAATAGGTAACCCATAAACCATAAACCATATGGCGCCGCTGACCAAAAGCGGAAGGCGGCGCCGCTTTTCTAAAGAATAACCGGAGCATCCGAGAGAGGGAAGCAGGATGAATAAAAAGAAGATTCGTGATATAATTACATATGTGATCATCTTCGCCGTTCTCGGTGTCGGGATCTACCTGGCTTTCTTCTGGGGAAGAGGCGATTATAAGATCGCGAAAGAAGACCGGGAAAACGCGCAGAATATACTTGACAACCTCCCTGAAACGGGAGAGGCGCAGACCTTCGATATCGCACTGCTCGCAGCGCAGAGCATTGAAGATGATGAGAATGAGGAAGAGATAACCGACGACGAAGAGGGTGTTTTCCTTACACAGGAAGAGACCGCAGCGCCGTCCATTGAAATACGAAATACCACCGGGGAAGAAATGACCTCGGAAGAGATAGATACAACAGCAGAAGAAGAAACAACAGCGGAAGAAAACACCGAAGAAGCGACTACCGAAGAGCACGGGTCACTGGTTGCCGAGATCCCGGAGATCCCGACCGACGATAACGACCGCTACCGTATGGCAGGGGAGACAGCTCCCGAGGAAACGCAGTTTGTTCCGCTTACGGATCGGAATGATTTTGAAAAGAAACTGCAGGCTTGCGGCATAACGATCGATACACCCGAAGGCACGCAGGGCTTTTTGGAATACGTCCTGGACTTTCGGGCAGTCGGGATCCTGCGGGGCGTGTATGCGGGATATACATGGAACGACATCGCCATCAACCGCGATCAGATGTATCACTTTACGGTCACGGCCGAGGAAGGCACCGCGGATGACCAGACACCGGGACAGACGGCGCTTGTTATGACGGTACATAACTCGCTGCGTTCCAACCTTGCGGGCAACGGTCTTTTGAATGCGACCGTAGGGATGCACTTCAGCATTATCGCCGAGGGCGGTATCTACGAATATCAGGTCACGAGCGTATATGCGATGAACCGCACGGCAAGCC
Source organism: Lachnospiraceae bacterium (assembly GCA_017550425.1). Taxonomy (GTDB): domain Bacteria; phylum Bacillota; class Clostridia; order Lachnospirales; family Lachnospiraceae; genus UBA1201. Next base: position 5,495 of record JAFZPG010000006.1, on the reverse strand, counting down.
AGAAGAAGATCATGCGAAATATACCGAACCTTCCGAAGGAGAAGGCATATATCATCACCTGCGGACGTAATACGAGCCTGTATCAGTTCCGCTACAAGAATATGGTGATCGAAGGAACAATGGTAAAGTTCACACCTTTTAAGTAAAGGGGGAAGCCATGGGAAAGAAAACAAAGGAAAAGGGACAAGAACTGCCGGATTACATGGCAGGATCGTCATCGGTAAAGACAAAAGAAGAGGGTGCATTTAAGTCGGCGCTTGGCGACTTAAAACGTCTGATCCTGGGTCCCGATCCGGATGAAGAGGAAGAGGAGGAGACGACGGATCTGAACGAGTATATCTCCGACAGTGACGAAGGCGAACGCCTCAGTGAGAAAAGAAAAAAGCAGTCGTACGGAAAGCGCATCATCACCTGTTTCAAAAAGGATAAGGCGCTGTTCTTTACGAACGTATACTTTATAATCGTGGCGCTCAATATCCTGCTCCTCGTGATGTCGGATATATCGCTGATAGTGTTCCAGAAGCGCCTCTTTTTGTACTGCTCCATGTTTACGACCGTAGCATGGATCTTTTCCGGGGTCTGCGTATGGCTCTATGCCTCCGACCGCGAGTTTTATGTGTTCCTTGCGCCGAAGCTTTTGACCGCCTGGCTCGTGATCCTGCACGCTTACGTACTGCTCCTGCAGCCGTTCTTTTTGTACGTGGCGGACGTAGCCATGCCGGGGATTATGAAGTTAAAGACCGGCGAGTTCTTTACGCCGGGGATGCACAGGGAAATGGTCGCCTATGTTGCGATCCTGCTCCCTGCAGTTTTCGGAGCGGTCGTTTATAACATGCTCATGCCGTCCGTACGGGATATGGTCAACTACTTATCGTCCTTCAAACTCTCCTATGCGATCGACCGCAGGGAGTTTGCGGAAACGAGTTACGACCAGACGATCATCAAGGATCTGCGTACCGGCAAACCATTATCGGTCTACGAAAAAGACCGCTTCCTGGGAACGAATGTCGTCGGTTCCTCCGGTACGGCCAAGACCTCATCCCTTATGCTTCCGGGCATCTGCCAGGACCTTGACCATAAGATCCGCAACGATATCGCAAGGCAGCGGGAGCTGGCGAAGTTCGTACAGGATAAGAAAGGATACATCCTTTTGCCGCCGGGCACCGCATCGGGAACGCCGTTCCATAACGAATGGGTCGTTCCGAAGAACAAACACAAGAAAGAATACGAATATATCCTACGTCGGTATCAGAGCTGCGGCATCATCGTGCTTGCGCCGGATGACGAGTTTTGCGATCAGGTCGCGGAGCTCTGCCTTGCAAGAAAGATCAAGCCGAAGTATCTGGATCCGACACTGGTCTACTCGGGCGGTGTTAAGTCCGAGCGTATACAGAAGTATGAGCCGTATCTTTGCGGACTGAACATGTTCCATATCCCCGAAGGCATGAGCCTGGGTGAGGAAGCGGATTATGTGGCAAGAACCTCGTTCTCGTTCGGATCGATCATCCAGGCCGTATCCGAAAAGCGAAAGAGCGGCGACGAATACTTCTCCAATGTCACCAAGACCGTAGCGCAGACCGCGGCGATGATTGAGATGCTGTATTACAAATACTGCGCAAAGGTACCGCGGGACGCGACGTTCCATGACGTGGCAGCAGCCTGCAATAACTTCCGCGTGATCGCACTACACTCCGAGAAACTGGAGAAAGTATTCTCGAATGAAGAGGATGCGAAGTACCGCTTATCGGATGTACCGTCCTATGAGACGATCTTCAAGAGCGTACGTGCGAACTTTGCAGTCACGAAGGATATCCGCGGCGTGGAGAAAAAGACGAAGTTCGATGAGAACGCATCGGGTCTGCGTATGGCGCTGCAGGAACTTGAGGCTTCGCCCGGCGTAAACGCACTGTTCTCGTCCGAAAACACACTGAACATCGACGAATCCTTAAAGAACGGCGATGTCCTTATCGTAAACTTCCCGCTATCGATCTCCGAGACGGCAGCCGTCGGTTGGGGACTTGCTTTCCAGCTGACATTAAAGGAAGCGATCACGAGACGCGATACAAGGGACGGAAAGTCCATTCCCGTCTTTGAATACATCGATGAGCTTGCCTCGATCGCGGGTGAGTGGTTCGGAACCTTCATCCAGCTCGCACGTAAATACAGCCTCGGCTTTATCGGGGCCCTGCAGTCGGCAGATCAGCTCGACCGCAGCGAGAACACGAGGTTCCTAAAGCAGATTGTTACATCGGTCGGCACGCAGTATGTATACGGCCGTGCGTCCTTGACGGAGATGGAACTGTACTCCGAACTGTCGGGAACAAAAACGGTCTCCCAGACGATGATGTCCAAAAATTATACCTCATTCCTTTCCTCCGAGACCCGCGAGAGTTTAACGGAGCGTATCGAGGAATCCGAGGAATTACAGATGTCTAAAGCGGATATCCGGTTTACCGGCTTCCAGGAGCTTACGTTCCTGCAGTCCAAGAACGGACATATCCTTCGCGGCGTACGCGCCAAGTCCTCTTTCCTGCCGAAGGACGCGTTTAAGCCGGTGAACGTACCGTCGTTTGACTGGGTACGCTTTGCCAAGGACTATGCTCCGGAGGAAGCGCAGATCGCGGGCGCGATCGAAGCCCAGCAGATGCTTCAGGAGAAGCAACTGGAGCAGCCGAAGGAGTATCCTTCCGAGATCCTGTCGGTCAACCGTATCCATCCCGCAGCGGATACCGACCCCGCACTGGTGGTCGGAACATACAAACTGAAACCTAAGAAAGAAGAGACGGACGTCTCGGAAAGCATTCCCGAAGCACCCGCATCACACGTTCCCGAAGAAGAGTTCACAACGGTCGAGGGCACGGAGATGTTGCCGACGGAAAGCGACTACGAGGACGATGACGGCTTCTACGACGAGGAAGAGAGCAACAAGGAAGCATCGGAGAAGGACGATACCGATGGCGTGATAGACAGTATAGACGATCTGTGGTAAGGTAGGAAAGGAGGCGCGCATGGCTGAGAAGAAGAAAAAAAAGAAAAAAAAGCTCCTGATCGCCGGCGTCGTTACTCCGGTAATGCTAGCCATATTCGGCATAGCGACCGTCGTACTTTTACCGAAGATCCTCTGGGACAAAGCCTGGGGCGCGGTCATGGACGCGATCGAAGCGATCATTGACACCGGCAAGGGCGTTGCCCAGTGGCTCGGGGATCCAAATCAGCCGGATCGCGAACAACTGGCACTTATGCGTTTCAAGGATGCGGACGGCTTCGATGATCTTTATTCCTTCGATTTTCTTTTCGCGCTGGATCAGGACGATGATTCAGAAAACCCGTACGCAGGGCTGAAAAATAAGATCAGCGCGGCATTCTCCAAGATGTATCTTTCCGAATCGGATATGGTAACATTGCTGGATGCCCTCTACGATCCCGCAACGACCAAAGCGGATGCGGATTACGTATCCACGCACTTCCTTTATAAGCCGCAGATCACTCTAAAACTTTCGAAAGAGGAATATGCACAGATCTACGAGAATGCTTTTGAAGTGCTTGCTCACTCGGAACCGACAGCCAGGCTGATCCGGGAATACCGCGAATATAGAGCAGGCAAGCGCAGTGCGGAGGAAACGCATACCGTCGTCAATATCCGTGACGCAGACAATAACGGCCTGTTTACCAACGAGGACACCTACACGTATTACTGCGAGGACATGGAGACATGCAGAAAAAAAGTACGTTGCTCGACCCATGCATTTGCTCCGGAGTACGTAGATAGCGAGGGGCATCCGATCAACCAACAGCATGAACGAACCATTAGCCTGGTTTCACTCTGTGACCTGATGTATGATCTTCGAGATGAAAAAGGTAACGTAGATATAGGCAGTTTACAGGTCATAGCTAGTTGGTGGCGACACTATGGCGGCGACTTCCATTATTCTCCGATCGCGTCGTATATCAATACGAACTTGAAGGAGAAAACAAAAAATGAGGAAGGGGATAAGGCGGAGCCATTGCAGCTCGGCGAAGAAGACTATTATGAACGAATGGCCAGGTTCGCCAGCGTTAGCTTAGAACCGACCGGTGAATACAAAGATGCAACGATCACATTCATAAACGAGAGCAATCGTCTGTATTACTACGCAAATAATGATAACTTTATTCCGGAAAGCTACACGATTCTGTTCCAGGATGATATCGGGGTATATACGATCGATGCTTTTTTGTGGAAGAACGGAAAGATCAAGACCTTTTCTACCGTCTCTTATGAGGATGAGACCCGAAAGTTCGGCGTTGACTGGCAGATGATGTATGCAGCCCTTGTTCTTTATGGCCGCGGCAACGAGCCGACCGGTACCGACAAAGAAGAGCTGGAGAAGCAGATCAAGGCGATTCAGGAGCAGCAAGAGGGCGGCGCAGAAGTGGATAAGGACAGCGGCACTCTTAAGATAAAGAAAAGCGTGATCAAGGCGATGGCGAAGACTTTCAAAGACATGGAAGAACTTGAAAGAAATGACGTTACATCTATTGAGGCCATCAATGACTATTTGAAAGAAAAGAACCTGTACTATTATGCGGACATCAATTCCTTTTCATCTTCCCGAAAATACGTCAAGTGGAATGACGCAGCAGACCTGACACACGAAATCCGCTCGGATGAATTGTTCAAAGGCGTTACTTCGAAGGCCTACGTACCGACATACATCCCGCGTACGTATAAATCAGCATTGTGCGATGTAACTTATGCCTCTTACGAAGGAAGCGCTATAATCAGCAAATACACGATCACCTATCACTGGGATACTTTCGCAAATGAACTTAAGAAAAAGGGTATTGACCTGAATGATGAGAAGATCTGGGAAGAATACAAGAAGGTTCTTGAGGAGCTTCCGGGAGGAGAGCGCATCATCGCAAAACTCGAACATGTAAAAAAGTTCAGCGGAACAGAATTCCAGGAAGACATGGCATACAGCGTCCAATTCGGCAATTACGAAAGAGTTGGAGGAGTTTATGCGACCATTGAATTTGGCGATGGTGAAGGGCTTCCTTATCCGAGAGAAAACGGTGGAAGGACCGTTAATGCGGACAGCGAACACAAAAGCAATCCAACAGCATTTCGCTCCAGAGTTCTTACAGAAGAGGAAAAAGAAGCTATTCTTAAGGGAATTGACGAGATGTATCCCGGATACCTTCCAGAGCAATCCGTAGGCAGAACCATGATCAAAACAGCTTTGGATGCGGTCGGAAGGATTACATATAACCAAACGCATCGTAATGGCTCATCTGGAGATTTCATAAAACCATTTTCTAATGATAATCTACGCTATTTCGATCCGGTTAATCGAGAGGGAAGCGACGCAATATTCCGGGATCCTCAATGGAGAAAAGAAACCGGATTGTCGGATTCGGGTTTCTACGCAGACCCTTATACATACGAACCCATTCTTCCTTATGGACTGTTTGGGTCAATTTATATGGATGAGGCTTGGCCGCTATCGGTACTG
>JAFZPG010000045.1 GCA_017550425.1 Lachnospiraceae bacterium | reverse complement strand
GAGGAGGGCGAAAAGTATAACCAGACTGCTTCCGGGCGCGGCGGACCGCCGTTGGGAGGCCTTTCATGTATAGGCGGTCTTGAGGGAAGGGAGCAAGTTGCGGCGAGCCGCCGCCAGGAAGCGCGCCATGTATAGGCGGTCTTGAGGTAAGGAAGCAAGTTGCGGCGGACCGCCGCCGAGAAGCCTTTCATGTATAGGCGGTCTTGAGGGAAGGAAGCAAGTCGCGGCGGACCGCCGATGGGAAGCCTTTCATGTATAGGCGGTCTTGAGGGAAGGAAGCAAGTTGCGGCGGACCGCCGCTGGGAAGCCTTTCATGTATAGGCGGTCTTAAGGGAAGGAAGCAAGTCGCGGCGGACCGCCGCTGGGAGGCCTTTCATGTATAGGCGGTCGCGGGGGAAGAGAGCGAGAATATCGTGTATGGTAGCAGTGAATTAAGGCGGCAATTACTGAGGCCACGGAATAATGAGGAGGTAAGACTATAAAGAAGAGAATTCAAAAAGAATTACAAAGACTTGAGATGATACAGGAAAAGATATTATACGAGCAGAATTTCCTTGAAAAGAATTCGAAACAAGGACCGCGAGAGATCGGTGAGAAGTTGATTTGCAAGAAAAGCAAGACCCACTATGATTACTATGTCGACGGAAAGTATATAAGCAAGAGAAAAGACATGGAAAGGCTCAGAAAACTGGTCGAAAGAGAGTATCGAGGGAAACTTTTGGCTGAGTTAAGAATAGAGTGTAAATACCTACGGCGAGCGCTTGAAGCGGATCAGCGCTTATCGGATGTTTTCCGAGATATGCATAAAGGAAAGAGGATTCTGATCGAGCCGGATTACGAGCCGATAGAAAAGAGAATCGAGGAGTTTGAATCTGCTAAGTATAACGGGTTAGGTTTTTCGGATAATGATCAGACCGAATATATTACCAACAAGGGGGAGCGAGTCCGGTCGAAATCAGAGAAGATCATCGCGGATGAATTGGCCAAACAGGGGATACCATACAAGTATGAGAAGCCGCTGCATTTGAACGTGGATGGTATGATGAAGAATTTTTATCCGGATTTCACTGTTATGAATGTGACCACGGGTGAGATCAAATATTTAGAGCATTTTGGAATGGTGGACAGTTCGAATTATCTGAAGAATACGCTTTCCAAACTGGATATCTACGAGAAGAACGGTTTACTGGTCGGGAGGGAGGTGATCCTGCTTCATGAGAGCGCTTATCGGCCACTTAGTTCACGGGTGATCACGGATTACATCCGGGAATTCCTGACTTGAGAGTGCTTCCCGAGAAATGAGTGTCAATGATCGAGAGGATAGTAGTGGTTCGGAACGTCCGGCATAGTGAACATAGGCGGTTTCGTTTTGACATGAGTGGTTATCGGTTCGACATGAGCGGTCTTTGGCTCGGGATGAGAGCCCGTTAGTTTATTTCAGGTTTGCGCTCAGGCTGAGACTTTCCGTAGCCATATTCCCGGCTTGCGATTTATGGGGTTTTGCCTTATAATGGAAGCATGATTTCGAGCTTGCAGAACTCGGAAAATGCGTGCGGAAAGCGCAGGAAAGAAGGACTTGCGTTTCCGAATATCGGGTGGGTTCGCCGATTTCACTGAGGCGGTAAGGAGTAACTATGAGAGATTTTCGATTAGCGGGCGCGGGCAATGGCGCCGTGATCTATTATGAAGAGGGCACGAAGGACAGCGCGGGCATCAAGAGGATCGCGCAGGTGGTCGCGGGCGATGTGTTTGTGATCTCACGTGGACGCCTGGGGGTTCGCGGTATCCGCAGGAACCGTCAGAGTTTGTTGGAGGAGATGCTGTACATGGCGCCGAAGGGCACGGACTTGGTGTGCGTGTGCACGGCGGATCAGGATCTCTATAAAGAGTGGGAGGCTGCGGGTGTTGATTTCGGTTTTGCACCGGCGGGGCAGAGCCTGGGCCGCGAGCGGTTCTCCATGCAGGTAGTTAATATCAGGAGGTCAGAGGAAGGCGTTGAAGTCGTTGCGACTTCTGCAGGTGATAAGGATGTGGCTTCGGCGTCTGCAACGATGGGGACTTCGGCCTCGGTTGCGTATGCTTCAAAGAACGTATCGGCTATGACTGCAGCTGGTGATAATGGCGCAGTTTCAGTGCCTTCGGCGATGGGAGCTTCGGCCTCGGCCGACGTAACCACCGTCCTCCTGATCGCAGGTGCGGACCGTCTGGGCGCGATCTACGGCCTGCTCGAGATCTCGAAGATCTGCGGCATGCCGACGTGGTGCTACTGGGGCGATGCAATGCCGAAACGGCAGAAGAAACTGCATTTGCCGACGGAGGCACTGACGAAGGTGTCGAAGGAACCGTCGGTGCGCCTGCGCGGATTTTTCATGAACGACGAGTGGCCGTCGCTCGGGAACTGGGTTTCCAACACGTTCGGCGACTTCAATGTGGATTTTTATGAGCAGGTGTTCGTGCTTCTGCTTCGTATGCACGGCAACTTCCTGTGGCCGGCCATGTGGTCGGCGTCCTTCCCCTGCGACGGCGCGGGCGGGAACACGCGGGAGACCGATCCACTCGCGAACGCCATTCTGGCGGACGAACTGGGCATCACCATGAGCACGTCGCATCATGAGCCGCTCATGCGCGCGAGCGAGGAGTGGGATCATGTGAAGTCGACGGACAATGCGGTCGGCTACGGCCGGGACTGGAACTACCGCACGAACGCGCGCGGCCTGCATGAGTATTGGGACGACTCCGTGAAGCGCATGGGCGCGTTCAAAAACCTGTACACCCTGGGTATGCGCGGCGAGCGCGACTCCAAGATCATGGGCGACGATGCGACCATGCTGGACAATGTCAATCTTCTGAAAGACACTATTTTGGACCAGAAGGCGATCCTTAAGGCGCATGGCCTTGCGGACACGCCGAAGGTGCTGGCATTATATAAGGAAGTCGAGGATTATTTCTACGGCGACGAGACAACGCCGGGACTGTCTTCCTGGGAGGAACTGGACGACGTCCTCCTCCTGCTTTCCGACGATAATTTCGCGAACTGCCGCACGCTTCCGACCGCGGAGACGAAGGACCGCCCGGCGGGCTGGGGCCTGTACTATCATTTCGATTACCACGGCGGCCCGATCTCCTACGAGTGGGTGAACAGCACCGCGCTCCAGAAGGTCTGGGACCAGATGACGCTGGCGTACGAGTATGGCATCCGCGATCTGTGGGTGGTCAATGTCGGCGACCTGCGGCCGCAGGAACTTCCGCTTTCCTACTTCCTGGATCTGGCCTACGATTTCGAAGGCATGGGATCCTCCGCGCCGAACGGTTGCGAGGCTTATATTCGTAAGTGGGTCGACGAGCAGTTCCCTACTGTCGCTGCATCCAACGGCCAGCCCCAGGCTATCGAAGCCGATGGCTATATGTCGTCTGTCGTCGATGGGCAGACACAGGCTGTCGAAGCCGATGGCTATATGTCATCTGTCGTTGATGGGCAGACGCAGGCTGTCGGAGCCGATGGCTATATGTCGTCTGTCGTCGATGGCCAGCCCCAGGCTGTCGGAGCCGATGGCTATATGTCGTCTGTCGTCAATGGGCAGACCCAGGCTGTCACTGCCGATGGTTACTTGTCTGCTGCATCCGACGGCCATACACAGTCCACTGCGTACGATGACAATAAGTCGCCTGCTGCATCCGGTCGCCTGCGATCGGATGACGCGCCCGATACTCGCGAGAAGATCGCGCAGATCCTCTCACTATATACACATATGAACCAGAACCGCAGGCCTGAGGTGGTGTACGAAGATACATTTTCCGTGAACTACCTGCAGGAGGCGGCGCGGGAACTTAAGAAGGCCGAACGGATCGAGAAACTCTGCTTCGAGGTCTTCGACCGGATCGATGAGAGGCAGGCGCCCGCATTCTACGGACTGGCGGCCTTCCCGGCGCTGGCGTCCGCGAACGTGCGCAAGATGATGATCTACGCGGGGTACTACAATCTGTACGCGTCGGCGGGGGACGGCCTGGCCAATGTCTGCCACGCCCTGGTGACCGAATGCATTGCCCGCGATAAAGAGTTGTGCCGTTGCTACAACGAAGATATGGCCGGCGGCAAATGGAACGGCATGATGCTGAGCAACCACGTCGGTTTCCATCGCTGGAACGACGAGGGGTGGTCCTACCCGCAGACGGCGGTCATCGCCGAGAAAAACGGCCTGTTCGTCTGGAGTGAGGACGATGGTTCGTCCTGCTTCGCCGGTTTCGACGCCGAGCCCTGCGTGCTCACCCTGCCGACCCTGATGGAGGGGCGCGGCGAGGAGCTCCTGTTGACGGTTTCGGCCTCCGGCACCTACGATCCCGATGCGGAAAATGTCGAGATCGGGTTGCAGGGTATTCCGGAGTGGCTGAACGTCGTGGTCGCGCCGAAGTTCGAAAAGGAACTGGAAGCGTCGCTCCTGGAGGACGAACTCCTGGATATGGTGGCGGATTTCCGCGCCTGCCCGACGGCCTACGAAGTGCGCATTTCCCTTTCCGAACGCGCGGACCTGCTGCCGGAGGAGAGTGTTTCCGACGGCTTCAAGATCACGCTCGGAACGGCCTGCGTTTATGCAGAGGTGAGATTTGAGGTGCTCGCGGACGAAGCGGTCGGCGAGGACATGCGCAAAGTGGAAAATAACGGTTACCTGTCGCTGGAGGCGAATATGGCGAGCCTGACGCCCGGCGCGGACGGCCGCGCGTTCCTGCTGTTGACCGAATACGGCAAGACAGCAGACACGCTGCGCATGGAGCCGGTGTTCGGAAATGTGAAAGACGCGGCGGATGCGCCGAAAGCGGAGTTTGCGTTCCGAATCGTACACGAAGGGACCTATGCGATCTGCCTGTGCTTCGGACCGAGCAACCCGGTCGAAAAGGGATGCGGCCAATGCTTCGGCCTGCTACTGGACGGTGAGGCCCTGCCGGGGACGAACGGCGAGGCGATGCGGGATTCATTGCCCGCAGGCTTCATAGCTGGTGACTACTACAGTTACTTCTGGTGTAAGGGCGTGCTGGAGAATATCCGTGTTGTGACGTACACCGCGAAACTATCCGCGGGAACCCACAGCCTGCTCTATCTCGGCGCTGACGCCGGCGTGCTGTTGCAGCGTGTGGAATTGGTGCGCGAGCCCGACTGAGGCCGACGGATACAATAAGAAGAAACAGACCGGTTTTCCCCGGGTAGTTTCGGAAGGAGGGGCAGTTTTCTGCCGCAAACTATGTTAATAGCCGATCAATGGAAAGAATATACCGTGCTCGACACGTCGGGCGGGGAGAAACTGGAGCGCTGGGGCGACTATGTATTGGTGCGCCCGGACCCGCAGGTCATCTGGACCACGAAGAAAACGAACGCGGGCTGGAAGAAGCCGAACGCGCACTACCACCGGAGCGACCGCGGAGGCGGCGAGTGGGAGTTCTTCGACCTGCCGAAGCAGTGGAGCATCCGCTACGACCCGCTGGACCTGACGTTCCTGCTGAAGCCGTTCAGCTTCAAGCACACCGGGCTCTTCCCGGAGCAGGCGGTGAACTGGTCCTGGTTCGCGAAGATCATCCGCGACGCGAAGGAGAAGGAGCCGGAGCGCACGATCAAGGTGCTGAACCTGTTCGCCTACACCGGCGGCGCGACATTGGCCGCGGCCCGCGCGGGCGCAGCGGTCACGCACGTGGACGCGTCGAAGGGCATGACCCAGTGGGCGAAGGAAAATGCGGCGGCCTCCGGACTGACGGACGCGCCTATCCGCTGGCTGGTCGATGACTGCCAGAAGTTCGTCGAGCGCGAGATCCGCCGGGGAAATCATTACGACGCCATCATCATGGATCCGCCGTCCTACGGACGCGGGCCGGGCGGCGAGGTCTGGAAGATCGAGGATGCCGTGCATCCGCTCGTTGCGACCTGCAAGCAGCTGCTGAGCGACAAACCCCTGTTCTTCCTTATTAACTCATATACGACAGGACTTCAGCCGGCGGTGCTTACATACATGCTGCAGCTGGAAGTGGCTTCGACCTTCGGCGGGACCGTAAGTTCGGACGAGATCGGCCTGCCCGTTAAGGAAGGGCCCGTTCCGGATCTGGTGCTCCCGTGCGGAGCTTCCGGGCGCTGGATGGCCTGAAAATCCGGAAAATGTTGAAAAACCCTTGTTTTTCCATGGGGGAAGCTCTCGCGAAAGCCCGAGTTTTCCCCAAAATCAACAAAATCAGAAAAAAATTTAAAAAAACGCTTGCAATTTCAGCAGGGATGCGGTAATATAGTCCTTGCTGTGACATTGATAGCGTTGAAGTGTGAGGTTGCTGCCCACCGTGGCAGGTTTTCCGCGGAGCGAATGTCAAGTTAGGAAACTGGCGACAAGTCACTGTACCAAATCATCCGCTTCGGGCGGAAATGACGTGCGGACGGGGCAGCAAGGCCTCATATTTTTATGAGTCCGGTTGCGACACGCACGGGCAAGTGTACAGTCACCACTTGTCGTACTGTTAAAAGTACGAATAGGAGGCGACTTTTTTTATGGCAAGTCAAGTAATGAGAATCACGTTGAAGGCATACGAGCACCAGTTGGTGGATCAGTCTGCCGCAAAGATCATCGACACCGCGAAGAAGAGCGGTGCACAGGTAAGCGGACCGGTTCCTCTTCCTACTAAGAAAGAGGTAGTTACGATCCTCAGAGCCGTTCACAAGTATAAGGACTCCAGAGAGCAGTTCGAGCAGAGAACGCACAAGAGATTGATCGATATCATCGCGCCGAATCAGAAGACAGTGGATGCACTTTCCCGTCTTGAGATGCCGGCAGGTGTTTACATCGATATCAAGATGAAGACAAAGTAATTTGTCATTCATTGACCGAGACTTAAAACGTCTCACCCAAACAAGTTTATCCGGAACATGATATAGAAGCGTTTTCAAACCCACTTATATCTGACTGTTCTAGGATGATTGCCGTGAAAACGGTAATCCGCTGTAGATAAAACAGGAGGTAAAACACATGAAGAAAGCGATTTTAGCTACAAAAGTCGGAATGACGCAGGTCTTCGATGCAGAAGCAGGCGTTCTCATTCCGGTAACGGTTCTTCAGGCTGGTCCTTGCGTAGTTACGCAGGTAAAGACAGTCGATAAGGACGGTTACGATGCAGTTCAGGTCGGATTTGTTGACAAGAGAGAAAAGCTCGTCACAAAGCCGCTTAAGGGTCACTTTGACAAGGCAGGCGTATCCTATAAGAGATACATCCGCGAGCTGAAGCTCGACAACGCTGCCGACTACTCTGTAAAGGATGAGATCAAAGCTGACATGTTCGCAGAGGGCGACAAGATCGACGCTACTGCGATCTCAAAGGGTAAAGGATACCAGGGTGCCATCAAGCGCCACGGCCAGTCCAGAGGACCTATGGGCCATGGTTCCAAGTATCATCGTCATGCGGGTTCCAACGGTCCTGCCACTACGCCCGGTAGAGTATTCAAGGGTAAGAAGATGGCCGGCCACATGGGAAGCAAGAAGGTTACGATCCAGAATCTCGTGGTTGTACGCGTAGATGCCGAGAAGAACCTGCTTCTGGTCAAGGGTGCAGTACCCGGCGCCAAGAACGCGCTTGTAACACTGAAGAACACCGTTAAGACGGACAAATAGTTATATTTGTTGAAAGGAGGCTAACAGATGGCTAAGGTATCTGTTTACAATATGGAAGGCGCCCAGGTTGGCGAGATCGAATTAAACGATTCCGTGTTTGGCGTCGAAGTAAACGAGCATTTGGTAAAGATGGCTGTTACAAACCAGCTGGCCAATATGCGTCAGGGCACACAGAAGGCTAAGACCCGTTCGGAAGTTTCCGGCGGCGGTAAGAAGCCTTGGAGACAGAAGGGAACCGGTCACGCTCGTCAGGGTTCCATCCGCGCACCTCAGTGGAAGGGCGGCGGCATGGTATTCGCACCCGTACCGAGAGACTATTCCTTCAAGTTGAATAAGAAAGAAAAGAGAGCAGCTCTTAAGTCTGCACTTTCTTCTAAGGTAGCAGATCAGAAGTTCATCGTTCTGGATCAGCTCGTACTGGACGAGATCAAAACGAAGAAGTTCGCACAGATCATGGCTAACCTGAAGCTTAGTAAGGCTCTGGTAGTTCTTGCAGACAACGATGCAAACGTTGTTAAGTCCGCAAGCAACATCCCGACCGTTAAGACAGCTCTGACAAACACCATTAACGTGTTTGACATTCTTAAGTACGACACCGTTGTTGCCACAAAGGCTGCAGTTGAGAAGATCGAGGAGGTATATGCGTAATGGCTGACATTAAATATTATGACGTTATCCTCAAGCCTGTTGTAACCGAGAAGAGCATGAACGCTATGTCGGAGAGAAAGTACACTTTCCTCGTTCATCCGGAAGCAAATAAGGTTATGATCGCCGAGGCTGTTGAGAAGATGTTCCCCGGCACAAAGGTTGAAAGCGTGAATACCATGAACCTGGACGGTAAGACCCGTCGTCGTTCTTCCATCCGCGGCGTGATCTTCGGAAAGACCGCTAAGATGAAGAAAGCGATCGTTAAGCTCACCGAGGACAGCAAGGAGATCGAGGTATTCCAGGGTCTGTAATACATTGGCCGCAAGACGGACATAAGACCCTAAGTATTCGCAATAAAGCGAGATAATAAATGAACCCGGACGAAGAGAAGCCGGGGGTTTTGAAAGGAGTAACAACCATGGGTATTAAGAAATACACCCCATATACACCTTCCAGACGTAACATGACAGGCTCCGATTTCGCGGAGATCACAAAGACCGTTCCCGAGAAGTCACTGCTCGTTTCTCTGAAGAAGAACGCAGGCCGTAACGATCAGGGTAAGATCACTGTCAGACATCGCGGTGGTGGAAATAGAAGAAAGTACAGAATCATTGATTTCAAGAGAAACAAAGACGGTATCCCCGCAAAGGTAGTTGCGATCGAGTATGATCCGAACCGTACAGCTAACATCGCCCTGATCTGCTATGCAGACGGCGCTAAGGCTTACATCCTGGCTCCTCAGGGCCTGGAAGTCGGCATGACCGTTAACAGCGGCGCTCAGGCCGAGGCAAGAATCGGCAACGCGCTTCCTCTTAGCGAGATCCCCGTTGGTACCAACGTACACAACATCGAGCTTTATCCCGGTGCAGGCGCACAGATGGTTCGTTCCGCAGGCGCTTCCGCACAGCTCATGGCAAAGGAAGGAAAGTACGCAACACTGCGTCTGCCCTCCGGCGAGATGAGAATGGTATCCGGCCTGTGCAAGGCTACGATCGGTGTCGTAGGTAACGCAGACCACAGCCTCATCAATATCGGTAAGGCAGGTCGTAAGAGACATATGGGTATCCGTCCTACCGTTCGCGGTTCAGTTATGAACCCTAACGATCACCCGCACGGCGGTGGTGAAGGTAAGTGTGGTATCGGTCGTCCCGGTCCCAGCACTCCTTGGGGCAAGCCTGCTCTTGGTCTGAAGACCAGAAAGAAGAACAAGCAGTCCAACAAGCTGATCGTTAGAAGACGCGACGGCAAGGCACTCAAGTAATTCGAGATAGGAGGATAAAAATCATATGGCTCGTTCACTGAAAAAAGGACCGTTTGCGGATGCACACCTTTTGAAGAAGGTTGATGCTATGAACGCTGCCGGTGACAAGTCTGTTATCAAGACATGGTCCCGCCGTTCTACCATTTTCCCTCAGATGGTTGGTCATACAATTGCAGTTCATGATGGTAGAAAGCATATTCCGGTATATGTTACCGAGGATATGGTTGGTCACAAGTTGGGAGAATTCGTTGCTACCAGAACCTACAGAGGTCACGGCAAGGACGAAAAGAAATCACGTAAGTAATTGAAAGGAGGTTACTTCCAATGGCGAAAGGACATAGATCCAAAATCAAGAGAGAAAGAAACGCACAGAAGGATAACAGACCTTCAGCTAAGTTATCTTACGCCAGAATATCCGCACAGAAGGCTTGCTTCGTGCTGGATGCCATCAGAGGCAAAGACGTTAAGTCAGCGATCGGTATCCTGACTTACAATCCCAGATATGCTTCTTCTGTTATTTTAAAGCTTTTAAATTCTGCTGTTGCTAACGCAGAGAACAACAACGGCATGAATCCGGATAACCTGTTTATAGAGGAGTGCTTTGCTAACCAGGGCCCGACTATGAAGAGAATGCATCCCAGAGCGCAGGGTAGAGCTTACGGTATCTTAAAGAGAGTAAGCCACATCACCATCGTGCTCAATGAAAGATAGGAGGAGAATATGGGACAGAAAGTTAATCCTCACGGCCTGAGAGTCGGAATCATCAAGGATTGGGAATCCAAGTGGTATGCTGACGCAAATTTCGCAGACTGCCTGGTTGAAGACTATAACATCCGTAAGTGCCTCAAGAAGAAGCTTTACGGCGCAGGTATTTCCAAGATCGAGATCGAGAGATCTACAGACCGCGTTAAAGTTGTTATCTACACAGCTAAGCCCGGTATCGTTATCGGTAAGGGCGGCGCTGATATTGAGAAGTTGAAGAATGAAGTTCAGAAGTTGACAAAGGATAAGCTCTTTGTTGACATCAAGGAGATCAAGAGACCTGACCGCGAGGCTCAGCTGGTTGCAGAGAACATCGCAGCTCAGCTCGAGAACCGTATCTCATTCCGTCGTGCTATGAAGTCCAGCATGAGCCGTGCAATGAAGTCCGGTATCCTTGGTATCAAGACCGCTTGCTCCGGCCGTCTGGGCGGCGCAGATATAGCGCGTACTGAGTTCTACAGCGAGGGAACCATCCCGCTTCAGACACTTCGTGCCGATATCGACTATGGTTTCGCTGAGGCAGACACCACCTACGGTAAGGTAGGCGTTAAAGTCTGGATCTACAAGGGCGAAGTCCTTCCGGTAAAGGCTGCTAAGGAAGGAGGAGCAAAATAATGTTAATGCCTAAAAGAGTTAAGCACCGCAAGCAGTTCCGTGGAACCATGGCTGGTAAGGCGCTTAGAGGAAATACGATCAGTAACGGTGAGTACGGTTTGGTATCACTCGATCCCTGCTGGATCAAGTCCAACCAGATTGAAGCAGCCCGTGTCGCTATGACACGTTATATCAAGCGTGGTGGTAAGGTTTGGATCAAGATCTTCCCCGACAAGCCTGTAACGGCAAAGCCTGCCGAGACTCGAATGGGTTCCGGTAAAGGTGCGCTGGAGTACTGGGTAGCTGTAGTTAAGCCCGGCCGTGTAATGTTCGAAATTGCAGGTGTTCCGGAAGATGTTGCAAAGGAAGCTCTTCGTCTCGCAATGCACAAACTGCCTTGCAGATGCAAGATCGTATCCCGCGCAGACTTAGAAGGCGGTGATAACAGTGAAGAATAATATCGTTAAAGACTTGAGAGCAAAATCGATCGCAGATCTGCAGGATGAACTCGTATCTGCTAAGAAGGAACTTTTCAACTTGAGATTCCAGAACGCTACAAATCAGCTGGATAACACAAGCCGGATCAAGGAAGTTCGCAAGAACATCGCTAAGATTCAAACCGTTATCACTGAGAAAGCAAAGATCGCTGAATAATCCCGGGAAGGAGGAACTTTAATATGGAAAGAAATTTGAGAAAGACCCGTACTGGGAAGGTTGTCAGCAACAAGATGGATAAGACCATCGTTGTAGCCGTAGAAGACAATGTAAAGCATCCTCTTTACAAGAAGATCGTTAAGAGAACATATAAGTTAAAGGCTCATGACGAGGAGAATGCATGCGGTATCGGTGACAAAGTTAAGGTAATGGAAACAAGACCTCTGTCCAAGGATAAGAGATGGAGACTGGTTGAGATTATCGAGAAGGCGAAATAATCGAGACACCCGGCAGATTGTCGGGATGAAAGGAGATTCAAGATGATTCAGCAGGAAACCCGATTGAAGGTCGCTGACAACACCGGTGCCAAGGAACTCCTTTGCATCAGAGTTTTGGGCGGTTCTACAAGAAGATATGCAGCTATCGGCGACGTGATCGTTGCGTCCGTAAAAGATGCAACACCCGGCGGCGTTGTTAAAAAGGGCGATGTTGTTAAGGCTGTCGTAGTTCGTACAGTTAAAGGCGCACATCGTAAGGATGGTTCTTACATCCGTTTCGACGATAACGCAGCAGTTATCATCAAGGAAGACAAGAACCCCAGAGGTACCCGTATTTTCGGACCGGTTGCCAGAGAGCTTCGTGAGAAGCAGTTTATGAAGATCGTATCTTTGGCACCCGAAGTATTATAAGGAGGTGGCGATTTGGCTGCAAAAATTAAAAAAGGTGATACCGTACGCGTGATCGCCGGAGCAGAAAAAGATAAAGAGGGCAAAGTCCTGGAAGTTAAGGACGGAGCCGTAAAGGTTGAAGGTATCAACATGGTCACCAAGCACATGAAGCAGAACCCCGGTAATCCGAACGGCGGTATCGTGACCAAAGAAGGCTTTATCGATGCCTCCAATGTTATGTTGGTTGTTGGTAATGATGCAGTACGTGTCGGTTTCAAGGTTGAGAACGGTCTTAAGTACCGCATCAACAAGAAGACCGGTGAAGTGATCGACATCGTTTCGAAACCTAAGAAGAACTAAGCATTTTTGGAGAGGAGGTCCGAACGTTGAGTAGTAGATTAAAAGATTTTTATGCTAGCGAGGTCATTCCCGCTATGATTAAAGAGTTCGGCTATAAGAACATTATGGAAGTTCCGAAGCTTGACAAGATCGTGATCAATCGCGGTGTTGGCGAAGCAAGAGAGAATGCTAAGGTTCTGGATGTAGCTGTTAAAGAATTGGAGACGATCGCAGGACAGAAGGCCATTGTTACAAAGGCTAAGAAGTCCGTTGCGAACTTCAAAGTCAGAGAAGGCATGCAGATCGGCTGCAAGGTAACACTTCGTGGCGACAGAATGTATGAGTTCCTGGATCGTTTGGTAAACCTGTCATTGCCTCGTGTGCGTGACTTCAGAGGTGTTAACCCCAACTCCTTCGACGGAAGAGGAAACTACGCTCTCGGTATCCGTGAGCAGCTCATTTTCCCTGAGATCGAGTATGATAAGGTTGACAAGACCCGTGGTATGGACATTATCGTTGTAACGACCGCTAAGACCGACGCGGAAGCGCGTAAGTTGTTAGAGCTGTTCAACATGCCCTTTCAGAAGTGATCAGGAGGTAGATTTTCATGGCAAAAACTTCAATGAAGATTAAGCAGGCGCGTGAGCAGAAGTTCTCCACCAGAGAGTACAATCGCTGCAGAATCTGCGGAAGACCGCATGCATATTTGAGAAAGTACGGCATTTGCAGAATCTGCTTCCGTGAGTTGGCTTACAAGGGCCAGATCCCCGGCGTTAAGAAAGCAAGCTGGTAATACGAGGAAGGAGGACACTTAAATGGCAATGAACGATCCTATTGCAGATATGCTTACAAGAATCCGTAATGCTAATACTGCAAAGCATGACACAGTAGATATTCCTTCATCTAAGATGAAGATCGCGATCGCAGACATCCTCGTTAACGAGGGTTACATCGCAAAGTACGAGCTGGTTGACAACGGCAACTTCAAGGATATCCGCATTACTCTTAAGTACAACAAGGATAAGACCGAGAAGGCGATCACCAACCTGAAGAGAATCTCTAAGCCCGGTCTTCGCGTATATGTAAGCTGCGAAAATATGCCGAAGGTACTTGGCGGACTCGGCACCGCGATCATTTCCACCAACAAGGGTGTGATCACGGACAAGGAAGCCAGAAATCAGAACATCGGCGGCGAAGTGCTGGCGTTTGTTTGGTAAGACGACATATTCAATTTTTAGGAGGAATGGCAAATGTCACGAATTGGAAGAATGCCCATCGCGATCCCCGCAGGTGTTACTGTGAGCATCGCAGAAAATAATAAAGTGACGGTCAAGGGACCGAAGGGTACCCTTGAAAGAGTTCTCCCTGCTGAGATGCAGATCAAGCAGGAGGGCGCTGAAGTAGTTGTTTCTAGACCGAACGATCTGAAGAAGATGCGTTCTTTACATGGTCTCACAAGAACCCTTATCGCTAACATGGTCACTGGTGTTACCGCAGGCTACGAGAAGACGCTTGAAGTAAACGGTGTCGGCTACAGAGCAGCAAAGCAGGGCAAAAAGCTCGTTCTTTCTCTCGGTTATTCTCATCCGGTAGAGATGATCGATCCCGAAGGCCTTGAGTCTACCGTAGACGGCAACAAGATCATCGTTAAGGGTATCGACAAAGAGAAGGTTGGCCAGTACGCTGCCGAGATCAGAACGAAGAGACTGCCTGAGCCTTATAAGGGCAAGGGTATCAAGTACGCGGATGAGACCATCCGTCGTAAGGTTGGTAAGACCGGTAAGAAGTAATACAGGAGGAGTAAATTCATGATCAACAAGAAATCAAAAATTGAGATCCGCAAGGAAAAGCACAGAAGACTCCGCAGACATCTTTCCGGCACAGCCGAGAGACCCCGTCTCGCAGTTTTCAGAAGCAATGAGCACATCTACGCTCAGGTGATCGATGATGTTCAGGGCAAGACCATTGTTTCCGCCTCTACTCTTTCCAAAGATATTAAGGCTGAGTTAGAGCATACCAATACCGTTGATGCAGCAGTTGCAGTAGGCAAGAGCATTGCCGAGAAGGCGATCGCAGCAGGCATCAAGGAAGTGGTTTTTGATCGCGGTGGTTTTATATATCAGGGCAAAGTTAAGGCATTAGCAGAAGCGGCAAGAGAAGCCGGTCTGGAATTCTAGTCGAGGAGGAGAAAACATGAAGCGTACAATCATTGATGCTAGTCAGTACGAGTTGGAAGAGACCGTGGTAGCTATCAAGCGTGTAACCAAGGTTGTAAAGGGCGGTCGTAATTTCCGCTTCGCAGCACTCGTAGTGGTAGGCGATAAGAACGGTCATGTCGGAGCCGGTATCGGCAAGGCGGCTGAAGTTCCGGAAGCTATCCGCAAGGGTAAGGAAGATGCTATGAAGCATCTTGTAGAAGTTCCCATGGATGAGAATAATTCCATCCCTCATGACAATGTCGGCAAGTTCGGAAGCGCTAACGTTCTTCTTAAGAGAGCTCCCGAAGGTACCGGTATCATCGCCGGAGGTCCGGCACGTAACGTGCTCGAACTCGCCGGTATTCGTAACGTTCGTACTAAGTCTCTTGGCTCCAACAACAAGCAGAACGTTGTTCTTGCAACCCTGCAGGGTCTGACGAGCCTGGTAACTCCCGAAACCGTTGCGAAGCGTCGCGGTAAGTCCGTAGAAGAGATCGTAGGCTAAGGAGGAAAGAATAATGGCTGGTAAGTTAAAGATTACATTAGTAAAATCCACCATCGGCGCGGTTCCGAAGAATAAAGCTACGGCAGAGGCTCTGGGCCTCACAAAGCTTCATAAGACGGTAGAATTACCGGACAATGCAGCAGTCCGCGGTATGATCGCTAAGGTTAGACACTTAGTAGAAGTAGAAGAAATCTGATAAGGAGGTGCCAAGATGGATTTGTCGAATTTAACACCTGCAGAAGGTTCTGTACATAGCAGTAACTTCCGTAGAGGCCGTGGTCACGGCTCAGGCAACGGCAAGACTGCCGGTAAGGGACATAAGGGTCAGAAGGCTCGTTCCGGCGGCGGCGTTCGCCTTGGTTTCGAAGGCGGCCAGATGCCTTTGTTCAGACGTATCCCGAAGAGAGGTTTCAAGAACCGCAACTCGAAGGATATCGTTGCGATCAATGTAGATGCACTTGAGAGATTTGAGAACGGTACCGAAGTAACGGTTGCCACTCTGCTTGAGAACGGCGTCATTTCACATGCTAGAGATGGAGTAAAGATACTCGGAAACGGAGATTTAACCAAAAAGCTTACGGTTAAAGTCGATGCTGTCAGCGAGAGCGCTAAGGCAAAGATTGAAGCGGTTGGTGGAAAAGTTGAGGTGATCTGATGTTCAATACACTTCGAAATGCCTTTAAAGTAAAGGACGTTCGTAAGAAGTTATGGTTCACACTCATGATGCTTTTTGTAGTTCGTTTGGGCAGCCAGATACCGATCCCCGGAACTGACGCGGATGTTATCAAAGGGATCCTCGGTCAGAATGACACTGTATCCGGTATCTTGGGTATGATGTCCGGTGGTTCTCTTGAGAACTTCGCGATCTTTGCGCTCGGTATCGGACCATACATTACAGCGTCGATCATCATTCAGCTTTTGACCGCTGCATTCCCCGCTTTGGAGGAGATGCAGAAAGAAGGCGAAGAGGGCCGTAAGAAATTACAGTCCCTCACCCGTTACATGACGATCGCTCTTTCCGTATTGCAGGGCGGTTTCCTTGCTTTCTCACTGGGACAGCAGGGCCTGTTCGGTAATGCGTGGAAGCCCGGCAATAAGTTCTGGCTGGTATTTTCCACGACGGTTATCCTTACCGCAGGCGGCGCGTGCCTGATGTGGATCGGTGAGCGTATCACTGAGAGAGGCGTGGGCAATGGTATCTCCATCGTCCTGACCATCAACATCCTGGCTCGTATCCCTTCGGATTTTGCAGCTCTGGGTCAGCACTTCGTAGCCGGCAAAAAGATCCTTCCGGCAGCGCTTGCGATCCTCATCATTGCGGCGATCATACTCGCCATGGTGGTATTTGTCATCTACCTTCAGGATGGTGTCCGGAAGATTCCGGTTCAGTACTCCAAGAAGGTTCAGGGAAATAAACTGGTCGGCGGCCAGCAGTCCCACATTCCGCTTAAGGTCAACACGGCCGGCGTTATCCCGGTCATCTTCGCTTCGACCCTGCTTTCTTTGCCTCAGATCATTCAGTCTTATGCAAAGATCGAAAACTCGGTTTGGCAGGCGATCGTGAATATGCTTTCACAGAGCAACTGGTTCCGTTTTGCCGGCGGTGTGTATAAGTGGTACTACGTATTTGGTCCGATCCTGTATGTATTGATGGTATTCGGCTTCTCGTATTTCTATACGTCCTTTACCTTCAACCCGACCGAAGTTGCTACCAACATTAAGAAGAACGGCGGCCTGATCCCCAGCGTTCGCGCAGGATCATACACAGAGGAGTTCCTCAGAAATATTCTGAAGTACCTCATCTTTATCGGAGCGATCGGTCTTTCGATCGTAGCTCTGGCGCCGATCGTGGCTTCCGGCTTATTTAACATCGCCCAGGTTTCCTTCGGCGGTACATCGCTTATCATCGTAGTCAGCGTTGTTCTGGAGACGATCAAAGCGGTAGAGTCGCAGATGATGGCCAGAAACTACAAAGGTTTCTTAAATAAATAATCTGATGGGTTCCATGGGGGAATTTTTCCTCCATGGGATTTGTCGGCGTTATAGGAGAGCAATATGAAGATTATCATGTTAGGCGCCCCGGGCGCCGGAAAAGGCACGCAGGCGAAACTGATCGCCGATCAATATCAGATCCCCCATATCTCTACCGGTGATATCTTCCGCGCGAATATCAAGAACGGAACCGAACTCGGTAAGAAAGCAAAAACCTACATGGATCAGGGACTTCTGGTTCCGGATGAGCTCGTAGTTGACCTCGTGGTCGACCGCGTAGCGCAGGATGACTGCGTAAACGGCTACGTCCTGGACGGTTTCCCCAGAACCATTCCGCAGGCGAAGGCACTCGATGAAGCCCTGATCAAAAAGGGCACAGGCATCGACTACGCGCTGAACGTTGACGTTCCGGATGAGAATATCATCCGCCGCATGTCCGGCCGCCGTGCTTGCGTAAACTGCGGCGCGACATATCACATTGTCCACATCCCGACGAAGGTCGAGGGCATCTGTGACCGTTGCGGCAGCGAACTGATCCTTCGCGACGACGATAAGCCGGAGACGGTTCAGAAGCGTCTGGACGTATATCACGAGCAGACACAGCCGCTGATCGATTACTATTCGAAGGCCGGCATTCTGATCTCCGTTGACGGAACCAAGGATATGATGGATGTCTTCGCTGACATCGAGAAGATCCTCGGTGAATAATGTTTTCGTGTCATATAGGAGCATTTAAATATGGCAATTTCAATCAAATCTCCGCAGGAGATCGAATATATGCGCGAAGCAGGACGCCTGCTGGCGCTGGTTCATCAGACCATGGCTCAGGAACTTAAGCCGGGCATGTCGACCTACCAGATCGACAAGATCGGCGAGGAAGCGATCCGCAGCTTTAAGTGCATCCCTTCTTTCCTGAACTATAACGGTTTCCCCGCATCCATCTGCATCTCGGTCAATGATGTCATTATCCACGGCATCCCGAGTAAAAAGCAGTACGTTAAGGAGGGCGATATCGTCAGCCTCGACGCAGGCCTGATCTATCATGGCTATCATGCAGATGCAGCGCGGACCCTGGCGGTCGGTGAGATCTCCGAGGAAGCAAGGAAACTGATCGAAGCAACGGAGAGGAGTTTCTTCGAGGGAATCAAGTTTGCAGTCGCAGGCGGGTTCCTCCATGATATCTCCGCCGGCGTAGAGAACTACATCAAACCGTTTGGCTATGGTATCGTACGTGAGTACACCGGTCACGGTGTCGGATCCCACCTCCATGAGGATCCCGCGATCCCGAACTATAAGCCGATCGGACGCGGACCGAAGCTGCGCGCAGGCATGACGCTTGCCGTAGAGCCGATGATCAACATCGGCACCCACCGCATCAAACAGCTGGATGACGGCTGGACGGTGAAGACAGCGGACGGTTCGCTCTCCGCACACTATGAGAATACGATCCTCATCACCGATGGTGAGCCCGAGATCCTCACGCTGTTAAAGGCGTGACGGACCGAGGCAGCCATTAAGAAGATCCGGAACCCCGGAGCTTAATGTTCTAAACAGGAGGTAAGAATGTCGAAAGCGGACATTATTGAGATTGAAGGAACAGTAATCGAAAAACTTCCCAACGCAACCTTCCAGGTTGAGTTGGCAAACGGTCATCAGGTACTCGCATACATCAGCGGAAAGCTTCGTATGAACTACATTCGTATCCTTCCGGGCGATACCGTGACCATTGAACTGTCACCCTACGATTTGTCCAAGGGCAGAATCATTTGGAGAGAGAAATAAGACTTCGAATTCCTTAAAGTTTTGCTTGACAAAGCATTTTTGTGTGTGGTATGATAGATAACGCTGTTCGAGTCTGGAAGGGGGTAGTGCCCCCTTTGACGAGGAAATCCCGCCTGCGCGGGGTCAGCAGCGTGACGCAAATTGATCAAAGCTTCCGGCTTTCCGGAGGGCGGATTTACATCCGTTGCAGGACGGATCAGGACGAAAGGAGGATGTCGCTATGAAAGTAAGAGCATCTGTAAAGCCTATTTGCGAGAAGTGCAAAGTAATCAAGAGAAAAGGCAGCATTCGTATTATTTGCGAGAACCCTAAGCATAAGCAGAGACAGGGTTGATCTTAAGTTTCATGAAGATTCCGGCGGAGCGATCCGCGGTATCGCGGGCGGACTAAACGGTCGGCCCGGCTTATATGTGCGATGAAATCGCACAGACACTACTAAATTTGAAAGATGGAGGTACACACATGGCTCGTATTTCAGGTGTAGATTTACCCAGAGAGAAGCGTGTTGAGATCGGTCTGACTTATATCTACGGTATCGGAAGAGTAAGCTCGAATCGTATCCTCGCGCAGGCGAATGTAAATCCTGATACCCGCGTGAAGGATCTGACGGACGACGAAGTTGCCCGCATCCGTGACGTCATCGATGCTACACAGGTTGTAGAAGGTGATCTCAGACGTGAGGTAGCGCTGAACATCAAGAGATTGCAAGAGATCGGATGTTACAGAGGAATTCGTCACAGAAAGGGCTTGCCGGTTCGTGGTCAGAAGACTAAGACTAACGCCAGAACCAGAAAAGGCCCGAAGAAGACAGTGGCTAACAAGAAGAAGTAAAATCTTTAAGAAAGGACCCATAAGGGAGGTTAGTTTGTAATATGGCTAAGAATGTGTCAGCAAAAAAGGTGACAAAAAAGCGTGTTAAGAAAAACGTTGAACGAGGACAAGCGCACATCCAGGCATCTTTCAACAACACGATCGTAACGTTGACGGATACGATGGGCAATGCCATTTCATGGGCAAGTGCCGGCGGGCTTGGCTTTAGAGGTTCAAGGAAATCTACTCCTTATGCAGCTCAGATGGCAGCTGAAACTGCTGCAAAAGCAGCAATTCCGCATGGATTAAAGTCTGTAGATGTTATGGTAAAAGGACCCGGTTCCGGTAGAGAAGCAGCGATCCGCGCGCTGGCAGCGTGTGGTATCGAGGTAACAAGCATTCGTGATGTGACTCCTGTTCCTCACAATGGTTGTCGTCCACCCAAACGCAGAAGAGTTTAATTAGGAGGTGCTACAGTGGCAGTCGATAGAGTTCCAGTTTTAAAGAGATGCAGATCGTTAGATCTTGACCCTGTTTTCCTGGGTATTGACAAGAAGTCAAAAAGAACCCTGAAGAGAGCCAACAGAAAGATGAGCGAGTACGGCCAGCAGCTTCGTGAAAAGCAGAAGGCTAAGTTCATCTACGGTGTGTTGGAAAAACCTTTTAGAAATTACTATACAAAAGCCAGCAAGATGAGAGGTATGGTCGGTGAGAATCTTATGATCCTCCTCGAGCGCAGACTTGATAATGTCATCTTCCGCCTTGGCTTTGCAAGAACCAGAATGGAAGCAAGACAGATCGTTGACCATAAGCATGTTGCAGTCAACGGTAAGGTCATCAACATTCCTTCCTATCTGATCAATGCCGGCGATACGATCGAGATCGTAGAGAAGGCAAAGGATTCTCAGAGATACAAGAGTATCCTTGAGACCACAGGTGCCAGAATGGTACCGGAGTGGCTTGAGGCGAATCAGGAGGCTTTGAGCGGCGTAGTTAAGTCGTTACCGTCGAGAGAAATGATCGACGTTCCGGTTGATGAGATGCTTATAGTCGAGTTGTACTCCAAATAATAAACGAGTTCGCTTCCTGACCGTGTTTATCTTAAGCACGGCAGGCGGCCGAAACCTCGGTTATCCGGAGGCAACACACATGGTATTCCCGCTAAAGGAGGGCTTAATCATATGTTGGATTTTCAAAAGCCGAAGATTGAAATCGTTGAGTTATCCGAAGATAAGAAATATGGCAAGTTTGTAGTTGAGCCTCTTGAGAGAGGTTACGGAACTACACTCGGCAATTCACTTAGAAGAATCATGCTGTCTTCATTGCCCGGTGCTGCAGTAAGCTCGGTAAAGATCGATGGCGTGAAGCATGAATTCAGTTCCATCCCCGGTGTTAAAGAGGATGTAACGGAGATCATTTTGAACATCAAGAGTCTGGCTATTCGTGCCAACAGCGATTTCACGGATCCGATCGTCGGATACGTTGAGGCTGAGGGCGAGTGCGTTGTGACTGCTGCGGACATCCAGTTCGGTTCCGAGATCGAGATCGTTAATAAGGATGCCGTTATTGCCCACCTGAGCGGCGGTAAGGATACACGTTTGTTCATGGAACTTACCGTAACGAAGGGCAGAGGCTATGTCAGCGCAGAGAAAAATAAGCAGAACTCCGGTATCGGTGTGATCGCCGTAGATTCCATCTACACCCCGATCGAGCGCGTGAACATGTCCGTTGAGGATACACGTGTAGGTCAGGTAACGGATTATGACAAGCTTACATTGGATGTATACACCAACGGAACGCTTGCTCCCGAGGATGCGATCAGCCTTGCAGCAAAGGTTCTCAGCGAGCATCTGAATTTGTTTATCGACCTCTCAGAGAACACCAAGTCCATGGATATCATGGTAGAGCCTGAGAGCAATGAAAAAGTTAAAGTTCTGGAAATGAACATTGACGAGTTGGAGTTATCCGTTCGTGCTTACAACTGCTTGAAGAGAGCAGGCATCAACACGGTGGAAGAACTGACAAACCGCACACCCGAGGATATGATGAAGGTCCGCAATCTGGGCCGCAAGTCCCTCGAGGAAGTTCTTGCAAAGTTGGAAGAACTCGGTTTGAAGCTCAATTCCGGTGAGGACTAAAGCACATCAGACATACGCTTGTGTACAAAGTACATGTGCGATACGCGCTGTGACAGCGCAGTTGACATGGAGGTTAAATTACAATGGCAGGTTATAGAAAACTCAGCAGAACCAGCAGCCAGAGAAAGGCGCTGCTTAGAAATCAGGTAACCAACCTTTTGTATCGCGGTAAGATCGTGACCACCGAAGCTAGGGCTAAGGAAGTTCAGAAGATCGCTGAAGGAATTATCGCTCTGGCCGTTAAGGAAAGAGATAATTACGAGACCGTGACCGTTACTACTAAGGTTCCCCGCAAGGATAAAGACGGCAAGAACGTTAAGCAGGTAGTGGACGGTAAGAAGGTTACCGTATTCGACGACGTTACAAAAGAGATCAAGAAGGATAAGGCATCCAGACTGCACGCCAGAAGACAGATGTTGAAGGTATTCACAAAGGTTACCTCCACTCCAGCAGAAGCTGCAGGTAAGAAGAAGGGCACAAAGGTCATCGATATGCCCGCGAAGATGTTCGATGATATCGCTCCGAAGTACGCAAACCGCAACGGCGGTTACACCCGTATCGTAAAGATCGGTCAGCGTAAGGGCGATGCAGCGATGGAAGTTCTTCTTGAGCTGGTATAATTTAAGATCTTGAACGACCCGCGCGCGGGTCTTCGTATCGAAAGCTCCGCCTGTTGTTGTGTAAACACACAACGACGGGCGGTTTGCGTTTTAAATTTATTGATATCGAACTTTAAAAAAATCGTTGACTTCTTGACAGATATATGATATGATGGTCGGTGCATTATCATGGATGCATAGGCACTACTATGCGCTTTTTTAGGAAAAACGCGTGCCTGACATCCGGAAAATGCACCAATTTTTTTAATAAAGCAGGGGTAAAGACGTCCATGGAGAAAAACAGATTTCGACCCATACAGTCGGGTAAGAACGTAAGAATGAGTTACTCGAGACAGAAGGATGTTCTTGATATGCCGAACTTCATAGAGATCCAGAAGGATTCCTATAACTGGTTTATCAAGGAAGGCCTGGCAGAAGTATTTCGCGATATTTCGCCGATCGAGGATCATGGCGGAAAGTTAAAGCTGATCTTCGGTGATTTTCGGCTTTGCTACGAGGATATAAAGTATACCATCGACGAGTGTAAAGAGCGCGATGCTACCTATTCCGTTCCGCTTCGTGTCGATGTAAGCCTGGAGCATATCGACGAAGACGGAAACAAGCCTCTCGTAACGGTCAATTCCGTATACATGGGAGATCTCCCTTTGATGAATGATACCGGTTCTTTCGTGATCAACGGCGCCGAGCGTGTTATCGTAAGCCAGTTGGTACGTTCCCCGGGTATCTACTACGATATAACAAAAGATAAGGCAGGAAAGCCGTTATTTACATCCCAGGTCATCCCGAACCGTGGCGCATGGCTGGAGTATGAGACGGATTCCAATGATGTATTCTACGTACGTGTGGACCGTACCCGTAAGGTTCCCGTTACGGTATTTTTGCGTGCGCTCGGTGTCGGCACCAACGAGGAGATCCTCGAGATGTTCGGACCGGAGCCGAAGCTCCTCGCGACCTTCGAGAAGGACCCTTCCGATTCCCGCGATCGCGGTCTCCTCGAACTGTATAAGAAGATCCGTCCGGGCGAGCCGCTCAGCGTAGACAGCGCTGACTCTTTGCTTCGCGGCATGCTCTTTGACGTACGTCGTTACGACCTCGCAAAGGTAGGCCGTTATAAGTTCAATAAAAAGCTCAATTTCCGCTTCCGTCTGGCCGATCAGGTCCTGGCTGAGGATGTTATTGACCAGACCACAGGTGAAGTCCTGGCTGAAGCCGGAACCGTTCTGACGCGTAACAGCGCAGAGGCTCTGCAGGATGCTGCCGTTCCTTATGTATACGTTAAGACGGATGAGCACGGTGAGGAGAAGAAGGTCAAGATTCTCTCCAACATGATGGTAGATCCGAATAAGTATCTGCCGTTCGATGCTGCTGAAGCCGGCATCACCGAGAAGGTTTACTATCCGGTCCTTCGCGAGATCCTCGATATGAACCTCGAGGGCGAGGAACTCTTCAATACAGTTAAGCAGAACCTGTCCCGTCTGGTTCCGAAGCATGTAACTCCGGAAGACATCTTTGCTTCCATCAACTACTGCATGCATCTGGAATACGGCATCGGTAAGAAGGACGACATTGACCACCTGGGGAATCGTCGTATCCGTGCTGTCGGCGAGCTGCTGCAGAACCAGTACCGCATCGGTTTCTCCCGTATGGAGCGTGTCGTACGTGAGCGTATGGCTACCCAGTCCAACGATGAGCTGACCGCGCAGTCCCTGATCAACATCAAGCCCGTGACCGCGGCAGTAAAGGAGTTCTTCGGAAGTTCCCAGCTGTCCCAGTTCATGGATCAGAATAACCCTCTGGCAGAACTTACGCATAAGCGTCGTCTGTCAGCCCTCGGTCCCGGCGGTCTGTCCCGTGACCGTGCAGGTTTCGAGGTCCGCGACGTACACTACACCCACTACGGTCGT
Source organism: Lachnospiraceae bacterium (assembly GCA_017550425.1). Lineage (GTDB taxonomy): Bacteria > Bacillota > Clostridia > Lachnospirales > Lachnospiraceae > UBA1201. Next base: position 54,170 of record JAFZPG010000045.1, on the reverse strand, counting down.
ATGTGCCCCATTGAGACCCCTGAAGGCCCGAACATCGGTCTGATCAACTCTCTGGCATCTTATGCCCGTATCAACGAGTACGGCTTCGTAGAAGCTCCGTACCGTATCGTAGATAAGTCCGACCCGGAGAACCCGGTCGTAACCGATCAGATCGAGTATCTGACCGCGGACGAAGAGGACGATTACTTCGTAGCACAGGCGAATGAGCCCCTCGATGAGGAAGGCCATTTCATCAATAAAAACGTATCCGGTCGTTGGCGTGAGGATACCATTCAGATCAGCCGTAAGAACGTAGACCGTATGGACGTTTCCCCGAAGATGCTTTTCTCCGTTGCGACATCCATGATCCCGTTCCTGCAGAACGACGATGCAAACCGTGCCCTCATGGGTTCGAACATGCAGCGTCAGGCTGTTCCGCTTATGGTGACCGAATCTCCTGCCATCGGTACCGGTATGGAGCATAAGGCAGCCGTTGACTCCGGTGTTTGCGTAGTTTCGAAGAGTGCCGGCGTGATCGAGCGTTCTTCTTCCGAACTGATCACCCTCCGCAGAGATTCGGACGGCGAGATCGAGAAATACGTTCTCCAGAAGTTCAAGAGAAGCAACCAGAGCAACTGCTACAACCAGCGTCCCATCGTATTTGCAGGGGATCATGTGGAAGCGGGCGATGTGCTGGCCGACGGTCCTTCTACCTGCAATGGTGAGATCGCCCTCGGTAAGAACCCTCTCATCGGTTTCATGACCTGGGAAGGTTACAACTACGAGGATGCTGTTCTGCTCAGCGAAAAACTGGTTCAGGATGATGTTTACACATCCATTCATATTGAGGAATACGAGACCGAAGCACGTGAGACAAAGCTCGGCAGCGAAGAGATCACCCGCGACGTTCCCGGTGTCGGCGATGAAGCGCTGAAAGACCTGGACGAAAACGGTATCATCCGCATCGGAGCCGAGGTTCGTGCCGGAGATATCCTGGTAGGTAAGGTTACCCCGAAGGGTGAGACCGAGCTGACCGCAGAGGAGAGACTCCTTCGTGCCATCTTCGGTGAGAAGGCGCGTGAAGTCCGTGATACCTCCCTTAAGGTTCCGCACGGAGCTTATGGTACCGTCGTTGACGCAAAGGTATTCACCCGTGAGAATTGCGACGACCTGTCGCCGGGCGTAACCAAGACCGTCCGCATCTACATTGCCCAGAAGAGAAAGATCTCCGTCGGCGATAAGATGGCAGGACGTCACGGTAACAAGGGTGTCGTTTCCCGTGTGCTTCCCGTAGAGGACATGCCTTTCCTTCCGAACGGCCGTCCGCTCGATATCGTGCTGAACCCGCTCGGCGTTCCTTCCCGAATGAACGTCGGTCAGGTACTTGAGATCCATCTGTCCCTCGCGGCAAAAGCTCTCGGCTTCGATATCTCCACACCGGTATTCGACGGCGCAAACGAAATCGATATCATGGACACTCTGGAGCTGGCAAATGATTATGTCAACACCGAGTGGGACGATTTCAAGAAGAAATATAAAGATACACTCAATAAAGAGGTCATGGATTACCTGGGTTCGCATCTGGAGCACAGAGAGCTCTGGAAGGGCGTTCCGATCTCCCGTGACGGTAAGGTTCAGCTTCGTGACGGTCGCACCGGTGAAGTATTTGACAGCCCGGTAACCATCGGCCACATGAACTACCTGAAACTGCACCACCTGGTAGACGATAAGATCCATGCACGTTCGACCGGTCCTTACTCACTGGTTACACAGCAGCCGCTCGGTGGTAAAGCACAGTTCGGCGGCCAGCGTTTCGGTGAAATGGAGGTTTGGGCGCTCGAGGCTTACGGCGCCGCATACACCTTGCAGGAGATCCTGACGGTTAAATCCGATGATATCATCGGCCGTGTCAAGACCTACGAGGCGATCATCAAAGGCCTCAATATCCCTTCGGCCGGTATCCCCGAGTCGTTTAAGGTTCTGATCAAAGAGCTCCAGTCCCTGGGTCTGGACGTACGTGTTCTCCGCGACGACAACACCGAAGTCAAGATCATGGACACCAGCGAGTTCAATCAGGATTTCCGCTCGGTAATGGAAGGCGACACGAGATATCGCGAGAACAGCCGCGATTTCGCAGCCGGCGGTTTCCAGACGCAGCGGTTCAACATTCAGGGCGAGCTCGAAGATGCGTCGGATGAAGACGAATTCGACGACGACGATTTCGAAGATGAAGGTTTTGATGATTCAGAAGACGATTTTGAGTAGGGAGGACAGCCACCATGCCTGAAATGGAAAACGAGACATATCAGACAATGACATTTGATGCGATCCGCATCGGTCTTGCTTCTCCGGAGAAGATCCGGGAGTGGTCCAAAGGCCAGGTTACAAAGCCGGAGACCATTAACTACAGAACGCTGAAGCCGGAAGTTGACGGTCTGTTCTGTGAGAAGATCTTCGGACCGAATAAGGACTGGGAATGTCATTGCGGTAAATACAAGAAGATCCGCTATAAGGGCGTGATCTGCGATCGTTGTGGTGTTGAGGTTACGAAGTCTAACGTACGTCGTGAGCGTATGGGACACATCGAGCTGGCAGCGCCGGTATCGCACATTTGGTACTTCAAGGGTATCCCGAGCCGCATGGGCTTGCTTCTGGATGTTTCCCCGAAGAACCTCGATAAAATTTTATACTTTGCATCCTACATCGTACTCGATCCCGGTGAGACCGACCTCGTTAAGAAGCAGGTACTCTCCGAGCAGGAGTATATCGATCATGTAGAGATGTACGGACGCAACGCTTTCAAGGCCGAAATGGGCGCTGAGGCAGTGAAGAAGCTGCTGGCCGAGATCGACCTGGATAAAGAAGCAGAAGAACTGAGCAATGAAGTCGTACATGCGAGCGGCCAGAAGAGAGCGCGTATCATGAAGCGTCTCGAGGTCGTTGAGGCATTCCGCAATTCCGGAAACAAGCCGGAGTGGATGATCCTCGATTGCATCCCGGTCATTCCTCCGGATCTGCGTCCTATGGTACAGCTGGATGGCGGTCGTTTTGCGACCTCCGATCTGAACGACCTGTACCGCCGTATCATCAACAGAAACAACCGTCTTGCAAAGCTGCTCGAGCTGCACGCGCCGGAGATCATTGTCCGCAACGAGAAGCGTATGCTTCAGGAGGCTGTGGACGCCCTGATCGATAACGGACGCCGCGGCCGTCCGGTAACCGGTTCCGGTAACCGTACGCTGAAGTCTCTGTCCGAGATGCTCAAAGGTAAGCAGGGACGTTTCCGTCAGAACCTCCTCGGTAAGCGTGTCGACTATTCCGGTCGTTCCGTTATCGTCGTAGGACCTGAACTTAAGATCTACCAGTGCGGTCTCCCGAAGGAGATGGCAATCGAGCTGTTCAAGTCTTTCGTTATGAAAGAGCTGGTCAAAAACGGTTCCGCACACAACATCAAGAGCGCAAAGAAGATGGTAGAGAAGTTGCAGCCGGAAGTTTGGGATGTTCTCGAGGACATCATCAAAGAGCATCCGGTAATGCTGAACCGTGCACCTACACTGCACCGTCTGGGTATTCAGGCATTCGAGCCTATCCTCGTAGAAGGTAAGGCGATCAAACTTCACCCGCTCGTATGTACCGCGTTCAACGCCGACTTCGATGGTGACCAGATGGCGGTTCACCTTCCTCTGTCCGTGGAAGCACAGGCAGAGTGCCGCTTCCTGCTTCTGTCGCCGAATAACCTGTTGAAGCCTTCGGATGGCGGCCCCGTTGCCGTTCCTTCGCAGGATATGGTTCTCGGTATCTACTATCTGACCCAGGAGCGCGAAGGCGAGATCGGTGAAGGCATGGTATTCCGCAACGTGAACGAAGCGATCATGGCTTACGAGAACCGTGTGATCAAACTCCAGTCCAAGATCAAGGTGCGCATCAACAAGACCCTTGAGGACGGAACCAAGGTTTCCGGCATCATCGACTCCACGGTAGGACGTCTCATCTTCAATGAGATCATTCCTCAGGATCTGGGCTTCGTAGAGCGTAATAAGCCGGAGGATTACCTCCTTCCGGAAGTTAACTTCCTCGTAAAGAAGAAGGAACTCAAGAAGATCCTGGAAAAAGTTATCAATACACATGGCGCTACCCGCACCGCAGAAGTTCTGGATGCGATCAAGGCCATGGGTTACAAGTACTCCACGAGAGCTGCCATGACGGTTTCCGTCAGCGACATGACCGTACCTGAGAAGAAGAAGGAAATGATCGCCGAGGCAGAAAAACGCGTAGAAGAGATCGCTAAGCGTGCCCGCCGTGGATGGCTGACCGAAGAAGAGCGTTACAAAGAGACCGTCGATACGTGGAAAGAAACGGACGATGCTCTCACCGCAGCCCTTCTTTCGAACCTGGATAAATACAACAACATCTACATGATGGCCGACTCCGGTGCCCGTGGTTCCGATAAGCAGATCAAACAGCTGGCCGGCATGCGTGGTATGATGGCCGATACGACCGGTCGTGCGATCGAACTCCCGATCAAATCGAACCTTCGTGAGGGTCTGTCCGTACTCGAGTACTTCATTTCCGCACACGGTGCACGTAAAGGTCTGTCCGATACCGCACTTCGTACGGCCGACTCCGGTTACCTGACCCGTCGTCTCGTCGACGTATCCCAGGATCTCATTATCCGCGAAGTAGATTGCTGCGCTGATAAGATCGCGGACAAGGGCGCGGAAGCGATCCCTTACATGGAGATCAAAGCGTTCATGGACGGCCAGGAAGTCGTAGAGAGCCTCGAGGAGCGTATTACCGGACGTTTCATCGCCGAGAACATCGTAGATCCGGAGACCGGGGAAATGATCGTTAAGGCGAACCACATGGTAACGCCCAGAAGAGCCTCCCGTGTCATCAAGACTCTGGAGAAACTCGGAAGAGATTCCGTGAAGATCCGTACCATCTTGTCCTGTAAGTGCCGCAACGGCGTCTGCGCGAAGTGCTATGGCGCGAACATGGCGACCGGTGAGCCCGTACATATGGGTGAGGCAGTCGGCATCATCGCTGCCCAGTCCATCGGTGAGCCCGGTACACAGCTTACCATGAGAACGTTCCACACCGGTGGTGTTGCCGGCGGTGATATCACACAGGGTCTTCCCCGTGTCGAAGAACTGTTCGAAGCACGTAAGCCGAAGGGACTTGCGATCATTGCCGAATTCGGCGGTCATGTGACCATTACCGAATCCCGCCGCGGTCTGCGTGAGGTTACGATCACGGACGAAGATGGTCTTTCCAAGACCTACGCGATCCCGTACAGCTCCCGTATCTGCGTTCAGGATGGCAGCGTTGTCGAGGCCGGTGATCCGCTCACAAACGGTTCCATCAATCCTCACGACATCCTTAAGGTCAAGGGCGTTCGTGCGGTTCAGGATTATATGACCCATGAAGTTCAGCGTGTATATCGCCTTCAGGGTGTTGAGATCAATGATAAGCACATTGAAGTCATCGTTCGTCAGATGCTGAAGAAGGTTCGCGTCGAGGCTTCCGGAGACAGTCAGATCCTTCCGGGCAGCACGATGGATGTTCTGGATTTCGAGCAGATGAACGAGCAGCTCATTGCCGAAGGTAAGGCTCCGGCCGAAGGAAAGATCAACATGATGGGTATCACAAAGGCCTCTCTTGCGACGAATTCCTTCCTGTCCGCTGCATCCTTCCAGGAGACCACGAAGGTTCTGACCGAAGCCGCGATCAGCGGTAAGATCGACCCGCTCACCGGTCTGAAGGAGAACGTTATCATCGGTAAGCTCATTCCGGCAGGTACCGGCATGAAAAACTACGGAGAGATCCGTTTCAACACCGACTTCGATATGGAGAATATCCGTCTGGCGGCGGAGCGTGAGCGCAACCGCAGAAAGACGACCGAGGAAGAAGACGACGATGATGATCTTCTGCAGCTTTCACTGGACGAACTCGACGATGTCGAGGGCGATTTCGCGGGCGATGAGGACATCGATGCCGAAGACTCCGAGGATATCCTTTCGGATGACATTGAAGATGCGTTTAAGGATCTTTTTGCCGACGAACTCGGCGGAAAGCCCGAAGACGAAGAATAAACAGATGAAACGGCCGGCGTCCGAAAGGGCGACGGCCGTTTTTACTTGACGAAACAGGGAGTTTTCGGGTAAAATGGATATACTTTAAGAACAAGGAGGAGCCACGATGATCAAAAAGAAAAAGAACGACATCGAGATGATGGAAAAATACGCACAGTTATGTACGTGGTGCGGCACCATCGATGCCTCGTTGTATAAGAAATACAACGTAAACCGCGGACTCCGTGATATTACCGGTAAGGGTGTACTGGCCGGCTTGACGAAGATATCACTGATCGAATCAAAGAAGGAAAATGAAGACGGAACGGTGACTCCGATCGACGGACGTCTCCTCTATCGGGGGATCGATATCCATGATCTGGTCAATGGCTTTGTGAAGGACGGTCGTTTCGGTTTCGAAGAAACGGCTTATTTTTTACTCTTCGGCGCCCTGCCGAACCGGGAACAGTTGGAGGAGTTCCAGAAGATCCTGGCGCAGAACCGGACATTGCCCACGAATTTTACGCGCGACGTTATCATGAAAGCCCCGAGTAAGGACATGATGACCTCGCTTTCGAAGAGCATCCTGACGCTGGCGTCGTACGACAACGACACGGACGACCTGTCGCTGCCCAACGTGCTCGCCCAGTGCATCATGCTCATCAGTGTATTCCCGATGCTTGCGGTGTACGGCTACCATGCCTACAACCACTACGAGCGCGGCAACAGTTTTTACATTCATTATCCGGATCCGAAGCTCTCCACGGCGGAGAACTTCCTGCGCATGTTGCGCCCGGATAAAAGTTACACGAAGCTCGAGGCGCAGGTCCTGGACCTCGCGTTCATTCTCCATATGGAGCACGGAGGGGGCAATAATTCGACGTTTACGACGCATGTGGTATCCAGTTCGGGTACCGATACATATTCGGCCATAGCGGCTGCTCTGGGCTCTCTGAAGGGGCCGAAGCACGGCGGAGCGAACCTGAAGGTCATCGCGATGATGCGCGACCTCAAAAAACACGTAAAGCACACGGACGACCCTGCCGAGGTGGAGGAGTACCTGGAGAAACTCCTGCATAAGGAAGCCTTCGACAAACAGGGCCTGATCTACGGCATGGGCCACGCGGTCTACTCAATCTCCGACCCGCGCGCCGAGATCTTCCGCGGTTTCGTCGAGAAACTGGCGGCGGAAAAAGGCTACGAGAAGGAGTTCGCCCTGTACTCCATGATCGAAGAGCTGGCGCCGAAGATCATTGCCCGCGAACGCCATATCTATAAAGGTGTTTCGGCCAATGTTGATTTCTACAGCGGCTTCGTGTACAGCATGCTTGGCATCCCCGAGGAGCTCTACACGCCGATGTTCGCGATCGCCCGTATCGTCGGATGGAGCGCACACCGCATCGAGGAACTGATCAACTGCGATAAGATCATTCGCCCCGCATACATGAGCGTAGCGGATGAAAACGAATACATCGATCTGGACGAAAGATGAAATCCGCGCGTTTTCGTGCTATAATATGGGGCAGAGACAGAAATTCAGGTAGGATCCAAGCGCAGGCAGGAGGCGTACATGGAGCAGGAGAGGACCAAATTCAAGACCCCGGCGGACTCCAAAACGGAGTGGATGAAGGTCATTCAATATGAGGATATCAACGGCAGCGGGCGTTTGTTCGGCGGCCGTCTGATGGAGTGGATGGACGAAGTGGCCGGGATCGCTGCCACACGCCACTGCAACGACTACGTGACCACGGCCGCGGTGGATAACCTGCAGTTTAAGAGCGGCGCATTCATCAATGATATGGTGGTGATCGTTGCGATCCCGACCTACGTCGGCCGTACTTCCATGGAGGTACGCGTGGATGTGTACGTGGAGAGTCGTGAAGACGGAACCCGCCGCGTCATTAACCGCGCATATTTCACGGAAGTGTGCGTTAGTAAAGAGGGCCGCCCGAAGCCGGTCGAGTTCGGCCTTCGGCTTGAAACGGAAAATGACCGCATCGAGTGGGATGGCGCGCAGAAGCGGATCGAGGTGCGTAAGCGCCGCCGCAACGAGGGCTTCTGATCCCTCGGGAGGATGGAATGGAAACGGAAGAAAAACAAGCACTGGCTGCTACGATGGATCGTAGCAGGACGATCATTCGGACCGGTGCACTCGGTATTCTGGTCAATATCATTCTGGCCGCATTTAAATCGGTCGTGGGCTGGATCTCGGGATCCATCGCGATCATATTGGACGCGGTCAATAACTTAAGCGACGTGCTTTCGTCGGTGATCACCATCGTCGGGACGCGTTTCGCCATGAAGAAGCCGGATAAGGATCACCCCTTCGGGCACGGCCGCTCGGAGTATGTTGCGGCCAGCGTCATTGCGGTGATCATCCTGTACGCCGGCGTCACGGCGCTCATCGAGTCGGTGAAGAAGATCATTCATCCGACCACGCCGGACTACAGCACGCCGACGCTCATCATCGTCGCGGCTGCGGTCCTCGCGAAGATCTTCCTGGGACGGCATGTCGTCAAAGTCGGAAAACGTGTAGATTCGGAAACGCTGATCGGCTCGGGTAAGGACGCCCTGAACGACTCGATCGTATCGTTTGCGACCCTGGTCGCGGCGATCATTTTCCTCGCGACGGCTGTCAGCATCGAAGCCTATCTGGCGGCGGTCATCTCCCTGTTGATGATCAACACGGGCATCGGTCTTCTGCGGAAGACCATATCCCAGATCCTGGGCGAGCGTCCCAGCTCGGAGAAAGCGAAGGAGATCAAAAGGATCGTCAATGAATACCCGGACGTGTACGGTGTGTACGATTTGGTCCTGCACAACTACGGCCCCGAGTCGCTGATCGGCTCGTTGCATGTGGAGGTGCCGGAGGACATGACCGTGGCGCAGCTTGACCGGCTGCAGCGTGAGATCGCAGACCAGGTCTACGATGAATGCGGGGTCATCCTGACCGGTATCAGCGTCTACGGGCGCAACATGCAGGACAATGCGGCTGCGGACCTGCAAAATGAAATCCGCCGCATCGTGATGGACCATGATCATGTTCTGCAGATGCATGGTTTTTATGTCAATTCGGAAACTAAGGACATTCAGTTTGACGCCGTCATCGGCTATGACGCGCCGGACCGGATGGCCGTGTACAGGGAAGTGGTGCAGGATTTGTCCGAGCATTTCCCGGAATATCATTTTAAGATCACGGTCGATGCAGACGTCAGTGATTGACCCAGGAGGTTTTTTATGGATGAAGTATTGGAGTTTTTAAAGAAGGCACAGACGTATTATCTGGCAACGGTGGAGGGCGACCAGCCCCGTGTGCGTCCGTTCGGCACGATCCACAAATTTGATGGCCGTTTGTATATCCAGACCGGTAAGGTGAAGGATGTGTCCCACCAGCTGGAAGCGAACCCGAAGTTTGAGCTTTGCGCATTTTGCGAGGGAACCTGGCTCCGCATCGCGGGTAAGCTGATCCGCGACGAGCGCATCGAGGCGAAGGAGAGCATGCTGGACGCATATCCGACCCTGAAGCACATGTATGCGGCGGATGACGACAACACGGAAGTCCTTTACATGAAGGACGTCGTTGCGACATTTTCCTCATTTACGACTTCACCGAAGACGGTCGAATTCTAAAAGGCGGACAGGCACATGCAGAAATACAACAGTCCTTTGTTAAATGCAGTGGACGATATCGTTGATTATATGCTCCTGAACCTGCTGACGTTGGTGTGCTGCCTCCCTGTGTTCACTATCGGGGCGGCGATGACGGCGCGGACGTTTACCGCGATGAAGATGCTCCGCGGCCAGTCCGAGGGCATCAAAAAGCCGTTCTTCCGCTCGTTTAAGCAGAACTTCAAGCAGGCGACGATCCTGACTTTTTTGATGTTCGCGATGCTGGCCTTCCTCTTATACGACTGGTATCTGGTCGGACAGGAGCAGGCGTCTCTGGCGACGAAGGCTCTGCTGTTCGGCGCGACCATGTTCGTACTCATGATCTCGTGGATGGTCTTCCCGTTCCTGTCCCGTTACACGGTGACGATCGGAGAGGCGCTGAAGGGCGCGTTCGTCATGTCGTTCACCCACCTGTTCCATTCGCTCTTCGGGTTGGTGATCATCATAGCCCCGATCCTGTTCGGCGTCTGGCACATGTACTGGGCGTGGCTGATCTGGCTGGCGCTCACGACGGCGACCCTGATCATCAACACGACCTTCTTTATCAAGGCGTTCGATAAGTTCGAGCAGGAGCAGCGCATCGGCCCGTATGAGAACGCGACGGATGAGGAGCTGGCGGCGCTCGGGAAGCCGAAGAAAGAGCGCAAGGCGAAGACACCCGAGGTGCACAAGCACACATTGGCCGAAGCGGCAGCTCTGGTGCATAGCGCGGATGACGGCGATGAGGACGACGTTCCGGAGGAAGAGGATTCCCTTCCGGGCGATCCTGCGGATGAGATCCCGGCGTCCGAAGATGGGGACGTAGCACCGTCCGATGAATTTTAAAGTATATTTGAGATGATAAAACGCCCGGCGCGATCTAAACATCGCGCCGGGCAGTTTCCTTTATCGGTTTTCGTACTCCGCAGACTCTTTGGAGATCTGCATCTGGTAGTGGCTCGGTGAGATGCCGTATTCCTTCTTAAATGCGCGGTAGAAACTGGAATAGTCGGTGAAACCGCAGTTGGTAAAGGTGGAGAGGATCTCGCCGTTTTCACGAAGCGCGTCGCGGAACAAAGCGAGGCGCTTTTTTTGTATGTATTTATGAATCGAGATGCCCAGGTGCTCTTTGAATACGTGGGAAATGTGACATTTGCTGACGAAGAACTCGCGCGCCAGATCGTCGAGCGAGATCGGCTCGGTGAGATGGTTGTCGATGTAAGCGATCAGGCTCTGCGACAGGTGCGCCGTTTCACGCAGCTTCGGCGGATTATCCCGCTCGTAGATGCTGCGGTTGATGTCCAGGATCAGGCCGGAGATCAGCAGATCGACCTTTGCATCCTTACCGAACCGCGTCTGGTGCGTCTCCTGGATGATCTCGAAGAGTTTCGACTGGAATGCATTGAACGCGATGGTATCGTAGTGATGGATGTAGCGATGCTCCTCCTCTGCCAGCTGGAAGATATAAGCGAAATCCGGGGAAATGCTTAAGAAATGCTGGTAGTAGTCGCGGCTGACCCAGAGGACGAAACGCTGGTAACGCTTCCCGGGATCGTGGGAGATCGCGTAGTGCGAGACACCCGGCGGCATCAGGACGACATCACCCGGGATCAGATGGTGCGCTTCGGAACCGATGTTGAACTCGATGTTTCCGTTTACGAAGAAATAGATCTCGTAGTAGGAGTGGGAGTGCGTCTGGGTCGGCGTGAAATGCAGGTCGCTGTAATAGAAGATCTCGAAATCTTCGGAGATCATATATTGCCTCGTCGTAAAGACGGCACGCAGATCTTTTCTTAATTCATTCGGCATGGCATATTTCCTTGTTTTTGTGGATGTTTACGCATTTTTCCTGAAAATGTGGGCAGAATCTGTGCTATTTGCTCCATTTCAAAACAATTATAACATAATAGCACAGGTTTTGCAATACAGTCGACAATACTGGCAATGGAAGAGGGTTTAAAAATATTTTATAATTTGTATCAAGTAGGAAAAGCGGGACGTAAAAGGAGAAGCAGACTCCTGTTCCGTCGTTTTCGTACCGGACAAATCCCCCCATCAAGAAAAGAAAAAACACTATTGAATGAACTGAATGACGTGTGCAGCGCGACCCCGGATGGGTTCGCTTTATTTTCCGCATGGGCGTATTATGTCTGTGGTTAGGAGGAGTAGAGAAAGTGGGCGCAGAAGAAATTAAGCCGAGTGAGCCTTCGGCGGATTACGGACTGCCGGCGAAAAAACTCAAAGGTCATAAGACCGGATACATGCGCAGATATTGGCAGTTATACGCCATGCTGCTTCTGCCGGTCGTGTACTTCATCATATTTAAGTACATCCCCATGATCTATGTGCAGGCAGCCTGGAAGGATTATAAACTGGACGGAACCAGCATATGGAACATGCCCTGGACATCGAAGAACGGCTGGAAGCATTTCATCGATGTATTTAAGAATAAGCAGTTTCACCAGGCGCTGAGAAATACGATCACCCTGAACCTGCTGGATCTGGTAGTCGGATTTGCCGTTCCGATCATCTTTGCATTGATCCTGAACGAACTTCGCATGAAGAAGTTTAAGAGAACGGTGCAGACCGTTGCCTACATGCCGCACTTCCTGTCATGGGTCGTTATCTACGGCCTGGCAGTTCAGCTGTTCGCAACGAACACCGGTATCGTAAACAACGCACTGGAAGGCATGGGTATCCCCCGAATAGGCTTCCTGGATAAAGAGATCCCCTGGATCATCATGTACGTCCTGATCGGTATCTGGCAGAGTTTCGGTTGGAACTCGATCCTGTATCTGGCGGCGATCACATCCATTAACCCCGAACTGTATGAGGCAGCGTCGGTGGATGGCGCCGGAAGATTTAAAAAGATGTGGCACATTACCCTGCCGGGTATTCGTCCTACCATCGTTATCCTGTTGATCATGAGCATCGGTAACATCATCGGTTCCGGCTTTGACCGTCCGTATGCGTTGCAGAAACCGCTCGTGCTCAATGTATCGGAAGTACTTTCTACCTACATTTACAAGATCGGTATCGTCGGAAGTAAGTGGGAGAGAGGTATTGCGATTGGCCTGTTCCAGTCCGTAGTCGGAGTATTCTTCCTGCTGACGGCGAATGCACTGGCCAGAAAATTAGGAGATCGAGGTATTTGGTAAGATGAAGATGAAAGAAAACAGTATGCCGGAACTGGAGATGCCTGCGCTTCCGAAGCGAAAGAGCAAACTCAACCGGCTTCATGTCAGCGATTATGTATTCATCGTAATATGCATATTCGTTATCATAATCTGTCTGTTGCCTCTGGTGAACCTGTTGGCACGTTCGCTGTCCGGATCGGAATACCTGATCCGAAATAAGGTCTCCCTGTGGCCGAAGGGTTTTAACCTGACCGCCTATGAGGCAGTATTCAAAGAGTCCGAGTATCGCCGGGCATTTGTATGGACCGTCTTCCTGACGGTCGTGGGAACTTTGCTTTCCCTGACCATGACGACGCTGTGTGCGTTCCCGTTGATCTTTGATAAGTTAAAGGGCCGCGGCGCCATGAACATCATGATCACCATTACGATGTTCTTCAACGCCGGCACCATGCCGAACTATTTGTTGTTTAAGCAGCTCCACATGCTGGATACACCGTATGTGCTGTTGGTTCCGTTCTGCCTGTCCGTATTTAATATGATCATCATGCGTAGTTTCTTCTACGGAATTCCGGACTCCCTGCGTGAGTCTGCGGAACTGGACGGCGCGAGCTTCTTCCAGATCCTTACGAAGATCTATCTGCCGCTGTCGAAGCCGGTCATTGCAACATTGGCCCTGTACTATGCGGTAGGCCGTTGGAACGGTTATTCCGACGCGCTCATGTTCGCGCACAACAACAAAAAGAACTGGCCGTTGCAGCTGTACCTGTGGAACATGCTTCAGGGACAGAGCAACATCGATACAACTCTTGAACCCGGTAACGTCGGTTACGCCGAACAGACGAAGGCGGCCGTTGTTATGTTTTCCACTATTCCGATCCTGTGCATCTATCCGTGGTTGCAGAAGTATTTCATCCACGGCGTAACGGTCGGAGCGGTGAAGGAATGATCCATGTTAGTAGCAGCAATGTTATTATATATATCAAGAAAGGAATTGTAACTATGAAAAAACAAGCTATTGCATTGGCGCTTGCAGCGTCCATGACAGCGACACTTGTTGGTTGTGGTGAGAAGGATTCCAAAGAAACCACCGCAGCCAATGCGACACAGGCCCCGGGTAGCACTGACGCAACAAAGGCTACCGATGGCGGCAACACTACAACAACAACAAAGGCTGACGATGGAACGAAGGCTGAAGATCCTGATTTCGTGAACGGTAAGTTCAAAGAGACGAAGAAGATCCGCGTTGAAGTTTATGATCGTTCTCCTGAGGGCGGCACAGATGCAGGCGACAACATGTACACCGACTACATCAAGAAGGGCATGCTGGAAGACCACAACGTAGAAGTTGAGTTCGTTAAGGTTCCTCGTTGGACTGAGGGTCAGGAACTGAACAACCTGCTTTCCGCAGGAACCGCTCCTGACATCTGCGTAACTTATGACTACCCGACCATTCAGAACTACGCAAACCGTGGCGGTGTTCTGGATATGGCTCCGTATCTCAACGATTACAAAGACCAGTGCCAGAACCTTTGGGAGTGGCTTGGCGACACCAACATCAACTGGAATAAAGATCCCAAGACCGGAACCATCTGGGCGATCGAAGGTAAGAGAGCTACAGCAAACCGTGTCGTAACCTTCATCCGTAAGGACTGGCTGGATAAGTTAGGCCTTAAGGAGCCCACCACGAAGGAAGAGTTCGAAAAGTGCCTGATCGCATTCCGTGACAACGCTGAGAAGCTCCTCGGCGACGACGCTGATAAGATGATCCCTTACTCCGTATCCTACGATGTAGGCTGGAGAGCAGCTACTCTTATCGAGTCCTTCATTGACCCTAACATCTCTGATCGTGACTACTATGTAAACGGTTTTGATGATAGAAAATTCACTGAGCCCGGTACCAAAGAGGCGATCAGACTCCTCAACAAGTGGTACAACGATGGCCTGATGTGGAAAGATTTCGCACTGTATGGCGCAGATGACTCTACCGAAGACAATAACATGAAGGCCGGTTTCGTAGGCGCTATCACTCATAACTGGGACTATGTATTCCGTAACGGCGACAAGTCCATCAATGCTGAACTTAAGAACCTCGTTGGTGAGGACGCTAAGTTCGTAGCGATCGATCCGTTCGAAGATAAGAACGGCGGTCACACCAAGTTCGTTACCTCTACAGCCGGCGACCGTAAGCTGTTCTTCCCTGCAACCTGTAAGGAGCCTTTGGCTTGCCTTATGTACCTGGATTGGATCTCTGACCCCGCACACATCCAGTACCTGCAGCTCGGTGAAGAGGGCGTAGGCCACGAGAAGTCTGCTGATGGCAAGTACTACATCACTAAGAAGATCGAAGGCGGCAACAAGGCGTTCATGAACTCCGGCAGCAACATCGACCTTACCATCACCTGCAACGGTCTCCGCCTTGCAACTGAGGAAGCAACTGTTCTTACGACCGCTAACAGCTACGCTGAGAACGATCCCGCTCTTGTAGCAGCAGCTGATAAGATCGCTAAGATCGACATGAGACATGATAAGAACGTAGCCGTTGGCGCGATCGAGTCCGAAGACGGTCAGGGCCAGATCCTGGGCGACAAGAGAACCGCTGCTTACCAGAAGGCAGTTGTATGTAAGCCCGATCAGTTCGACAGCGTTTGGGATGAGAACATGGCTGACTACATGACCTCCGGTGGTCAGGAGATCCATGACGAGCGTGACGAAGCATGGGTTAAGACCTACGGCGACGTATCGTCTCTTCCGCAGTAATCGCTCATAATCATTTGACATCCAAATAATACGTTACTCAATCCGGAGCGCCCCGACCATTTGGTCGGGGCGCTTCGGCGTTTCACAAAAATTTTATTTGCATTTCGGTGATTTCTTAAGTATAATGGAGGTAATGATGGGGCAATTTGCCCTTTTTCAGAAAGAAATACAGAATTGATTTATTTTTCAGCGTATTATTTTCACATTTCAGGCGATTTCCGCACGGGAGATCAGAAAGGCGCCTTATGGAAAAGATAAAAAAACGAGAGAAGAAACGCGGGCTTCGCTTTCTTCAGATGATCATCATGTGCATCATCGGTATTTCTATCAATATCTTAGGATCATTCCTGGCCCAAACGTTTTCTTGGAAGATTTATCTGGATACGGTGGGGACCGTTCTGACTGCGGTCTTCGGCGGGTATATCCCCGGTGTCATCACCGGTATCTCGACGAATATCTTCACCGGTTTCCTGATCGACGGAACTTCGTTCTTCTATGGGTCGCTGAACGTGTTGATTGCTTTGGTTTCCGCCTATTTCGCACGGAGACATTTCCTGAAGAAACCTCTTGGAATCCTGGCGTTTATCCTGGCGCTGGCCGCCATCGGCGGTGTTCTGGGTTCGGCGATCAGTTGGTGTATCAACGGCGACCTGAAGGATGAAGTCGGAAATCATGATCTGTTTTCCGCGGGGCATTGGAGAGAATTCTTCCAATCGATCTATGCGAACCTGTACATAGATATCCTCGATAAAGCGATCACAGTTCTGATCGCGGCGATCCCTTATAATCTGTTGCCGACGGAGTTGCGGCGCAACCTTCGATACCGTGGCTGGCAACAGCGCGCCCTGAGCCGTGAGGAGAAGGACGAGATGATGAAGTTGGAGACACGCCGTACTTCACTTCGTACGAAGGTCGTTCTTCTTTTGGTGGTATTCTCTTTTGTGATCTCCGGCTTCGCGACCATCGTCAGCGTTTCTTTATATCGGAAAAACTCCGTGGAGGAAAAGAAACGCTTTGCTAAGGAGACCGCTTCCCTGGCGGCCGCTGCCGTCGGCCCTGATATCATTGATGACATCCTCATTTTGAAGCGTTCGGCCAATGGCTACGCAAAAACGGAGGAGCTTCTGTACGAGATCAAAAAGACCTCTCCGGATATCGAGTATGTATACGTGTATCAGATTCAGAAAGACGGATGCCACGTGATCTTCGATCTGGATACCGAAGCTGTCGAAGCTTCCGAACCCGGTGAAGTTCTGGCGTTCGAGGGTGCGTTTGAAGAATATCTGCCGGCGCTCCTGGCCGGTGAAGAGATCGAGCCCATCATTTCGGACGATATGTTCGGCTGGCTGCTTACGGCCTACCAGCCCATTTATGACAAATATGATAAGTGTGTTGCCTATGCCTGCGTTGACATCTCGATGAAGCAGCTGACGGCCAATTATATCATTTTCATGACAAAGATGATCTCCCTCTATCTGGGCTTCTTGTTGCTGGCGCTGGTCTTCGGCTGGTGGTTTGCGGAATACAGCATCACAATCCCGGTAAATACGATGGCCAGAAGCGCGGGCTCGTTTGCATTTAATAACGGCGAGGGACTGGATGAAAGCGTGGAGGGCTTAAAGAATCTGGAGATCCATACGGGGGACGAGATCGAGAACCTGTACAACGCTCTGGTGAAGATGAGCACCGATTCCGTGAATTATGTTGAGGAATTGGAAGCGAAGAACGAGACCATTTCAAAGATGCAGATGGCACTCATCATGGTGCTGGCGGACATGGTGGAAGGTCGTGACGAAGACACCGGCGATCATATCCGAAAGACGGCAGCCTACACACGGATCATCATGAACGGCCTGCGTAAGAAGGGTTATTATACCGACCAGATCACCGATCAGTTCATGTATGACGTGTTTCATTCCGCGCCCTTGCATGATGTCGGTAAGATCGGCGTTTCCGATCTGATCCTGAATAAGCCCGGCAAACTCACCGACGAAGAGTTTGAGGAGATGAAGAAGCACACCCTGATCGGCGAGGAGATCATGAATAAGGTGATCGAGGCCGTCCCGAATTCGGGCTATCTGACCGAAGCGCGAAACCTGGCCGGCGGACACCACGAAAAGTGGAACGGCAAGGGATATCCCCGCGGCCTGGCCGGTGAAGAGATCCCGCTGTCGGCTCGTATCATGGCCGTGGCCGATGTATTTGACGCATTGATCTCGAAGCGTGTCTACAAGCCGCCGTTTACGATCGAGAAGGCACTCAGCATCATCAAGGAAGATGCCGGCTCACACTTCGATCCGCTGGTAGCGGAAGCCTTCCTCGCGGAAGAGGAAGAAGTCCGTAAAGTCGCCGAGGCGTTCGGCAACGATATGGGTAAACTGCTGCGTGAGCAGGTTGAATGATAACTATGGAATACGGGGGCTTGATTTTTTAAGGCCCCCGTATTATAATGTCCTCGTAACTGAATATAGGGGAGCTTGCATAGGCAGGCTGAGAGTAAGCGAATGCTTTGACCCTTTAACCTGATTTGGATAATGCCAACGTAGGGAGATATGATGAACCGCGCGCAGTCCTTTTTGCGTGCTTTTTTTGTATTGAAGTTACATTGTCCGAATCCCTCTGGAAAGGAGAGATCATATGTTCAAAGAGATTACCGAAAACGTACGCAAGACGACGCCTCTCGTGCACAACATCACCAACTATGTCACGGTCAATGACGTGGCCAATGTCCTTCTGGCTTGCGGCGGCAGCCCGATCATGTCCGACGAACCGGACGATGTCGTGGACATCACGTCGATCTGCGGCGGCCTCAACATCAACATCGGAACGCTGAATAAGCAGTCCATCGAGGCGATGTTCGCTGCGGGTAAGAGAGCCAACGAACTGGGACACAAGGTCCTGCTCGACCCGGTAGGCGCGGGCGCGAGCGCGCTGCGCACAAAGACTGCAGTCGACCTGATGGAGCAGGTGCGCTTTGACGTGATCCGCGGAAACATTTCCGAGATCAAGACTCTGGCCACAGGCTCGGGCACCACGAAGGGCGTGGACGCCGACGTGGCGGATGCCGTGACGGAAGCCAACCTGGAGCGCTCGGTCGCATTTGCCAAATCGTTTGCCAAGGCGAGCGGCTGTGTGGTCGCCATCACCGGAGCCATCGACCTGGTGGCAGACGCGGAGACTTGCTATGTGATCCGCAACGGCCGCCCCGAGATGGGACGCATCACCGGAACCGGCTGCCAGCTGTCCGGCCTGATGACCGCATTTATCGTGGCGAACCCGGATAACGTCCTGGAGGCAGCGGCGGCAGCGGTCTGCACCATGGGACTGGCGGGCGAGATCGGCTATGCAAACCTGCAGCCGACCGAGGGCAATTCGTCCTACCGCAACCGCATCATTGACGCCATCTACAACATGGACGGTGATACACTGGAGAGAGGTGCGAAATATGAAATTCGATGAGAAGGATCTTCTTCTGTACGCCATCACCGACCGGAGCTGGTTGAACGGGAAGACGCTCGTGAGCCAGGCGGAGCTCGCCCTGCAGGGCGGCGCCACCATCCTGCAGCTTCGCGAGAAGCACCTCGATGACGAGGCCTTTCTCGAAGAGGCGAACGAGATCCAGAAGCTGTGCCGCAAATACGGCGTGCCCTTCATCGTGAACGATAACGTGGAAGTGGCACTGAAAGTCGGCGCGGACGGCATCCACGTGGGCCAGAAAGACATGGAAGCGGGCAATGTGCGCCGCCTCCTGGGGCCCGATAAGATCCTCGGCGTTTCGGCGCAGACGGTGGAGCAGGCCATCCTTGCGGAGAAAAACGGGGCGGACTACCTTGGGGTAGGCGCGGTATTTCCCACGGGCTCGAAGGATGACGCAGACGACGTCAGCCACGAGACATTGGCCGCAATCTGCCGGGCCGTAAAGATCCCGGTCGTGGCAATCGGGGGCATCTCGAAAAACAATTTGTTGGAACTTAGGGGCACCGGCATCTGCGGCGTTTCGGTCATCAGCGCGATCTTCGCGCAGCCGGACATCCTCGCCGCGACGCGGGAACTTAAGACTTTATGTGAGGAGTTGGTGAAATAACCAAACTTCTCACGTAACAGGTTCACTTTGTGAACCTGTTACAGCGGTAGATCGGGGGCACCACTTTCTGCCGCGATATAAAACGCATGCTGACGAAAGAGAGGTAACCATATGAAGACAGCATTGACGATCGCAGGAAGCGACTCCTGCGGAGGCGCCGGCATACAGGCAGATATCAAAACGATGACGGCTCATGGCGTTTATGCCATGAGCGCCGTCACCGCATTGACCGCTCAAAATACGACCGGCGTTACAGACATCTTAAACTCCACGCCCGAATTTATGGCAGCCCAGCTGGATGCGGTATTTTCCGACATTTTCCCGGATGCCGTGAAGATCGGCATGGTATCGCAGACCGAACTGATCGACGTGATCGCGGAGAAACTGCGGTTCTACGGCGCGAAGAACATCGTGCTGGATCCCGTTATGGTGGCGACCAGCGGGGCGAAACTGATCTCGGATGACGCCATCGACAGCCTGTGCAAAAAACTCATCCCGCTGGCGCTGGTCATCACTCCGAACATCCCGGAGGCGGAGGTGCTGTACGGACAGCCCATCCATACGGTTCAGGACATGGAGGCGGCCGCGCGTGCCATCTACGAGAAGTTCGGGACCGCGGTGCTGCTGAAGGGCGGACACCAGCTCAACGACGCGAACGACCTGCTTTACGATGGGCAGGAGTGCAAATGGTTCCACGGCGAGCGCATTGACAACCCGAACACCCACGGCACGGGATGCACACTCTCCAGCGCCATCGCCTCGAATTTGGCGAAAGGCCGGGATCTGGCGACTTCTGTCGCCGCGGCGAAACGCTACATTACCGGCGCACTGGCGGCCATGCTGGACCTCGGTAAGGGCAGCGGCCCGATGAACCACGCATTCGACGTAAAAGGAGAGTATTGAGATGAGCGAAGTGACCCGGCAGAAATTTGACGGTTATGCAAACCACTATGACCAGTGGTTCATGGAAAATGACAATCTGTTCACCAGTGAGCTTCTGCTTTTTAAGAAGGCGCTCGGCGACATCACGGGGAAGAAACTCCTGTCCGTAGGTTGCGGCAGCGGTCTGTTCGAGAGCTACATTGACAACTGCAATATCGAAGGCATCGAGCCTTCCAGAGATATGGGCGCCATCGCCGAGAAGCGCGGCCTGAAGATCCTGAAGTACGGCCTCATCGAGGACGTGGACCTTCCGGAGCAGGCGTACGATATCATTTATTTCAACGGAAGTTCCAGTTACATGGAGGATCTGAAGCCCGTGATGGAGAAGAGCCTGCGCGCCCTGAAGGACGGCGGAAAACTGATCTTCATCGACGTTCCGAAGGAGAGCGCGTTCGGCTTCATGTACATGCTCGGGACCTGCGCGCAGTCCTATGACACGAAGTTCCTGGACGGCGTTATGCCGGCCTGCCCGTACCCGCTGGCACTCGCCGCGTCGGGCGTATGGCACTCCACCGAGGAGAAGATCGGTCTGCTGAAGGAGCTCGGCATCGAGAAGTTCGAGTTCTACCAGACATTGATCAAAAACCCGATGTACACAAACGAGGAGCCCGAAGAGGTTTCGGACGGCTACAAGAGCGGCGGCTACGTGGCGATCGTCGCGCACAAATAGGAGGCAGAGGAACCATGAAGATATCAAATTTACTTTTTGAAGCATCAAAGGGAAAATGGCAGCAGGCTGCGGCGCAGCCGTTCGTTGCCGAGATGGCGAGCGGAAAACTCAGTTCCGAGCGCTTCCGCTACTACATGCTGCAGGACTATTATTACCTACAGGCTTACATCGACATTTTGAATATCATCCGTTCCCATGCGGAGACGGATGAGCAGAGGGAGTTCATCGACGTGACCATTCAGGTGACGAAGGATGAGCTCACGCAGGTGCATATCCCGAGCATGGCGCAGATGGGCATCACGCAGGAGCAGATCGATACGGTGGGGCTTTCGGAAGCAGGCCAGGCATACCTCGACTACCTTCGTAAAGTGTCGGATGCGCCCGTTCTGCGCGGCCTGACGGCGCTTTTGCAGTGCTGCTGGCTCTACGCATACATTGCCCGCGAATGGATGGATAAAAGCGCCGATACGATCGCTACGTCGCCGTACAGCACCTGGTTTGCGGCCTACACCGCGCCGGAGTACACCGCTGCCCGGGACGCCTGGGTCGAGCTGGTCGACCGCTTGGCGGAAGCCGCAGACACCGTGGAACGCGCACAGCTTTGTGAGATTTTCGTGACCTGCGCCGGACACGAGAACTGCTTCTGGGAAGCAGCGTATAAGAACCGCTTATGATCCGCAAACGCATTACATTTTACGGCTCCGTTCAGGGCGTGGGCTTCCGATATCGGGCGCGTTATGCCGCTGAAATGTTCGGCTGCACCGGCTACGTGCATAACGAGTGGGACGGCAGCGTGACCATGGAGATCCAGGGCGAGGAGGACAACATCGACCAGGTGATCCTGGCTATCGAGCGTGGCTCGTACGTGCGAATCGAGAACATGGATGTGAAGACACTCTCGGTGGACGAAGATGAGCGCGGGTTTTACGCAAGATAACATAAAAAAACAGCCCTTCGGCATAACACCGAAGGGCTGTTTTGAATGAAGAATCATCTCGTTGCGATTTCTAACTCTGCATAAATAACGTCGATCACCTTGTTAAGGATATCATCCGGGATCCGTTCTATAAAACTATATGCCCGGGAATTCAGGTCCAAAGTCCTGACATGTTCACATAAGATCACTCCGGTGGTTACCGTGCGATCATCAAGCGGAATGTGAAGCGGAAATCTGTTATTTGTGTTAGTGATAGGGCAGGCAATGACCAACCGCGTTTTCTGGTTGAACACATCGTTGCTGACCACCAGTGCCGGACGATAGCCGGCCTGCTCATGTCCCATTCGCGGATCGAAACTTACTTTGATAATATCTCCTTGTGTTACCATACCTCTCTCCCTTTAGGCTTCCCCCAATCGATTTCTTCCGGGGTGTACTCGCTGTTATAACCGTCAAAGAGTTCTGTGATGGTCTTGCGTTTTTTATCTTCCACCGGTTCTATCACGATTTTGTTTCCCAGAGTTTTAATTTCGATCTTTTCGTCGACCGACCATTTTAAGGCGATCAATATGCTTTTGGGTAGCCGGATACCTTGGCTGTTTCCCCATTTCTGAATGGTTGTAGTCATGCAGATCACTCCTTTCCGACGGTATATACATAGTATATACTATTCGGAGGCGTTTGTCAAGAGGGAAGGATCGGTTTATGCTGTTTTCGTACAGGAAGCATTACATCACTTCCACGCGTATGTTTCCTTCCGTCTCGGGCAATGCGAGGCGGTAGCGGTCGGCGAGTCTGGGGCCGCAGGCTGCGGAGCCCACGCCGGCCATGGCGAAATCGACGCAGATCACATGATACTTGCACGGCTTCAGTTCGAAGTTGTGCTTTTTTTCTGCCAATTCTTCCTGGGTGTAGGCGGAGGCGTTGAAGGAAAAGCCGGAGGGGTTTACAAACCGCAGACCGGCCTGCTTCGAGAGCACCTCGGCGTGCTTGCAGTTCCAGTGGGAGGAGTTCTCCTGCGGGCGAATGTAGTCCTCGAACATGTCCTCGATCTTCGCGGTGAAATTCCCCATGTAGGTGGCCTGGTGTTTATCGCAGTAGCTTTCGTACGGGCCGTAGCCGTAGTACGACGCGGTGTCGAATTTCTTCGCCACGAAGAGGCGGATGCCGAAGCGCGGCAGGAACTCGACCTTATTCGAGGTTTTGATCTTGGAGGATATATCGAGTGCGCCGTCGGCACCGATCCGGTATTTGGCCTCCATGACTGCGAAGGGCTGATGCCGGCTCCAGCCGAAGGACTGGCGCGCCGTGATGCGGACGCCGTCGCCCTCCGCGCGAAGCTGCGTGTCGTAGACCTTCACGATATAGTCGTTCAGATGCGCCCCGTACCAGTCGTTTTTCATGGTGTCATTGTCCACGGGAGCACGGAAGAAATTGTACTCCATGGGGCGCGTGAGCAGGTTCTTTCCACCTTTGAATATGCCGGTAAATGTCGCCTGCCTGCGGTCGAAAACGTAGGTCACGGAGCCTGCACGGATCGTGTAGACCAGCGGCTCTTCGGTGTAGGAAACAGGAGCCTTTGCGGAGGCGCGGACATGGCCCTTGGGCTGTGTCGCTGCGCATCCGGTATTCGGAACTTCGCAGATCTGCAGCTGGTCGAAGCAGACCTCGGCGCCATCGGGAAATGCGCTATAGCTGTTCTTTGCGAAGAAACGGAAGCGGATATAAGTATCCTGGGTGAACGGGCCGGTGGCCTCGGGAACGGTGACGGTGACCTCCTCCATGGGCTTCGCGGAAAATGTGAGTGTGCCGGTGATCGGTTCCATGCCGTCCGCGGTGATCTCATAACTGCACGAGAGGTGCTCTCCCGCATTGATAAAGCGCAGCAGGCTGCAGATAACGAAGGTACCGGGGCGGTCGCCCATACGCACGCGGACAGGCCGGTAGACCTGCTTCGCCTCCAGCAGGCCGGTGTGCGGCGTGCGGTCGGGATAGCAGAGGGCGTCCATGCAGAAGTTGCCGTCGTTGTGGCGCTCCCCGGAGTCGCCGCCATACCCGTATTTTATCTTATCGTCGGGCGTCCGGCCCAGGATCACGGCGTGGTCCGCCCACTCCCAGATCAGGCCGCCGACGAAGCGGTCGCTCGACATAAACACCTGATGATATTCCTCCAGGTCGCCGGGGCCATTGCCCATGGCGTGGCAGTACTCGCAGAGGATGAAGGGGCGTTTTTCGTCCCTATTTTCCGGAAATTTCGCCCAGCTTTCCGGAGGCTCGTACATCCTCGACACAAAGTCGAAACGATCGTCCGGAGTTTGATCCAGCTGGTGGAAACTCTCGTAGTGCACCGGGCGCGTGCGGTCCAGTGTTTTCACTGCTTTCGCCGCCTCGCGCATGTTTTCGCCGAGGCCGGTCTCATTGCCCAGAGACCAGATCAGGACGCTGGGGCGGTTCAGGTCGCGCGTCACCAGCAGACGCTCGCGGTCCAGGATCGCCTCCTTAAACTGCGGGTCCATGGCCAGCAGGGCAATGCCGCCGTAGTTGGCGTTTCGCCAGTGCAGGTCGTTGTGGACGGCGACGCAACCGTGCGCCTCCACATCGGCCTCATCGATCACGTACATGCCGAGCTCGTCACACAGTTTGTAGAATTCCGGCTCGTTCGGATAATGCGAGGTGCGCACGGCGTTGATGTTGTTTTGTTTCATCAGTTCCAGATCGCGGCGCATCTGCTCCATGCTCGCGCAGCTGCCGGTGTCCGGATAGCTGTCGTGGCGGTTGACGCCGAAGAATTTGATGTGGCGGCCGTTCAGCTTAAACACGCCGTCCTCGATCGTAACGGTGCGAAAGCCCACCCGCTCGCCGATCCATTCGCCGTTTGCTTTAATGGTCAGGGAGTAGAGGTAGGGATCCTCGGCAGACCACGGTCGCACTTCGGGGATCTTTACGGACCATGTCTCGCCGTCTGCGACCTTCGCCTTCGCGAGGACGGTTTTCCCGTCCTTCAGCGTGATCTCGGCGGCCGCGCCCTGCGGACAGAAAGTAAAGATACCGACGGCCTTGCCGCGGCTCGTTTTGAAGTCCGCCGTGAGGCGGTAGCTCTCCAGACGCTTCGCGGGGCGGCTCAGCAGGTATACGTCGCGGAAAATGCCTGAGAGGCGGAATTTATCCTGGTCTTCCAGGTAGGTTCCGTCGCACCATTTGAGCACGGCCACGGTGAGCCGGTTTTCACCCGGCGTAAGCAGGTCGGTGATGTCAAATTCGGAAGTGTGGTGGGCGACCTGCGAGTAGCCGACATACTGATGATTTACGTAAAGGTAGAGACAGCTGTCCACACCTTCGAAGCAAAGGATCCGGCGGTTTTTGTCGGGGACGTATTCGATCGTGCGGCTGTAGATGCCGACCGGATCGTCGTCCGGCACGTACGGCGGCTCGAAGGGGATGGGGTAGTCCACATTGGTGTACTGCGGTTTATCGTAGCCGTGCAGCTGCCAGTTGGCAGGCACGGGGAGCTTCTTCGTGAATTTCAGCACCGTGAAGTCATCCGGAAGATCCAGAATGGAATCATAGTAGGCGAAGTCCCAATCGCCGTTCAGAAGCGTTAAACGTTCGGACGTCTCGCGCGGCGCGAAGACATCCTGCCCGGATGCAAACGGCACGAAGTAATTGTGGTCCGGCAACGTGCCGACATGGAGGATCGAAGGATCCTCATGGTTCGTCATATAACTCCGGTCAGAGCCGGGTCTAGCGATCTCGTTCAGTTTCATAACAGCCTCCCGTAGGTTGTATTTTTGCTCCCTCTATTTTACTTCTTCCGGGCGTTTTTGGCAAGGTGAAGGAGAGTGCGCTTGGACTGATGGTTTGTGCTTTCGGATCCCATTTACGGGCGAAACCCTAACATCTGCACAAAACATGGCAATTTTCGTCTTGTATCTTTCAAAAGGATGGGCTAAAATAATTTCGTGTGCACGCGGCGTTACGCTTCGCGCCGGGATGCCCGGCGGGCGGCCGCAATGAAAGAGGTTAGAAACATGGAGACAAGATTCAAATCCATCATCGATAAGATATTTGTAAAAGACCCGGCGTTCTATAGAAAGACGGCGTTGATCGCATTGCCCATAGCGGCCCAGAGCATGATCACCATCGGCATCAACCTGGCGGATACGGTCATGGTCGGTGAGTTGGGCGACACGCAGCTGTCCGCGGTCGGCCAGGCAAACCAGTTCGTAAGCATTTTCCAGATCTGCTGCATGGGCCTGGGCATGGGCGCCAGCGTTTTGACGGCCCGTTTCTGGGGCATGAAGGATAAACATTCCCTGAAGAAGGCGATCACCATCATGCTTCGTCTGACAGTTCTTCTTGCGATCTTCGGCTTCACACTTCCGACGATCTTATGCCCGCGGGCCATCCTGAATTTTTACTTGAAGACCGACGGGACCATCGAAGAGAGCATGCGGTATTTCAGCTACATGGCGCCGTGCTATCTGCTTTTGGGCCTGTCGCTGACGTGTACCATCGTCATGCGGACGACGGGGCAGGTGAAGGTGCCCATGTATGTGTCCATCGGCGCTTTCTTCGTGAACGTTTTTTTCAACTGGGTGTTCATTTTCGGTAAGTTGGGAGCCCCCGAGATGGGCGTTGCAGGCGCCGGCCTCGGCACCCTGATCGCTCGTGCTTTCGAATTCACCCTGATCTGCGGATATATGTTTTTCGTGGATAAACGCATCGCCTATCGCCTGAAGGATATCTTCATGAAATGCGGCGATCTGGTGGGAGAATATATCAGCATCAGTATTCCGGTCCTGATCTCCGACTTCCTGTTGGCACTCGGTAACTCCATGGTCGCTTCGATCATGGGCGAGATCGGAGATACATTTGTCGCGGCCAATTCCATCACCGCCGTGACGCAGCAGCTCAGCACCGTCCTGATCCAGGGTATCTGCCAGGCCGGCTGCATCATTACCGGGCATACGCTAGGCGAGGGTAAGGTTAAGCAGGCGCAGGATCAGGCGGTCACGTTCTACGCCCTCGGCGCCATCGTCGGCGCGGTGGGCGCCGTGATCATTGTGGCGGCGAGCCCCTTCGTCATCAATTTCTATAACGTTTCGGATGAGACGAAAGGACTGGCGGCCCAGCTGATGGATTCCATCGCGATCATCGTCGTGTTTCAGGCCATTAACAGCATCATGACGAAAGGCGTGCTCCGCGGCGGCGGCGACACCAAATTTCTCATGGTCGCCGACATCCTGTTTTTGTGGGTCGCTTCGATCCCTCTCGGATACGCAGCCGGCCTGCAGTGGCATCTGAACGCGTTCTGGATCTACTTCTTCCTGAAGATCGACCAGGTCATCAAGGCCTTCTGGTGTATCCTCCGCTTACGCAGCGGCAAATGGATCAAACGGGTGAAGGCAGCTCCGGCCGCAGAAGATCGGGAGCCGAAAACGATCGATTCGGTGGAAAAACCATAAAAACTTGATAAAAAGTGTGAAAAAACCTGATTTTTTTACCGTTATGGGTGGAAATCCCGTTTTAGATGTGATATAATATGCTATATTATTGTTTCTATGTGTTTCTAAGTATTCGGGAGCATGCACAGTTTCCGATGTCAGGAGGCAGTTTACATAGGATTTATAGTGTAAAAAACATTTGGAGGATGGTACTATGAAGAAAAGGATCCATTTCAGTTTGTTTTGCATAGTGTTATTGCTCACAGGACTTCTGGGATCAACACTTTCGTTTGCAGCCGGAACGACTGCCGGCGGCGCGATCCCGAGCCCGACGGTAGAGAATACCACGAATGCGATCAATACGGTCAGCATTAAGAAAGAGCTGATCTTCATCAATGATGCCGGTTCAGATGTTCGTGAACCGAATATCACTTACAGTTACAGGATCGAGCCGGTTACGTTTGCCGACACGGATGACGTTCAGGTTACCGATGCTGCCGGCGTTTCCGGTAAGGTAAAGAGCGGCGTTGCAGCAGCTCTGCCCGCAACGACGACGCAGACCATCGTTTTTTCCGATGATAATGCTTTGGTTCATACCTCTGCTGCAGGTGCGGTTGAAACGCGTTATGTGGATTTCGCATTTACTCCCGCAGAGTTCCCCGGCCCGGGCATCTATCGTTATGTGATCACCGAGACCAGCACCGATAAGGATGCTGTAGGCGTTGAGGAAGAGGGCGCCTATGGTGAAACTCGCTATTTGGATGTATATGTCAGAAAGACAGCCGAGGACGATGATACACCGGTGATCTACGGTTATGTTCTGTTTGAAGATACTGCAACCACTTCTTTTAACGCAGCTTCAAACCCTACCGAGAATATCGATATGAAGTCCTCAGGCTTTGTAAATAAACCTGATCCTTCAACCGGCACCGATCTCAATGGCGTTGACGTATATCGTACACAGAACCTTACGATCACTAAGGAGACCGCAGGCCTTTTGGCAGATAAGGGTCACAATTTCCCGATCGATATCACATTTGCGAAGCCGGCTGATATCACCGAAGACGTTCTTGTAAACGTTACACTCGGCGGAAATGCAACGCTTGAAGATGTGACGACCGATGCCACACTCGGAGACTATATTACTCTGGGCGATGCGTTCACCGGTACTGTTGATAATGGCAGTTCGATCACCTTCATCGGCGTTCCTCAGGGAACTACATTCTCCATCGTTGAGACGAACGACACACCGGACTCTTATAAGGTTAAGATGCTCAGTGGTACCACTGTGCTTCTGGCTGAGTCCATCGTCCCTGCAAGTGGCAGTAGCGCAACATGGACCAACGATGCTACGCTTGATACGACCACAGAAGTAACGATCACCAACACATTGGATACCATTTCCCCGACAGGATTTATCACCCGGTTCGCACCGTATGTTCTCCTGCTCGCAGGCGGCATCCTGTTGATCGTTCTCGGAAGAACAGCAGTTCGTCGTTCATCAAAGAAACAAGAAGCGTAATCTTACGCTGATATGATAATCGTCCCACGAATAGTCGGGGCACATAAAGATCCGACGGCTATATGATCCTATAGAGCTGTCGGGTCTTTTACGATACTATGGATGTGAGGTCAAACGATGGCGGCCCAAAACAGAAAAATCAAGCCCGCGCGGAAGAAGACCGGAGGCGAAGCCGATCAGGAAAAACTGATGGAAGAACTGGCGCAGGATGAAAAAGGCTTAAAGAGTTATCATTGGTTTTTGATCTACCTCGGAGCCTTTCTCCTTCTGATCTGGATCCTGTTTTTCAAGATCGTCGGCATCACACATATGCCGAACGGCGACATGTCGCCCCGTGTGGATGCGGGAGACCTGCTGATCTTTTATCGGCTGGATCGCAATGCGGCGTTTCAGGAACTCGTCGTATTCGAGAAAGAGGTCGATGACAGCGGGAAGAAACAGATGTTCGTGGGGCGTGTGATCGGCGCACCGGGCGATACGGTCGAGATCAATGCGGCGAGTCGCCCTGTGGTAAACGGAAACGCCATAGTGGAAGACATGATCTATTACGATACCCCGAAGCGCGGAGATAAAGTTACCTATCCGCTGACTTTGGGGGAGGATGAATATTTCATCCTCGTAGACGGGCGAAAAGAAGGCATGGACAGCCGCTATTTCGGCCCGGTAAAAAAGAGCGAGATCCTCGGAACGGTGATCACCGTGATACGGAGGAATAAACTGTAACAGGAGGACGACGGATGCGTTTCATCAAAAAGCACAATCTTATAAATCTGTTGAGCGCTACGGGCATCCGTGTTCTCGTGACGGCTTCAGTCTTGCTGGGGTCTGTATTGGTGCTCTACAGCGGTTATTCCCTTTATGAGCAGCTCTACACACAGAACCGTGCATTTTCCACAGCCGGCCTGGACTACGAAGGAGACGAAGTCCTGCAGGAAGAGGTTCAGGTAGAATTGGCCGATCTGTATGAGGATTATCGGGCATGGCTTCGGATCGACGATACACACATCGATTATCCGGTCGTACAGGCGAAGGATGACCTCTACTATGCGAACCATGATATCGACGGTAAATCAAGCCTGACGGGCGCGATCTATATGACGTATGAAAACGCTCCGGACATGAGCGATAATTACATCGTTTTATTCGGACATCATATGGATAACGGCGCGATGTTCGGCGATCTGGACCGATTTGAGGATTCGAAGTTTTTCAACGCACATAATACGGGAACGCTGTCTACCCCGAAGGGCAACTATGACATCACTATTTGGGCGATCCTCCGCACGGATGCCTACGAGAACGAAGTGTATAGTGTAAGCGGCCGGGATCTCAATGACATCATTGATTATGTTACGGCCCATGCGATCTATATGGATCCTACTGCTGTATCAGGCGCGGAAAAGATCCTTGCGATGTCTACCTGTTCCGGAGCCCAGACCAATGGCCGTCTGGTGCTGTTCGGAGTTTTGAAACCTTCGACAGAGCCGATCGAGCCTACGACAGAGGAGACTACACCGGAAGAGTCTTCGGAAGAAGAGTCAACACCGGAAGAGTCGACGGAAGAGCCCACGGATGAGATCACTACTCCTGAGGCATCGACGGAGGAGATAACCACTGAAGAAGTTTCTTCGGAGGCGTTTACACAGAGCCCGATCGATGAGTCGAAGACCATGGAGCCTACGACACCGGATGGTACCGTTCCTCCGGATACGGCGGCGGGAACCGGCGTAAACGAAAAGTGGCCCATCTTCAGCAAGATCTTTGACTGGTTCATGCCGGGCGGCAGCTCCTATGGACGCGATGCCTGGGCGTTTGTCAATCTGATCTGCCTGATCATTACAGTCTACATTCTTGCACCTGTCAACATGATGAAGCGTAAATACGGACGTATCCGTAAGATGCGTAAGGTCAATGAGGCGAAAAACGAGCAGATCTATGACGTAGAGCCATTCGCGAGAAAGTTCCACACCGGTATCGCCATCGAGATCGTGCTTACTGTGCTGGCGCTGATCGTTTTCATCCTTACGGAGAATATGCGCCTTCCCATGATCCTGATCGATAAATGGACACCGCTGATGCTGATCCTGATGGTCGGCGCGTGGGTTGCGGACGTTTTGTTTACTCGCTACCATCGCGATGAACGCGAAACAGCAAAACAAGAAACAGATTGAATTAAGCATATTTGAAAGGCGGGACTGAGAAGCAGTCCCGCTTTTTTGTTAGCCGCGCTTTCATCCTCTTGCCTTGCAATCGCCGCCTGTAAGGTGCTATAATGAGTTTGAGCAGAGCTTGAGGAGCAAATATATAACGGGCGGCTATTTCATAGCAAGCTATTTATGGGGAGGCTGGTCAATATGAAACGAAAGAGCATTTTAAGCGTTATGCTCGTTTTAATGATGATTTTGACGGCCTGCAGTTCGGGCAGGGTGAAACTGCCGGCGCAGGCGGAAGTCACGGATCTGGCTTTGAAGGATGTATTTGCCGCGCACGGCATGAAGGTCGGGGCCTGCGTATCTTCCCGCGTGATCGACACGCAGAAATATGCAGACCTGGTACAGGGGCAGTTTAACAGCCTGACCATGGAAAATGCCATGAAGCCGGATTACATCCTGAACCAGAAGGAAAGTCAGACGTCGGGGAAACTCGTCGTTGAACTGAATTCGGAAGCCCTGTCGATCCTGAACTGGGCGAAAGCGAACGGTTTTTCCATGCGCGGCCATACGCTGATCTGGCACAGCCAGACACCGGACTGGATCTTCCGTGAGAATTTCTCCAAGAGCGGCGCCTATGTGGACCGCGAGGAGATGCTTGTGCGCATGGAAGCGCTGATCAGCGGCATGTTTAAAGAACTGAAGGATCACGGTTATCTCGATCTTTTCTACGCGTATGACGTGGTCAATGAAGCGTGGATGGAGGACGGAAGCATGCGCAGCAGCAACTGGCGTAAGATCATCGGCGATGATTACCTTTGGTATGCGTTCTATTATGCGGACCGCTACGCGCCGGAAAGCATTGACCTCTACTATAACGACTACAACGAGCAGTATAAGGCGGAAAGCATCGCGGACTTCGTGGAGACGCTGAAGGACGACGATGGCAGATATTTGATCGATGGCATCGGCCTCCAGGCACATCTGTTCACGGCCGACGATCTGGCGACCTACCTGGACGGCGTGGATATTCTGGCCGAGACCGGACTGAAACTGGAACTGACCGAGGTGGATGTAGGCCTGGGCAAATACGAGGGTGCGCAGTCGGCGACCGATGCGCATCTGCGGGAGCAGGGACAGTACTTCTACGAACTGTTTGAAGGCCTATTTAAGCGGGCGGACGCCGGGAAACTCCGCATGGATGCGGTGACGTTTTGGGGCTTCTCCGACGGCCTGTCCTGGCGCAGAGAGTACAGCCCGCAACTGTACGACTCGGACCTGGATCCGAAGTATGCGCTCTACGGGGCAATGCAGATCAAAGAGTACGCGGGATATGAAAGCACAGAAACTGCAAAATAAGAAGTATTTGAGGAAGTCTGCGAAACAGTGAAACGAACACGGCCCCCACAAAATATGAAACATATGCCGAAGATGGGGCATATTGCTTAGGATATCAGAAGGAGAGAGCTATGGCACAACGATCATGTGAGAATTGCATGTACTATGAATACGATTATGACTACGAGGAGTATATCTGTACGCAGAGTTGCCTGGATGAAGACGACGTTGCTAAACTGGCGCTCGACAGCCGCTATAAATGCCCTTATTACAGGGAAGGCGACGAATATACCATAGTCCGCAAACAAATCTGAAATAGGGCCTTTAAACGCCATACAGAGGGTATAGAAAAGCGGGAGTGTCCGGATGGACACTCCCGCTTATTGTAGTTTGATTTTGTTTGTTATCTGCGCCTTCTGACACGCCCTGCGACGAACATTGCGCCGAGGAACAGGGTGCCGAACAATGCCATCAAAACGAACGGCATGTAAGTCATCCGAATGCCTGTAGGAGCGACCAGAGCCGTGCAGGTGTTGGTGAAAGTGATTATTGCGGTATTATTGACTTTTGCGGGATCCGTATCATAACCATTGAGTATGTTGTCGCCGGAAAAATCATTATTGCTACTACCGTAACAGGAGTAGAATGTGTAAGACCGCTCTGCGAGCACCGGTAGCTTCGGAGCCGTTTGCGCGTCGATGGTTCCTTCGGTAACCTCATAGTCGACCGTGGTCGTATAATCCGGAGCGGCATCCTGCGATACTCTCAGGTAGTAAAGGTAGGAGGATGCATAGTTTAGTCTCGAGTTACCTGCACAGTTTATCATATGTCCGTTCTTGACAGTGTCTCCGTTACGGTCGATCACTTCGATTTCGACGCCATAAGCGACCCATGGACTGGTCATTTTGGAGATCTTAACATGTACGGTGTACTGTTCGCCGCCTTTCAGTTTTGTGGTGACGGAACCCCACCGAACGTCCGGAGTCATCGTTTGGTTTCCTTGGCCCTTTGGCTTTCCGTATACCAGTTCATCGAGCACCTCGATCGTGTAATCAAACTCCTGGCCTGCGGGACCGCCGATGTTTTCAGTTTCAACGATAAACGTGAACTCCTGAGCGATATTCTTAGTCCAAGAAGTGAGCAGTGTGACATTCGCAGTGACCGGCTGAGAGAAGTCAAATGTGTTGTTTAGAACAGAGGCATCACTGGGCTGCGTGTTATTCGTGTTCGGAAGGCTTTGCGTAGTAGAGTTGGATTTTACCCAAGCAATAAAGTAATAATTTGCTGTTGAAGACGTGGGATCTTCGGGCTTGGGAACGATGTCTCCCGGCACCATTTTGTATGTAACATACCGGCTGGTACCGCCTTCTCTGTAGAATACATAAGCGCCGTCGGAAGTCGTGGTCTCGGGTCCGGTCCATGTATGGAGCGTGGATCCGGTCTTAATAAGATCGAACGTTACCATGACAAAATCACTATATACAGCATACAGAGTTCTGTCGTACGGAGGCTCCTGAGTGAAATCCCAAAGGTATTCGGCGCGGACTTTATCCATGATGCTTTCATAGCCGTCGAGGGTGATGACCGTGTCGCCCCAGGTGACATCGTGGGTCCCCGTGAAGTCAGTATGCGAAGCGATGTCAGGGTTATCCGTCCAGCCGATGAATACCAGACTGTTATGGCCGGGATTTGCCGGTTCGTATTCGTTGTTGACGATCTTATCAGCCTCAATAGAGTAGATATCGAGATCCGGATTAACCTTCTCGTAGTCGGTGGAGGTTTCCTGCCAGATGCCGCCGTTCACGTCGAAAATGACGCGGGCGTCCGTTGCCTCGGTATATGTGACTGTGATACCGTCCTTATCCAGTTTGAGGGGAGCGGTATATATCGTAGTGTAAGTGTACGGAATATCTGAGGATCCGGTTCCGTGGTCGGCTCCTTGGAACGAACCGCTGACACTCATCTTCTTGCCGTTGTGATCATTGACCGCTGTGGCGGTAAATTGTTCTGAAGAACTCGCGTCTGTGGACGCGGTCGGCAGAACGATCTTCACCTGATCGTTTGCGGGAACTTCGATGCGGGAGGAGGCTGCCTCACGATCGTATTCGCCGGTAACGGTGTTGACGATACGGACAGTATCGGTGCCGGTGCCACTTAAGTCGATCGTGATCGGTTTATCCGTGGTGTTGACGAAGGTCACATAGATCTTCGGCTCCCACATAGCGTAGAGTGTTACACGATTGTCTCGCGTAACCGCGATCACGGCGTCCGGGGAATACGCCGGAACGTATGCTTTTCCCGTGGAAGGCTGCTCGGGGTTTGCGAGCGGATCAAATCCGATCAATGTATAGGGACCATCGTTCGTAAAGAACTGAATGCCCGAGATACCGTTGATCTCTTTTGTGGTTGCATATTTGTACAGATGTACGGCCGCGTTAGATTGGAAGTCACCAAACAGGATCTGGTATTGACCCTCGAAAGAGGTGCTTCCGGTCCAGTCCAGGGTCGGAAGGTTGCCGGCATCATGATCGATCTCACCGCCGTAAGTATTATTTGCATCCAGTATCAGATTGGTGATGTCGGGCCTGCGGAACGAAGTATCCACGCGCTCATAATAAGCCTGCATGTGGATGATAGCGCCCGCGCCGTTTTCCGGATTATCGGTCACGTATTGCGAGTCGACAAGGAAGTTATCACCGGGCTGATAATAGATCGGGACGCCGCTTGAATCGAGTTCCATGGGCTCCCATATGGTGTAATCATGCGTGCCTTCACTGTCCGTATACTGAGCGGTTCCGTTTTCTTTTACGATACGCCAGCCACGGAATACCCAATCGCCGGGAACGTTTGTAGGACCGCGAAGGATCTGCGTATGAGACTGGTCCGCATAGACCTGAACGCTCGGGTTTTCGGGGTCGGTCCACTGATCGACGATACCTAAAACGCGGGTCACGGTTCCGTTTTCATCTGCAAAATACTCGGGGTTGTACAGTAAGTAGTAACCGCCGTCCAAACGCCACATGGCGCGGATCTCGATGTCATCGGTCACCAGGGTGTTAAAATTGAACGGAACGGAAGAAACTTTTCCGTCGATCACCTGATACCAGCCCATGAAGGAATAGTGTTCGGCTCCGCGTACACGACGGTATTTTTGAAGAGCGCTTAAATCATGGCCGCCGAAATAGGTGTCCATCCAGGCGTTCTTTTCGTTTGCCGCAAATTTTTCGGCGCCACGAGAGGTAAATTCGTCTTCAGGTACCTGCTGATAATAATTCCAGTAATCATTGATTTCGGTTGCCGTCAAATACAAGGCATCACGAAGTCTGGCAGGAATGTATCTGCCGTCCAGGTCCTCGGTCCGATATCGGGTTTTGTAATAGTAGAAGACCTCCGTATCCGCATCCAGATGCAGCTCTCCGATCTCTGCATCGTCGGTCGGGATAAAGTCTCTTGAAAGGAAGTCATAAGAGCTGATCGTCTCGTTGTAGTCCGCGCGGAAACCGGTAGAAGCGCCTGAAGAACTTGAGGTCACTCTCCAGTGGTCGATCTCGGCTCCGTTCGGGTCGATGCGGATGATAAAGTTCAATTTCTCGAATACGGGGTACAGAACGACATTTCGGCTCGGCATGGTCTCGTGCTCGAAATCGAAAGGATCACCGACGCCGGCTTCGTTGGTATACCATCCTTTGAAGACATAACCGGGTTTTTCCGGGTCCTCGTGGATCTTAGCATTGGCCAGTGGCTGGCGGAAGTAATACGTATCCGAATGTATATCGTTCGGGTCTTCATGCATGAACGTTAAAGTGTACTGCTTCGGGCGATAGAAGAAATATACATGGTAGCCGTCGGCTTGCTTTGCCGCCTCATAGCAGCTGTAAATATATTCAAAACCATCATACTCCCAACCCATCTGGTATTGCGGTTCCAGGTTTGAAATAACGTGACTGGGAGAGGTGGCGGTATCCTCATAAAACGTACGGCCGAGGATAGCGGCGGAGGTGTAGTTATTTGCCTGACTCCACGTCGTCCGAGGGTACTCGGAATAGTCGGTACCCGGATGTATCACCAACGTGGAAACGGACGGGTCATAGGTTCCTTCGATCGCTTCAAAGATCGCGTGATATTGCTTATCGCGGCGCGAATACTGGCTTCCGCCTCCGGAGCCTTCTCCGTAATAGGCAACTAAATGATGTACCTGATTTTCATTAATGAGGTTGTTACCGGTACGGTCACTGCAGAGCTCGCCGGTCATATATTCGTAGACACCGTTGATATCCGGGTTTGCGCCCTGGGCATTGCCCTGGGTGGTCCGGGAGTTTGCTATTTTGCAATAGAGGCTGCCCCAGAAACCGGACCAGGTGTACATGGTTTTAGCCGTGGTCGCATCAACAAATGTGAAGTTGGGATTCGTCGGAGTGGGCCAGCGGTCGCCTATATATGAGCCATATTTTGCTTTGATCACATACAGGTTTTTATCATTATCATCATGATCAGGATCGGGGACATAGTCGCCCATGATATTTTCCAGTGTAGTGACATATGCGGAAGTGGCAGTCTTGTTCTCGGGCAGATAGGTCATGCTGACGAGACCATAGTAGGAGGGATCTCCATTTCCTGTGCGGCCCAACAACTCCGTGAGCGGAGTATCGTTGTACATGTACTGAATCCAGTTTCCGAGAGGATTCCAGGTTATTTTAGGAAGCCCGTTGTCGGGAGTGTTCGGTCTCGGATTACCGGCTTTTTTATAATAGCCGTCGCGGCCGATGTGGAATACCAGTGTAAATACCTTACGGCTGAAATAGACATTGAATATGGCTTCGCCATCGCCGGCGATGGTCACGCTGGCGTCGGATTTGTCCTCGTTCAGATCGAAGAAGATGTCTTCTTTCGGAGTCAGTGCAGAGAGGTTCGTCTTCTTAGCAACTGCGCCTACGTCGTCCAGGATATCATTGCCCGCCAGGGCTACGCCGTAATCCGGATCAAGGGCGGTCTTCAGTTCGGCCAGCGTGATCACGGAACCGGAGGTGACGGAGCGGCCCAAAGCCGCACTGAGCTGCTCGGTCGTAAGAGATCTTACAGCATTTGA
Source organism: Lachnospiraceae bacterium (assembly GCA_017550425.1). Lineage (GTDB taxonomy): Bacteria > Bacillota > Clostridia > Lachnospirales > Lachnospiraceae > UBA1201. The sequence goes on along the minus strand of JAFZPG010000045.1, from coordinate 16,405 downwards.
TTCGTAATCGTCATCGAGTGCATTCTCTGTCCAGTAAGCGATCGTGAGAGCCGTGTTGGAAGGAATCCATTTAGCGGTAAGCGTCAGGCGGTCCAGCGCATCGTGGAATTTCAACTTTCCGTTTTCCGCACTGAATAACTCCGCGTTTTCGGTGGAGGAAATGGGCACTGAATACGAGCCGTCATAGACGACCTGTCCGCTTCCGTTTGTGATCGGGATCGCTGTCGTGTTGATCGTTACGGTATGAGTATTATAATCGTTGTCAATATAGGTGACGGTCACATCTGCCGGTGTCGTCAGGTTCGTGATCTCACCGGTGGACTGGTCGAGTACGGCAAATGCATACCAACCGTCGAACGTATAGCCGGCGCGCGTGGGGATATCCAGAGAAGAACAGATGTTTTCGCCTTCGATCTCCGGCGTCTGCGCTGCAGTCGCAGCGCCCCATGCTTCCAGATAGCGGGAGCCGACGAAGGATGCGCCGCTGCCGCTGATGCCGGAAATAAAATCCATCCAGCGTGCTTCAATAAACAACGGATACAGGTCGATGCCGGAGGTATCCGCAAGTTCCGTGGAAAGGTAAACGCCGTCTTTTCCGGGATCTTTGAGTTCGTCACCGAAGTGGTCAATGGTCGGGACCTTCACCCACTGGGTTCCGTCATAGTATTCCCAACCGGCGAAAAGCAGGTGGACCGAGTCCTTGCTGGTGGAGCGGACGTCACTGATCTTTACTTCGACTGATGTGGAACTTCCGACTGCGACCAGTTTACGGGTCATCAGGTTATTGACCGCCGAACCTCTCGAATAGAGCATGAAGTTGACGAAGTTGTATCGGTCATACAGAGGCGCCAGGAATACGTGAACATTTCCGTCGGCGTCTACGGTGCCCGAACCGGTGACACCGTCCAGACTCCATTCGACCGGGTCGCCGACTTGCACGCCGGACGGACCGACCGTGATCGGCTTTTCAAAAGAGATATGATCCGGGTTCGAGGGCCAGGAATAATACAATTTGCCATCCGAACCGATACCGAGCGCATTTGTGGTTCCGCCGATTGAATGAGGATCGACAACATACCAGCCGTAGAAGAAAGCGTCGGTCCGGTTTCCCGGGTCGGCAATGAGCTCGAGAGACTCGCCGTCTGCGAGGATCTGCGTCTTCTGCATGTTGCCGGCTTTGTTTTTGAATTCATAGGGAGCGACGGCATAATAAGCAGTGGAGCCGTCCACAAGGGCATCCTCGAAGTACGGGCTGATAAAGTGGAATTCCACGCGGGGCGAAAGCACCGTGCCTTCTTCGTGGTCAATGATCGCGTAAACGGAGAAACCGGTCGCTTCGAACTCGACACGTCCGTCCACTACGGGGAAGGTGCCTACATATTCCGGTGTGGCGTCCACATCTGAAAGGTGGTATACATCGACTTTTTTAACAGGGTGTTCTACAAGAAGGGAAACCGTGATGGCATCACCTTCGGGCTGCCATTCATTGCCCTCTTTCTGCTGATCGGCATCGGCGTAAAGCGTGATGTCGTAAGCGAGGAGAGCGGAAGTGCCGTTGATATCGACATCGACGGGCTGTACATCCACGACAGCGTCGGTCGGCATGATGCCGGTCAGGTACAGGTCGTCGTTATATTTGACTGCGTCCTCGGGAGCCGTGCGGTCCACCAGGACGACGTCGTCTGCGGGCTGCCCGGAGGCAGGCTCGTTTGTTGCGGGCTCGGCCGAAGCGGGATCCGCAGTGAGGTTTTGCGTATCCGCGGGCTCGGTGGCACCGGCATCGTTCGTGTTAACGGTTGTATCAGCGGAAGCGACAGGGCCGTCTGCGGACGTGTCCCCTTCGGCCAATGCAGAAACAGGCAGTATGCTCATGATCATGAGCACTGCCAGCAGCATTGCCAGTCCCCTCCTCAGTTTCTTTTTAAGTATATTCATGAAACCTCACCTCTGTAGATCGAGAGTATTCGGACCGTATCGAGCCTTTTTACGGGCGGTCCGGGATGAATGATCGGCAGGTCTCGGCGTCCGGATTTTTGGGCGCACTAACCCACAATAATTCAATATGTATTATAGCATAAATACCCTTGATCTGTCTACATTTTCCGCATATTTTTTAACGATTATTTCGGGATTGATAAGATGTATCGTTTGATATATAATGAGTGTAAGAGATATACAGGCGTTTGGCAGGAAAATATGTGATTAAGGAGTGGCGGTATGGATGACCATTTAGAGCGTTCGGATCCGATTTTTGACCGGCTGACTTACGAAGAATACCGTAAGAGAGTCCAATATGAAGTTATCTATTTTGTTCTGGTGTTCGTATCGGGCTTCATGACGATCGTGAATTTTTTGACCCATAAGGGAAAACTGACGATCGCCACCTTTTGTTTTGCCGTTCTTTGCGTGGTCAATTATGCGATCATGCGGATATTTCCGAAAAACGGGATGCGTATCTCCGCCGTCCTGTTTGTGGTGGAAATGATATCACTGTTTGTGTTTTTCATCGTGTCCGGTAATCCGGAAGGTTTTTCCGCGATCTGGATCGCGACGCTCCCCGGGTGCGGCATGATCATGTTCGGAAGGCGAAACACGACCATTTTATGCGCGCTCATGCTGGGGATCCTGATCTTTTTCTTCTGGATTCCGGCGGGTGGCCGGTATCTGGGTTTCGAATATACGGAGACGTTCAAACAGCGTTTTCCCATGTTTTTTGTGGCGTTTTTCGGCCTTTCGTTTTTCCTGGAGTCTTTGCGGATGGCGACGCAGCGCGAACTGGATAAGGCCAGGGAGAAAAACGAATATATGTCGACGCATGATAATCTTACGGATATGCTGAACCGCCACGGCCTGCATCGGATCGAACGGCAGAGTAAGGCCGGAGACCGCCAGACGGTCGTTATGCTGGATATCGACTTCTTTAAAAAAGTGAATGACACCTATGGCCATGACGCGGGCGACAAAACTCTTCAGAAGACGGCCCAGATGGTTTTGCAGGTTTTGGGGACCACGACCTGCCGATGGGGCGGCGAGGAGTTTGTGGCCTGGTATCCGGAGGGCATTCCGGACCGGGCGGCGGTCGAAGAACTCCGGCAGGCCATTGAGGATACGGAGATCACGTTGCCGGATGGCAGAAATATTAAGGTTACGATCAGCATCGGCGCAGTGGAGGGCAATGAGTCCGCAAAACTGGAGACGCTGATCAACCGGGCGGATGAATGCCTGTATAAGGCAAAACAGACCGGAAGAAATAAGATCGTGTGGGGATAAAACCGAAAACGGATCCGTTGTGAAGCAGGCTGCTTTATGACGGATCTGTTACATTTTGTTACAGATGTGTTTCTTTGTGTTTCAAATGTTTTAAAGTTTTTTACAGGAGTTTTAATTTTGCTCCGGAGGTGTTGATTTCGTAAATGGTATCTCCTATACTCGATTCAAACGGAACCGCAAGACGGGGGTTCCCGATCAAAAGAGGAGGAAGAATTTATGAACGACAAAAGTTTTTTGGAGCGAAGAGATGAGGAACTGCTCCGGAAGTCAGACGGTCCGAAACCGTCGGAAAAACGGAAAAAAGTATTAAAGGTCGTAAAGTGGCTCAGCGTTGCGATCTGCGTTTGCCTGCTGGTCGGCGGGATCGTATGGACCATCAAAAGCGGGGCGCGCCGAGGCGGCGTGTCGGGCGACGATGTCCCCGCAGGAGAAGCAGTGGCGCAAAACGCTACAGAAGCGACCGCTGCGGACGCGACGGAGGCAAAGACCGAACCGATGACCGAGGCGAAGACCGCCCCGGATCCTGAGACGGAACCGGCTACGGAAGCGAAGGCCGAGGAAGTGACCGAACCGCAGACGGAGGAGGTTACCGAGGTGTCTACAGAGCCGGAAACGGAAGTGCCGAGACCGACCTACAGCGATGAAGAGATATTTGCCATGGTAAGCAGTCCGAACGCGGAAAAAGTCAGCGTGGGCGCGGTTAAACCGAAACTGACCACGGCGAAATACGGCGAAAACGGAAAGACCTACACGCCTTCCGTAAAACCGTACACAGTGGCGCCGGACCTGAGTAATGTGGTTAATCTTTTTTACTTTACAGAGGAACAAAAACAGAAACTGGCTGCGAATGGTTTTGTAGTCGAAAACCGTCAGTATGATGAATTTTTCGAGGTCTATGAAGGCAATCGCTACTACTATTACCCGAATTTTGTCACGACAGATTCGATGATGCACACCTTCCACAATTACTATGTGAAATTGCAAAAAACCGTGGAAAAAGAGTATCTGTATGATGCGTTGACCCGACTGAGCGATGGTATGTTGAAGAAATCTCTGCAACAGTACTACTTCTTCCGCGGCACGGAATGGGAAGAGGCGGCAAAGCGCAATACAGCCTTTTTCGGAGTCGCCGCTAAGCTGCTTGGATCGGAAGTTCCGGTTCCCGCGGATATCGACGCCATGATCACGGAGGAAGTGAAAAAGATCATGGATGCATCGGATATATATAAATCCGTGATCACTCCGGAAAATGAGTTCGGTGAGGATTACACACAGTACATCCCCAGAAGCTATTATGCCGGCGATCCGAAGTTGGAAAGATATTTCCGTGTCATGATGTGGTACGGTCGTATGTTTTTTGCACAGAAGAATGAACAGGGAAACCGCTGTGCACTTCTGATGAATATCGCCCTTTCCGACGAGAGTAATTACAATGAGTGGTATGCGATCTACGAAGTGACTTCCTTCCTGTGCGGCGCGAGCGATGATCTGGTCTATAACGAATATATTCCGGTCATCATGCAGGTCTATGGGGCTGATTTCACCCTGGACTCCCTGGTGGGCAATACCGAGGCCTGGAACCGCTTTGTAGAAGCGATCAAACCGCTCCGTGGACCGAAGATCAATTCTACTCCCTTCGTGATTCCGACGGAAGGAGATGAAGATTGGAAGGACTACTCCAAGGGCTTCCGATTCATGGGACAGCGTTTCGTTCTGGATGCGGAGATCTTCCAAAACCTGCTCTATAATAGTATTTGGGCGGCAGAAGACGGCGATGAAAGATTGCTGCCGGAAGCGCTGGACATCCCGGCGGCTTTTGGTTCCGATTTAGCCCTGGATATCCTGATCGAGCAGGGCCATGATAAATATCCGAACTACCTTTCGACCATGCAGGAGATGCGTCAGGTGGTCGGAGAGTCCGGTCTCTACTGGACATCGTGTGTTTACGGCGGCTGGTTGAATACGCTGCGGCCGCTGCTGGAGATCAAAGGCGAGGGTTACCCTTCGTTCATGACGAACACGGAATGGCAGAAGAAGAGCCTGGAAGGTTTTCTCGGCAGCTGGACGGAGTTAAAGCATGACAGCATTTTGTACGCGAAACAGCCGTATTCTGTATCGGAAGGCGATGGAGGCGACTATTATCCGACTGCGAAGGATGATCGCGGCTATGTGGAGCCGGAGCCGGAACTGTTTGACCGCTTGAGCATCTTAGCTGAAGCTACGAAAGCAGGCCTGAAGGATATGGGCTATCTGAGCGAAAAAGATGAAGAGTCGCTGGATCGCCTGGCCGAATTAAGCCGTCGATTAAGAGATATCGCTATTAAAGAACTGGAAGAAAAAGCATTGACCGAAGACGACTATGAATTGATCCGCTTTTTTGGCGGAACCATAGAACACTTTTGGTTAGATGCGAACGAAGATAGCGCTTATTTTGAGGAAGTTTATGACGACTATGAGTGGTATTTAAAGTTTTGCGAGGAATACGGAGAAGAATGTGAGTATGATACCATTGAGGAATTCATCGATGGCTGTTATGGTCAGAATAACTGGGAGGTGGATTCCATGGCGATCGTAGCGGATGTAGCCACTGACACAACGAATGGCCTGTGTCTCGAAGAGGCGATCGGCGGCGCTTCCGAGATCTTTGTAGTATTCCCCATCGACGGAGAACTTCATGTAGCCTCCGGAGCTGTTTACACTCAGTACCAGTTCACGAGAGATATTGATAAGCGTATGACCGATAAGGAGTGGCAAGATCAGTTCGAATACAGATGGGTCGAATATGATGAAAACGGGTACGGAGGTTATTTCCCTCCGAATAATCCGGAACATCCGGAATGGACGAATAGTTACAGGACCGGCGAGAAATGATCTCACGGATCCGGGAAAGGTGAGCCTATGAGCAAACCCTTAAAATGCATTATGATATGTGCAGCGGCAATGGTCATCATTGCCGTTGCCGTGATTTTATCGAAGCAGAAGCACGAGCCTGTGGGGCCGAAAGCAGAAGCGGATCCGACGAATGGCATGGATTTTTCGATCGTCTCGCTCGTCGATGCGACGCCTTTGGTCACGGAAGAGGTTGCAGGACCGGCGAACTCCTCGGAGCCGGCAGAGACGGAGGAAATGACTGCGCCGGCAGAGACGACGGTCGCTGATGACGAGTTCCCTGCCTGGGTCGAATGGAAGAGTGTCGCCACCGATTTCGCGGATGGTTTTGCCGTTCTGAAAGACCGAAAGGCGACTTTATATTCGGATGCTTCGTGCGAGACGGTGCTTTGGACCGGCGACGAAGAATGGACGTTTCAGGACATGGTGGTGAAAGACCTGGATCGTGACGGGGCGGAGGAGATCATCTTTCTGCTATGGAAGCGCGGAAACTACGGAAGGTCCAAACCGTTCTGGGCGGAGGAGGATACCGACCGGCTAGGACAACACATTTTCATTTATTCGTATGAATTGGAACGCCCGTCCCGCATGCGGGCCATCTGGATGTCTTCGGAGACCTCGTTCGAGATCGATTCCATCGCGCCGGGGATGAACGATATGCTGCTCCTGAACACGAGAAAACACGGGCCGCAACTCTGGAGATGGAAGGATTTCGGCATCAAATATGTCGGAGATGCCGAACCCTCCGAGATCCGTTTGCTGTGTGCCGGGGACAATCTCATCCATCTGCGGCTGCTCGATCAGGATCGAAGCGGAGCAGCCCTGTATGAGAAGATCGCTCCGACGATCCGGGAGGCGGACATCGCGGCGATTAATCTGGAGACGATCCTGGTGGAAGATGACGGCGCGGTCAGCAATTATCCGCGGTTCGGCACGCCGGTCGCCGTGGGCGAGTCCCTTGCGATCGCGGGTTTTGATGTGATGAACCTGGCGAATAACCACGTGCTGGATAAAAGCAGTTACGGCATCGACACCACCGTGCGGTTCTTAAAGGAACTGGGGATCCCGTGCTTCGGTGCGACGCAGACCACAGGTTACACGGGAAGTTATAAAGACAGCGTGGCCTTTGTCGAGAAAAAAGGGATCCGGGTGGCATTCCTCGGTTATACTTATGGTACGAACGGGCTGGAGTGCCCGACAGAGTTCCCGAACATGGTGGAAACACTGAAGGATAAAGAACGGATGATCCGCCAGATCGAATACGCCCGCGGGCGGGCCGACGTGGTCGTAGTCTACGCTCACTGGGGTGTGGAGTACGAGACGGAGCCCAACGCAGTTCAGAGAGCTATGGCGAAGTTTTTTGCGGAGCATGGTGTGGATATCGTGATCGGATCGCACCCGCACGTTCTGCAGAAGTACGAAGTGGTGAAAGATCCGGACAGTGGCCATGAGACCCTCGTGTATTATTCTCTGGGTAATTTCATCTCCGGCCAGGGCCGGGAGGGCACCCGCGACGGCGGGCTCGCCGACATCACGATCCGCAAAGAGGCGGACGGGACCGTCCGGATCCGGGAATACTCCATGCAAAAAACGAAGACCATCGCAAGCGAAGACGGTTATTGGGTGGAGATCGCTGGAGAAGAAGATTGACTGCAAAGACAGCAAAATACATAGAGCAAAAAAGGACCGGTATTTCGGTCCTTTTTTCGTTCCCGGAGCCCGATGGGCATGGTAAGTTGCGTTTTTGGGCAGGTAAGTTGCATTGATTTGCGATTCTTTCTCATGCTATGATATATTCGTGTTTGTATGTGCTCTGCATAAGTTCCCCCCTCCTTTATGCAGGCGATTCGTAGGAGACAACATAATAGAGAAGATGAAAGAATATGTAGTACAGGAGGGATCTGCATATGCAAAAAGTCAAAATGAGACGTTTGCTTTCAGTTTTACTCGTTGCGATCATGATCGTAACGCTTTTTCCCGTGGACGGAACTATATCCGCCGCGGCGACGCAGCTTTCGATCACGGCACAACCGAAGAACACAACAGTAGCGGTTGGAGATACCGCTGAGTTTACGGTTGCTGCAACGGGGACGGGCACGATCAGCTATCAGTGGCAGTCGCGGAAGGATGCCGCATCCGCATGGTCGAACTCGGGCCAGAGTGGCGCGAAGACGAAGACATTGGCAGTGGCGACCACTGCCGGATTAAACGGTTGGCAGTTCCGTTGTGTCGTAAAGGACGCGAGCGGACAGAAGACAACAAATGCTGCCACATTGACCGTGGCTCCGAAAATCACCACGCAGCCCGTGAATGCGTACGCCGAGCCGGGCGGCACCGCGAAGTTTACGATCGCGGCGACCGGAAGCGCGACGCTGAAGTATCAGTGGCAGTCACGTAAGGATGCTTCATCCGCATGGTCGAATTCGGGCCAGAGCGGGGCGAAGACCCGTACGCTGTCGGTGGCTACCACCGCCGGCCTGAATGGCTGGCAGTTCCGCTGCGCGGTAACGGACGGCAACGGGAACACAACGTATTCCGATGTGGTCGCAGTATTGACCAAAACAGGGATCCTGACGCAACCGCAGGATGTAAGCGTGACCGCCGGGACTACGGCAAAATTCACGGTTGAGACCTGCGGTCAGGGAACATTTACCTATCAGTGGGTATCCCGAAAGGATTCGGCTTCGGAATGGACGGCTTCTTCCCAGAGCGGCGCGAAGACAGCGACACTGTCGGTGGCGGCCGGGGCCGGTTTTAACGGCTGGCAGTTCTGCTGTATCGTGAAAGATGCGAACGGACAGAAGTTTATTTCTAAGTCAGCTACGCTGAATATCGTGCCGAAGATCACGAAGCAGCCGGTCAGCCTGAGTGTAAGCGCTGGTTCTGCGGCGAAATTCACCGTAGCCGCGACCGGCACGGGAACATTGAAGTATCAGTGGCAGTCCCGTAAGAACGCCTCTTTGGCGTGGACGAATTCGGGCCAGAGCGGGGCGAAGACCGCGGCGCTGTCGGTGGCAGCAAGTTCAGGCCTTTCCGGCTGGCAGTTCCGTTGCATCGTAACGGATGTCTTCGGGCAGCAGACGATCTCGGACGCCGCGACATTGACCGTAACGGAATCCGATGATTATGTGACCTATAAGATGTTCGGAGCGAAGGGCGACGGCAAGACGAACGATTATGATGCGATCGTGGCTACGCATGCGTACGCGAACGCGAATAATAAAAAAGTTAAGGCGGACCCCGGCGCCGTGTATTACGTTGATAAGATGGATCCAAAGAACCTGAAGGGCGCCATCATCAAGACTGATACGGACTGGACCGGAGCGGAGTTCATCATCGATGACTCCAAGATGCAGATCGCATCGTATTCGTATGCCCCGATCGAGAAGGACCCGTATGAAACCAAGTCGGTCACCTATCCGGCAGACTGGGACGCACAGTGCTATCTGTTTACGGTCGAGCCGACGATCGTTTATGAGAAGACTTGGGTCAACGATGGTTACTGGTGGCGAAAACAAAACGGAAAATGGGCCTACTATAAAAAAGATGATAGACAGGACGGGGATATCAAGATCTACATCGGACTGGACCCCGATATCGCATCATACAACAATACGATGTATCTGAGAGATCCGTCGTCGACGTTTGATATGCTTAACAGGTCTTTCACCAAAGATACAGAGAAACTCGATGGGTACTTCGGCGAGAAAGCACTGTATGCGCTGAGGACGAATACCACTGTCCGTTGGGGCAGAAATGGTTCGGAGGGAGCTTCCGCCGGCCTGCGTTCGCAGGAAGAGGTCGTTATCGTTAATGCAGACGGAACGATCGACCCGATGTCCAGACTTCAGTGGGACTGGAAGGATATCGCATCCGTTCAGAAGTGTTATATCGACGATACACAGCTGACTGTAAAGGGCGGTAAGTTTACCACGATCGTTAACCATATTTTTGATAACGCTTATATTCACAGAGGTATCAACGTTACACGTTCCAATGTTGTGCTCGATGGCGTGGAACACTATCTTACAGGTGAGGAAGCCGAATATGCCGATCATAGTTTCGGTTTCAGCAGCCTGTATAACAGAGAGGATGCATTTGCCAGATTCGGCGCGCCCTATCAGGGCTTCTTCCGTCTGGATCACTGTGTAAATGTTACACTCAGAAACTGTGTATTTTCAAACCACCATCGTGTGTTCGGAACCTATAAACCGTCCACAGGTAAGTGGAGCAATGATAAATCGACCGCACCCTATGATTTCTATGCGGAGTACTGTGTAGGCATCAAGTTAGAGGGTTGCACATGCGCGAAATCCATCATTTACAACACGGAATATACAAAGGGTCAGTTGGGCCTGGGAGCGAAGGTCGATCCTGTTTACGATAAGGACGGCATCATGGACGACCTCAGATGGGGCACCTCAGGCACGAATTACTGTAAGAGCATCGAAGTGGACGGCTGCTCGCTCAACCGTATCGATGCACATATGGGAACCTATGATCTGACCGTAAAGAATTCGACGATGGGCTGGCTGGGTATCATGGCTGTCGGTTTCGGAAAGATGACTATCGAAAATGTCACAGCCTACTCGGATCACTTCCTCACACTCAGACCTGACTACGGCAGCGCATGGTATGGTGACATCGAGATCAAGAACTGTACATGGAACCTGGGCACCAGCTATTCGCCGAGACTGATCAACGCGAGGTATGACCCGCAGTACCAGTATGGATTCGATAAGATCAACAAGGGCGAAAAGTATCCGGACGGAACACCATTCGTGTATTACAGCCAGTTGCCGACGAATATCACGATCGACGGATTGACGCTCGACGCGAGTGACGTAACGAGTGCGGCGCTGTTTAACGGCGGCCTGGCCATTTACACAAGTCTGTTGCCTTCAGTCAAAGAGACGATCAATGATGCGTACTTCATGAACCGGACGAGTACGGCGAAGTGGGGATATAAATATCCTCTGCTTCCGACAGAGAAAGTAACTTTGAAGAACCTGACAGTCATCAAGAATCCCGTACTGAGAAAGACTACGTTCGATAACGTATTCGTTGCAAAAGAGGACACCGACTATCATGGTGAGTATCTGTTCCATAACACGATCTTTGACTATGATCGCTCCACGACGAAAGTTGTAACAGCAGGTCAATAATTGAACGGCGGGAGGGAACAGACACATGAATAAAGGAATAGCAAGAAGGCTGTTGTCCGTGCTGCTCGCTGCGATCATGATCGCAGCGTTGCTGCCGGCAGCGGGTCTGGGGGAAAATGTAACTGAGGCGGCGCAGCTGTCCATCACGACGCAGCCGGTAAACGCGACCGTTGAGGTCGGCGATACCGCAACATTTACGGTGGCTGCGACCGGAAACGGCACGCTGAGCTACCAGTGGCAGTCACGCAAGGATGCATCCTCAGAATGGTCGAATTCGGGCCAGAGCGGCGCGAAGACAAAAACTCTGTCGGTGGCGACGACGGCCGGTCTGCATGGCTGGCAGTTCCGTTGCATCGTTAAGGACAGCAGCGGACAGAAGATCTCGAACGCGGCCGCATTGACCGTGGCTCCGAAGATCACGACGCAGCCGACGAACGCCTATGCTGCGGCGGGCGGCATCGCAAAGTTTACCGTAGCGGCGACCGGTAAGGCAAAACTTACCTATCAGTGGCAGTCGCGTAAGGACGCTTCTTCTGCGTGGTCGAATTCGGGCCAGAGTGGGGCGAAGACGGCAACACTGTCGGTAGCAACGACGGCCGGCCTGCACGGCTGGCAGTTCCGTTGTGTGGTAACGGATGCCAACGGACAGAAGACCTACTCCGATGTGGCGCTGGTATTGACCAAAACAGGGATCCTGACACATCCGAAGGATACGAGCGTGACCGCAGGCTCCACCGCGAAATTCACGGTGACGGCAGCGGGTCAGGGCTCATTTACCTACCAGTGGCAGTCCCGTAAAGACGCGTCATCGACATGGTCGAATTCGGGCCAGAGCGGGGCGAAGAGCGCGACCCTGTCGGTAGCGACGACGGCCGGCCTGCACGGCTGGCAGTTCCGGTGCGTCGTAACCGATGCAAACGGACAGAAAGTATATTCGAACGCAGCCACGCTGACCATCGTGCCGAAGATCACGAAGCAGCCGGCGGATCAGACTGTGACCGCAGGCACTGCGGCAACATTTACCGTGGCGGCGACCGGTAAGGCTAAACTCAGTTACCAGTGGCAGTCGCGTAAGGATGCTTCCTCTGCATGGACGAATTCGGGCCAGAGCGGCGCGAAGACGGCGACGCTGTCGGTAGCAACGACGGCTGGCCTCAACGGTTGGCAGTTCCGCTGCGTGGTAACCGACGGCAACGGTCAGAAGGCATACTCGAACGGCGCAACATTGACCGTCAGCGCACAGACGACGTCCACGTCGACCTACATGAACAGCAAGTTTACGAAGGACATGCCGAAGGCGGTCATCGTGCTTCCCGTAAGCCCGACGTCCGAAGAAGTATTTGCGGCCGGCCTGCTTCTGAAGTACATCGAAGAAGAGGACGGTTATAAGCCGGAGGTCATCTATGACAACGTGACCCAGGGCTCGCGCGGCTTCGAGATCTCAGTCGGAAACACGAAGCGTCCGCACGGAACGGCGAAATATTCGTCGAACGACAGCTATTCGATCAAATCTTACACTAATGGCGTCTCGATCACGGGCGTGGGCCAGCTGGGCCTGATGCACGGCGCGATGCGCTTCCTGGAGGCATTCGGCGGTTATTACTACCTGTCCTGGAATGACCTCTATGTGACGAACCAGAAACATTTCAAATACGAGACTTCGGGGATCAGCATCGACTACGAGAGACCGTTCCTGTTCACCGACATGGACATTTGTTTCTCCAGCATCAATCCTGCAAGCGACCTCACGGATCCCTACTACGGAAAAGGTAAACCGAGCGGTTATGAGTATCCCCGCACGGGACGCCTGTTCTCGCTGGCGTTCGGCCTGAACGGTTTCTACGCCGACACGTACTGCCTGCCGAAGACGGAAGCGGGCCGTGAGACCTGGTATCTGACGGCGTATCCGAAGTCGCAGTATGATTATCCGAATACGGTCGCAGGCCTGGCGGCCGGCCAGGTCCATACGCTTCTGGCGGAATTCCTTCCCGCACAGACCTATTTTGCCGATCATCCGGAGTGGTATGCGGCCAATGTCTGGTGGGACTCCACCGAACTGAGAAAACCGGACGCAGAGCGCCAGAGGACCGAGAAGCAGCTGTGCCCGTACAAACTTTTGCATGATCCGGAAGCCTATGCGCTCGTGCTGCAGCACTGCCGCGACATGATCGCGAAGAGCTACGATCCCAACGCGCCGATCCAGATCATCTCCGTTTCCAAAAACGACGGCAGCGATCTGTGCATGTGCTCCCTGTGCATGAAGAACCGCGTCGCAAACGGCGACAGCAGCGGAATGCATGAGGCGATCGAATATATCCAGTTGGTAAACCAGCTCTCAAAAGATCTGCATAAGAACGGGGCATACCCGAACCTGTATATCGATATGCTCGCCTACGAGTGGACCGTGGAAGCACCCACCACATTCGAGTGCGATGATCATGTGATCGTGCGTTATGCGCCGATCCGCAGATGCTACGGAGACTATCTGGACGCAGAAGGCCATGTAACAAATCAGAAGTATTATCAGGAGCTTGTAAACTGGACGAAGGTCTGCAAGCATGTGTGGATCTGGGATTACAATTCGAATTTCTGGACCACCGCAGGAACCTACGCGAACGTGGACGTTATGCAGCATGACATCAAGTTGTATTACGAACTGGGCGTGGAAGGCATTTACCTGCAGAGCAACTCGAGACACCTGGAGTCGAACTCGGAGTTCGGAGACATCCGAAATTACATCGAAGGTCGTATGCTTCAGGATCCTACCAGAGATTATGAGCAGGAACTGGCGTTCATCACGGATGCCCTGTATGGTTCCGCAGGCAGATATGTGCGTGAATACATGAAGCACATCGAAGACCAGGCAGGAAATCATCACCAGCTGGCAGCACACAGAGACGACGTCAATATGTATGACCGGCCGCTCTATTCGACATTTGCCGGCGTGAGATCCTGGACTTCCGGCGATCTTACCTACCGCATGCCGGACTCCGAGATCGGTCTGTGCCAGGGCCTCTGGAATCAGATCAATAAGATCAAACAGGCCGAACCGAAGGCGGTTCAGGACCGCATTACCCGCCTGGAATTCAGTTGGCGGCTGATCAAATCCACACTGAACGTGTATGAGTTCTCCGATCCGTCGACGTATAAGTCGGCCAATACGACGCTCATCAGCGACATGAAGGCGGCGGGCGTTACGTATTTCTCGGCGATCCACGGAAAGACGATCAATGACTGTGTATATCCGCAGAACCATCCGGACAACTGGTACAACTCTTCGGATAATGTGATCGGCACATTTACTGCTACGAATCCGAACACGACGCGTAAGCCGGCGATCCCGGACAACCTGTTCGTATATTACAAGTAAAACATTACTCCATCAATAAAGCATCCGGCCATCCTTCGGGATGGCCGATGTTTTTATTTGCGAAATGATCTGCCGGATGATATAATGGACGAGGCAAAAAACGTCGCAATATGCGACCGGTCTGCCAAGATCCGGAAAGAGAGAATTGAGGATGACTTTTGTCCTATACATTCAGGATTGTTTTAACAAAAAAGCATTCTGTGATTTCAGAATGCTTTTTGTTTGAATGGACAGATAATAAGATTGAAGGAATGGTAGCTTTTCGGCATAGAAACTTTGAAGAAACGGAATCTTAGGCTTGCAATTTTGAAGAAACGGTATTATAATGCGATTGAAACATTGAAGAAATGGAACCGCATGCTCCTTGGAGGGCCAAAATGTTTAAGAGAAAAGCATTTGAAAAGTTGATATACTGGAAAGAAAAGAAAGCTCCAAAATACTCTGTACTTTTGGAGGGTGCAAGGCGTGTTGGAAAGACCACGATAGCTGAGGAATTCGCAAAGCAGGAGTACAAGTCATACATAAAAGTTGACTTTGCAAACATTAAAAAGGACGTTTTGGATGCTTTTGATGATATTTCAGATCCGGATGTTTTCTTCCTCAGACTGCAGACGGCAACCGGAATCACTTTGTATAAAAGGGAATCTGTAATCATTTTTGATGAAATACAGCTTCAGCCTAAAGTACGACAGGCTATTAAATATCTTGTGGCGGATGGAAGATATGACTATATTGAAACAGGATCACTGATAAGCATTAAGAAGAACGTCAAGGATATTGTTCTTCCTTCAGAGGAAATAAAGATTCCGATTTATCCAATGGACTATGAGGAGTTTATGTGGGCTGTTGGGAATGATACTTACTCGGTTTTAAGGGAATTGTACAAACATGGAAAACCGGTAGGTAATTCATTAAATAGAAAACTGATGCGTGATTTCAGGATATACATGGCAGTAGGCGGAATGCCGCAGGCCGTAGAGGCGTACGTAGAAGGGAAGAATTTTACTGAAATTGATGAGGTAAAAAGAGAAATCATAAATCTCTATAAAGATGATTTCTTTAAGATCGATGATACAGGCCTGATCGGGAGAATGTATGATTCTGTTCCTGCCCAGCTTGCGACTGACAAGAGAAGCTATGTAATATCTTCAGCAACAGGTAAAAAGAAGATTGATAAAGATTTAGAGCGGTTACATGATCTTTTGGATTCGAAGACCGTACTGGCTTGTTACAATGTTCATAACCCAAGCATTGCACTCCCGCAGACCAGAGACAATGACACGTTTAAACTCTATTTGGCGGATACCGGATTGTTTACTACTATGATTTTCAATTCATCCGGGGAGACAGATGAGAATGTCTATACAAAGTTATTAAGTGACTCTCTTCCGGCAGATTTGGGATACTTATATGAAAATGCCGTTGCACAGGTGATAGCAGCTTCGGATAGATCATTGTATTATCACACTTGGGAAAAAGAGAATAGTTCCCATTACTACGAGGTTGATTTTCTACTTGCATCAAAAACCAAAATTGTTCCGATAGAAGTTAAATCATCCGGAATAGGTAAGCATGAATCGATAACAGAGTTTAGTCAGAAATACTCAAAGCAGGTAGCAAAACAAGTTCTGCTATCCCAAAAGGATATTGGTAATGCTGAAATGCTGAAATTGTATCCGATATATATGTTGCCATTTATTCTTGAAGATCT